>NZ_MPOR01000112.1:0-285 GCF_001896155.1 Pseudomonas sp. FSL W5-0203
CCTGTCACGCCGGGGGTCGCGGGTTCGAGTCCCGTCCGCTGCGCCATATTCGGTCACCTGGAACGCTGAACGCCAGGTAACCAAAGAAAGCCCGCTCATTGAGCGGGTTTTTTTCTGTCCGAAATATGGCAAAAAATCGTGCGCTAAACTTTTTTTAAATAAATTGCATTTAAATCAAGACATTACGATTTTTTGGTGTATGATGCGCCCACACCGAAACGAAGGGTGATTAGCTCAGCTGGGAGAGCATCTGCCTTACAAGCAGAGGGTCGGCGGTTCGATCCC
>NZ_MPOR01000091.1:0-1230 GCF_001896155.1 Pseudomonas sp. FSL W5-0203
GGTGAAATTCGACGCGCAAACCCTGACTTACGGTGAACTGGATCGCCAGGCCAACCGCCTGGCCCATGCCTTGATCGCCCGTGGCGTCGGCGCGGAAGTGCGGGTGGCCATCGCCATGCCGCGCAGTGCCGAGATCATGGTGGCGTTCCTGGCGGTGATGAAAGCCGGCGGTGTGTATGTGCCGCTGGATATCGAATACCCACGTGATCGCCTGCTGTACATGATGCAAGACAGCCGTGCGCAACTGCTGCTGACTCACAGCCGGGCGTTGCAGCAACTGCCAGTCCCCGAGGGTCTGGATACTCTGGCGATTGATCGCACCGAAGAATGGGCCGGTTACAGCGATACGGCACCGGATGTGGCTCTGGATGGCGACAACCTCGCCTACGTGATCTACACCTCCGGCTCCACCGGTTTGCCCAAGGGCGTGGCGGTGTCACACGGCCCGCTGGTGGCGCATATCATTGCCACTGGCGAGCGTTATGAAACCTCACCGGCCGATTGCGAACTGCACTTCATGTCCTTCGCCTTCGACGGCTCCCACGAAGGCTGGATGCACCCGCTGATCAACGGCGCCAGCGTGTTGATCCGTGATGACAGCCTGTGGCTGCCGGAATACACCTATGAGCAAATGCATCGCCACAACGTGACCATGGCGGTGTTCCCACCGGTGTACCTGCAACAGTTGGCCGAACATGCCGAGCGCGACGGCAACCCGCCGGCGGTGCGGGTGTACTGCTTTGGCGGTGATGCGGTGGCCCAGGCCAGCTATGACCTGGCGTGGCGCGCGCTGAAACCCAAGTACCTGTTCAACGGCTATGGCCCGACGGAAACCGTGGTCACACCGCTGTTGTGGAAGGCACGCAAGGGCGACCTATGTGGCGCCGTCTACGCGCCCATCGGCACTTTGTTGGGTAACCGCAGTGGCTACGTGTTGGACGCGCAGCTGAACCTGCAACCTATCGGCGTGGCCGGCGAGTTGTACCTGGGCGGCGAGGGCGTGGCCCGGGGTTATCTGGAGCGTCCGGCGTTAACCGCCGAACGCTTCGTGCCGGACCCGTTCGGCAAGCCCGGCAGTCGCGTGTATCGCAGCGGCGACCTGACCCGTGGGCGTCCGGATGGCGTGGTGGATTACCTGGGGCGTGTGGACCATCAGGTGAAGATCCGCGGTTTCCGTATCGAACTGGGGGAAATCGAAGCGCGCTTGCGTGAGCAAACCAGTGTCGGTGA
>NZ_MPOR01000092.1:0-1158 GCF_001896155.1 Pseudomonas sp. FSL W5-0203
CGCCTATGACGAACATGGACGACTGGTTTGCGCGACCAATGCTGTCGGTGAAAGCGAGCGTTATCGGTACGACGATCAGCACGTCATTCTTGAGCGCCAACTGGCCGGTGGCGCGAGTTTCTTCTGGGAATGGGAACGCGCGGGCAAGGCGGCGCGCTGTGTGCGGCATTGGGCAAGTTTTTCGCAGATGGACACGTGTTACGCCTGGGGGGATGACGGGCGTGTCACGGTGCATAACGCCGATGGTAGCCAGGAGGTGTATGTCCATGACCAGCGGGCGCGGTTGGTGCAGCGCATCGATCCGGACGGCGCCACGCACTTTAAATCCTACGATGCCAAGGGCCGGCTGACCGTCGAGCAAGACCCGATGGGCGCGGTGACGGCCTATCAATATGACGATCTAGGCCGGCAGATTGCGCGTGAGGATGAGCATGGGGCTCAAACTCAATATCAATGGGATGCCGTAGGGCGTCTGCTAAAGCTGATCGAGCCCGGTGGTGGATGTAGGGAATTCAGCTACAACCCCTACGGCAAAATCATCGCCGAACGCGACGAACTGGGCCACGTCACCCGCTACGAATACGCCGACGGCCTGCACCTGATCAGCCGCTGCTTCAACGCCAACGGTACCCAAGTCAAGTACCGCTACGACAACGCCCGGCTGCTGCTCACCGAGATCGAAAACGAAGCCGGCGAAACCTACCAACTCGACTACCAACCCAACGGCCTGATCCGCCAGGAAACCGGCTTCGACGGCCAGCGCACCGCCTACGCCTACGACCTCAACGGCAACCTGCTGGAAAAGACCGAATACGGCGACGATGACAGTCAGCTCATTACCCGCTACCAGCGCGACCACGCCGGGCGCCTCGTCCGAAAAACCCTGCCCGATGCCAGCGTTGTCGACTATACCTACGACCGCCAAGGCAACCTCCTCAGCGCCGAAGACGGCCACTGGGCGCTGGCCTACGAATACGACCGCCAAAACCGCCTCACCGCCGAACACCAAGGCTGGGGCACCCTGCGCTACGGCTACGACGCCTGCGGCCAGCTGAAAACCCTGTGCCTGCCGGACAACAACCGCCTCACCTTCAACCACGACAAAGGCGGCCACCTCGCCACGGTCGAACTCAACGGTGAAGTACTCACCTCACATCT
>NZ_MPOR01000093.1:0-1096 GCF_001896155.1 Pseudomonas sp. FSL W5-0203
TCCAGCAGCAGGACCTTCATCGGCATCGACAGCCAGCGGCCAAGAATGGCTTTCTGTTGGTTGCCGCCGGACAGGTACAGGATCTTCTGCGCCGCGTTCGGCGTTTTGACCCGCATCGCCTGGATCTGTCGGTCGGCGTTGCCTTTCTCCCAGCCTTCGCGCAACAGCCAGCCAAAGGTGGAATGGGCACCACGGGCGCTGATGTTGATGTTTTCAGCGACGCTGCCCAGCGGGATGATGCCCTCTTTCTTGCGATCCTCCGGACACAGCAATACCCCGGCGGCGATGGCGTCCCGGGGTGAGCGCAGTTGCAGCGCGTGCCCGCACAGTTCCAGGCTGCCGGCACTGGCGCGCTCTAACCCACTGAGCAGGCGAAACAGCTCGGTACGCCCCGCCCCCACCAGCCCGAACAGGCCCAGGATCTCGCCCTTGCGCACCTGGAAACTGATCGGCTCACGCAGGCCCGGGCCGAGCAAGCCGTCCACCTTGAGCGCCACTTCGCCTTGCTCGCGCGGGCGGTAATCGTAGATGTCCTGAATATCGCGACCGACCATGCAGGTCACCAACTGGTCGTGAGTCAGCGTGCTCATGTCCTCGAAAGTACGCACGTAGCGGCCGTCCTTGAACACCGTCACTGCGTCACAGATACGGAACACTTCTTCCATACGGTGCGACACGTAGAGCACCACTTTGCCCTCGTCGCGCAGGCGCGTGATGATCGCCATCAAGCGGTCGATTTCCCGCGCCGATAAACTGCTGGTGGGTTCATCAAAGGCGATCACGTTGGCGCCGCGAGACAGCGCCTTGGCGATTTCCACCAGTTGGCGCTGGCCCAGGGACAGGCGCCCGAGTTTCTCGTCGGGGTCGATTTCATCGGCCAGCCCCTTGAGACACGCCAGGGCCTGCTTACGCAGCAGGCTCCGGTTGACCACACCAAAGCGCGTGGGCAAATGCCCGAGGAACAGGTTCTCGGCCACGCTCATTTCCGGCACCAGGTGCAGCTCTTGGTGAATCACCGCCACACCGCTGGCGATGCTGTCGGCGGCGCATTTGAAGGCCATGGTCTGCGCGCCGATCTGCACGGTGCCGCTGGATG
>NZ_MPOR01000010.1:0-182025 GCF_001896155.1 Pseudomonas sp. FSL W5-0203
CCTTCCAGACTGACGGCAAGTTCATCGACCTGGATGCGCTCGTGGCGGGACTGGAGCTGGGCTGACGGAAATTTCTGGGATTCCGGCGTACAACCCCTACCTGCTGTGCGCCCTGCTATTGGCAGCCGCCGGGCCTGCCTGCGCCCAGGCACCCAGCCTGTTGGCCAAGTGCACACGCAGCGCAAACCTGCTGGCGTGTGTAGACCCGTTGGGCAATGCCTATAGCGTGGCAACCGTCGGCAGCACCACCTACTTGCGCGGTTTCGAAGTGATCGGCAAACGCTATTGGGCGCAGACCAACAGCCGTTATGGGCAACTGACGTTTTTTACCGGGTTGGCATCGGATGGCGAGGCGTGGGTTGGCTACACGCGGCGCGTAGGCTGGACCACCATCAATCGGTTTTCCAGCTCTGGGGGCGCCAGCGCCAAGTTCACCTGCAGCCGAATGACCGGCTGTTAGGCCTGGCTGTTTTTCTGCGCCTGCACCCAGGCCATGTAGCTGTTCATGGGTGGGTTCTTCTGGAAGTAACGCTTGAGTCCTTCGAAAAGGCCATCCGCCACCGCCTGTTGATGGCGCGCCGTCACCAGCCGCTGGGCATCCCGAGGGTTGGAAATGAATCCCGTCTCCACCAGGATCGAAGGAACATCCGGTGACTTGAGCACGGCGAACCCAGCCTGCTCCACCCGTTTCTGATGCAGGCTGGTGATGTTTTGCAGGCTGCCCAATACCGAGCTGCCCAACTGCAGGCTGGAGGCGATGGTCGCGTTCATCGACATGTCGAGAATCACTCCGGCCAGCATCGGGTCCTTGTCCTTCAGATTGAGCAAGGTGGTGGCGCCCAGCAAGTCGGCGCCATTTTCGCGCTGGGCCATGAAACGCGCTGTGGCCGAGGTGGCGCCGCCTTCAGACAACGCATACACCGAGGCGCCCGACGCGGTCAGCCGTGGCGCGGCGTCGGCATGTACCGAAATAAACATATCGGCCTTGTGCTGACGGGCAATGTCAACGCGCTTGCGCAGCGGCACGAAGAAGTCGTCGTTGCGCACCAGTTTCACGTCAAAACCCTTTTCGCGTTTCAAGCGTTTAGCCAGTAACTGGGCGATGGACAGCACCACATCTTTTTCGCGCTGGCCCTTGGAGCCGATGGCGCCGGGGTCTTTGCCGCCATGGCCGGGGTCGACCACCACGATGATGTCGCGCTTGGGATGCGCCTTGTCTACCGGCGCCACCAAGGGTGCTGGCTCAGCGGCGATTTGACGGGGCGCACGGGTCGCGTTGGTCAAGTCCAGCACCAGGCGATGGCCTTGTCCCTCCTGCGGCGGCAACACGAAACTGTTGAGCTGCATGGGCTCGACCAGGTCCAGCACGATGCGCGTGTCGCTCTGGCCGAAATGCCCGGAACGGATCGAGGTAATCCCACTGTTCTTCAACGCCAATTGGGAAAAGTCGCCGCTGAGCCCGGCGCCACTCAAGTCGATGATCAATCGGTCAGGTGAGGTTAGGGAAAAGGTCTTGTATTGCACCGGGCCGCTGAGGTCGAACACCAGGCGCAGCTTGTCGTCTGAGCGCCACAGGCGTGCATTGCGAATCTGCGTGGCGTGAGCCCCCAAAGGCAAGGCAAACAAGGGGCTGACCAGCAGCAGGTTGAGGAGCTGACGTCGGTGCATGGCATATACCGCAGATAAAGGAGCATCCCTACTCGACGTGACTGAACAAAGGCAGGTGCAGAAAATTCATCGTGGCTCGTATTGTTATACTATAACATGTCGAATTATTTCCAACGATGGACCTGCTTATGAATGCGCTGACTCTGCCGGATATCGCCGCGCAGGCTTCACGCCAAGCCTTGCCACTCGACTGGGTGGGGATGCGCGGCATCGCCTTGCCAATCCTGATTGACGGTCAACACCTGACCGCCACCGCTGATGCGGGCGTAAGCCTGGACGACGGCACGGCCCGTGGCATTCATATGTCACGCCTGTACCTGGCTCTGGAAATGCTCGATCAACAGCCGCTGACATCTGCACTGCTGCGTAATGTACTGCAGCGTTTTCTCGACACACATGAAGGTTTATCTAAGAACGCTTACCTGCGCATCCACACCCAGCTGCTGCTTAAACGCCCTGCTCTGGTCAGCCCATTAGCCGGCTGGAAAACCTACCCCGTGAGCATCGAAGCGCGCCTGGAAAACCAGATGTTCCACGTGGAACTAAAAATTGACGTTACTTATTCCTCAACCTGCCCTTGCTCCGCCGCCCTCGCCAGGCAGTTGATTCAGCAGCAATTTGTGGATGATTTCGCCAATACGCCGTTACAGCATGAAGCGGTGCTGGCCTGGCTCGGCACTGCCGACGGCATCGTCGCCACACCCCATAGCCAGCGCAGCAGCGCGCAGTTGCACGTCCAGTTGCAAGGTACTGACCTGCCGATAGTCGGCTTGATCAACGCTGCCGAAGCCGCGCTCGGCACCGCCGTACAAACCGCGGTGAAACGCGCAGACGAACAAGCCTTCGCCCTGGCCAACGGGCAGAACCTGATGTTCTGCGAAGACGCCGCTCGCCGCCTGAACCTCGCCTTGAAACGCTCGGATGCCATCAAAGCCTTCCACCTCCAAGTGATCCACGCCGAAAGCCTGCACGCGCACGATGCCGTGGCTGAAAGCCGCTGGACGAGAGACTTTGCATGATCACCTGTAACTCTTTGCGCTGGGGTGCCCCCGGGCAACCGCTCACCCCGGCACTGGATTTGACCCTGGAAAAAGGCAGCCTCACCGGCATCATCGGCGCCAATGGCACAGGCAAAAGCAGCCTGCTCAAGGTCATTGCCGGCCTGCAAAAACCGCTGGCGGGAAAGGTCATTGTGGATGTTCCACGCCGTGGCGGCCTGGCCTTCTTGCCCCAGCAGCAACACTTGGACCGCCAGTTCCCCATCAGCCTGCAAGAGCTGGTCGCTGCCGGTTTCTGGGGCATCCAACACACCCCGCAACAACGCAGCCAACGCCTGCAAGCGGTACTCGAAGACTGGTGCCTGACTGGCTTGGAACACCGACCGTTGATGGCATTGTCCGGCGGCGAATTGCAGCGCGCCCTGCTGGCACGCATGAGCCTGGCCGACGCACCCGTCCTGCTGCTCGACGAACCTCACGCAGCTCTCGACGAGGATGGCCAGGCGCTGTGCTGGAAACACATCCACGCCTGGCACAACGAAGGCCGCACCCTGGTGATCGTCTGCCATGACCTGGCCTCCGTGCGTCACCACACCCAGCACGTACTGCAGATCAAAAACACCGGCTGCGTATTCGGCCCCAGCAAAGAGCTGATCCGCCCGCAACCGCAGATGCAGGTGGCCTGAATGCACTTCACTGCCCACTTATGGATGCCGTTTCATGAGTTCGTCTTTATGCGCCGCGCACTCCTCGGCGGTTTGGTACTGGCTTGCAGCACCGCGCCGCTAGGAGTGTTTCTGATCCTGCGGCGCATGAGCCTGATCGGTGATGCGGTGGCCCACGGCATCCTGCCCGGTGCCGCCCTGGGTTTCTGGTTCGCCGGCCTGAGCCTGCCCGCGCTGACCCTCGGTGGCCTGGGTGCGGGCCTGAGCATGGCCGGCCTGGCCGCGTGGATCACTCGCCGCACCGGCCTGCGCGAAGACGCCAGCCTCGCCGCCATCTACCCCATCTCTTTGGCCGCCGGCGTGCTGATCCTGGGCCTTGCCGGCAAGCGTCTGGACCTGCTGCACCTGCTGTTCGGCTCCGCCCTGGCCGTGGATCAAACCACACTGACCGGCATGCTATGGGTCTCGGGTTTCAGCCTGATCGCCATGGCGCTGATCTACAAACCGCTGCTGCTGGACACCCTCGACCCGCTGTTCCTGCAAACCGTCAGCCGCCTCGGCCCCCTCGCCCATGGCGTGTTCCTGACCCTGGTGGTGCTGAACCTGGTGATTGGTTTCCAGGCCATCGGCGCGTTGATGGTGGTCGGCTTGATGATGTTGCCGGCCATTGCCTCACGCTTCTGGAGTCGACGCCTGCCAGTACTGATCGCGGTATCGGCACTGCTGGGCTGCCTGTCGGTGTGGTTGGGTCTGCTGCTGTCGTTCTACTACTCACTGCCCAGCGGCCCGGCGATCGTGCTGGTGGCGGGCGCTGGGTATTTGTTGTCCGTGGTGTTCGGTCCGGTGCACGGTTTGTTGCGCCGCCCGCCTTTGCTCACATCCCAATGAGGTGTTTCCCGATGCGCGCTCTATTCGTGCTGTTCAGCCTGCTGCTGCCGCTTTCGATGGCCCACGCCGCCGACAAACTGCAAGTGGTCACCAGCTTCAGTATTCTCGATGACATTACCCACCAGATCGGTGGCGAGCATATCCAGATCAGCAACATGGTCGGCCCGGACGCCGACGCCCATACCTATGAACCCACGCCGGACAACGCCAAGGCACTGCTCAAGGCCAAGGTCATCATCAAGAACGGCCTCGGTTTCGAGCCGTGGCTGGACCGCCTGGTCACCAGCACCGAAACCAAGGCAACGGTGGTCACCGCCAGCAAAGGCGTGATTTCCCACACCATGGACGAGGATGGCGAAACCATTCCCGACCCGCACGCCTGGCACAACCTGGCCAATGCCGAGATTTATGTGAGCAACATCACCAAGGCCTTGGTGACCGCCGACCCGGCCAACAAGACCGCCTACCTGCGCAACAGCCAGGCCTACCTCAAACAAATCCATAGCCTGCTGGAAGAGGCCAAGGCCAAGTTCGGCGCCCTGCCACCGGGTAACCGCCGCATCGTCACCTCCCATGACGCCTTCGGCTACCTGGGCCAGGCCTATGGCATCCAGTTCCTCGCGCCCCAGGGCTTGTCCACTGAACGTGACCCTTCGGCCGCTGAAGTTGCCGCACTGATCACCCAGATTCGCAAGGACAAGGTCAAAGCCGTGTTCATGGAAAACATCAAAGACTCGCGCCTGCTCAAGCAGATCGCTGACGAAAGCGGCGCACAGATCGGCGGCACGCTGTACTCCGACGCCCTCGCCGCAGAAGGCCCGGCCAGCACCTTTATCGGGCTGTTCGAATACAACCTCAACACCCTGTGCGCCGCACTGAGCCAGCCATGATCCGCAAAAATCCTTCCGGCGACCTGCCGGTGATTGCCGAATCGGCCTACGTCGACAAGACCGCGATCATCTGCGGCAAAGTCATCATCGGTGAGAACGTGTTCGTCGGCCCTTACGCCGTGATCCGCGCCGACGAAGTGGATGCCAGCGGCGCCATGGACCCGATCACCATCGGCGCCAACTCCAACATCCAGGACGGCGTGGTCATCCACTCCAAATCCGGCGCAGCAGTGACCATCGGCGAATTCACCTCCATCGCTCATCGCTCCATCGTCCACGGCCCCTGCACGGTGGGCGACCGCGTGTTTATTGGCTTCAACAGTGTGCTGTTCAATTGCGCCGTCGGCGATGGGTGCGTGGTGCGCCACAACTCGGTGGTCGACGGCCGCGACCTGCCCGCCGCTTTCTACGTGCCCTCCACCACGCGTATCGGCCCCAACACCGACTTGTCGCAATTCCCACCGGTGAGTGTCAGCGCCTCGGAGTTTTCCGAAGACGTGGCACGCACTAACGTCGACCTGGTGCGCGGCTACAAAGCCCTGCAAAACGAGTTCTGAACCATGAGCCGCCTGCTGATCCGCAACGCCCGCCTGGTCAACGAAGGCCAGGTATTCGACGCCGACGTACTGATCGCTAATGGTCGTATCGAGAAGATTGCCGCCAGCATTCAAGGCGATAACGAACCGGTGGAAATCGATGCCAACGGCCAGTGGCTACTGCCAGGGATGATCGACGACCAGGTGCATTTTCGCGAACCCGGCGCGCCGGAAAAAGGCAGCTTCTACAGCGAATCCCGCGCGGCGGTGGCCGGTGGTATCACCAGCTTCATGGATATGCCCAACACTCACCCGGCCACCTTGAACCTGGAAGCCCTGGCCGATAAAAAGCGCCGTGCCGCACTGCATTCAGTGGCCAACTACGGCTTTCATTTTGGCGTGAGCAACGACAACCTCGACACCGTCGCGGCCCTCGCTCCTCGTGAAGTGGCTGGAGTCAAAGTGTTCATGGGCGCATCCACCGGCAATATGCTGGTGGACGACCCACGCGTTCTGGAGCGCCTGTTTGCCGAGGTGCCGACCATCCTGCTCGCTCACTGCGAACACACGCCCAGCATCCTGGCCAACGAGCAACGCCTGCGCGAACGCTTCGGCGAGCATATTCCCGCAGTCGCCCACCCGCTGATCCGCGATGCCGAGGCCTGTTATCGCTCGTCATCGTTTGCCGTGGAATTGGCCAAACGCCATGGCACGCGCCTGCATGTGTTGCACCTGACCACCGCGCGGGAACTGGCGTTGTTCGAAGACAAGCCCCTGGCCGACAAGCACATCACCGCCGAGGTCTGCCTGCACCACCTGCTGTTCGATGACCGCGATTACCACCACCTCGGCCACCAGATCAAATGCAACCCGGCGATCAAGACCCGCACCGACCGCGACGCGCTGCGCCTGGCATTATTGAGTGATCGTCTGGATGTGATTGGCACCGACCATGCGCCGCATACCTGGGCGCAAAAACAGTTGGGCTATCGGCAAGCGCCCTCGGGCTTGCCTCTGGTGCAGCATGCCCTGCCGGCGTTACTGGAGTTGGTGGCCGACGGGCATTTGCCCTTGACCACTCTGGTAGCCAAGACCAGCCACCGCGTGGCCGACCTGTTTGCCATCGCTGATCGCGGCTACGTGCGCGAAGGCTACTGGGCCGACCTGGTACTGATCAAACCGGAGCCTGCCGGCAAGCCGGTCAACAGCCAGCCTATTCTCGCCCGCTGCGGCTGGACACCCTTTGCAGAACGCAGCTTTCGCCACAGCGTGAGTACCACACTGGTCAGCGGCCACCTGGCCTGGCACAACGGCCAGGTGGTCAACAGTTGCCAGGGCTTGCCCCTGCAGTTTGGGCGTTAGGCGCGGGGTTTGACTGAACCGCAATCGTTGCCCAGCCACTGAGCGTGGCTGTCCAGGCTACCCTTCTGCTGGATCCCGGTGGCATTGAAGGTACCGTTGACGCTGGTGGTGAATTCTTTCTGGCTCTGAAACGTTGCCACCCCAGTGCCCTGGGCTTTCGGGCAACTGAAGCGGAACTTCCACTGGTTGCCGCTCTTGTCGGTGACTTCCTGTTTGCAGCCCGATTGAGGGTCGGTCAGGGGGATCGAATCGGAGGCCACCTGGGCCGGGGTCAGGCACACCTGTACGCCTTTACCGGCCATGTTAATGCCTTGTTTTTCGAGCATGGCGCGCTGTTCAGGGGTCATCTGTTGCTTGAGTTGACCGAGGATCAGCGACAAGTCCGGCAGGTCCTGGTTATCGACTTTCATATTGCTGGTGGTCAATTCCCACAAGCCCGGCGCCAGCATCTGCGCCTGTGCCGCCACAGGCAGCGACAAACCAACAACCATGGCCAAACCAAGCAGACGAGCATTCATCGGGTAACTCCTGGGTAATTGTGGGCGTTAGACGTCGCAAAGCAGCCAGTGTTGCATGGCAAATAAAATAGCGACATTCACAGCCGTTCATGGTCTGTTACGCACTGGACTGCCTGGAGTTACGTCGTTCATGGATTTCTTTGGCCCGCACCTGCTCGCCTACGTCATTGCCACGCTGCACTTTCTTGGAACGCTCGCCGCGATCCACGCAGTACTGACCGTGCGCACCGCACAAGGCTCGATTGCCTGGGCGTTGTCACTGATGTTCATGCCCTACCTGACGCTGATCCCCTACCTGATTTTCGGCCGCAGCACGTTCGACGCGTACATCCAGGCCCGTCGCCAGGCCAACCAGGAAATGCACACGGCCATTACCGAATTGAACTGGCGCCCCTGGGTGGAGGAAGCGCTCGCGGCGCGCAATTCCAGCGCCTATGCCTCCTTGCGCGCCATGCCCAAGCTGGGCCGCATGCCGTGCCTGGCCAACAACGAAGTGCGCCTGTTGATCAATGGCGATGCCACGTTCGGCGCGATCTTCGAGGCTATCCGTCACGCAAAGACCGCCGTGCTGTTCCAGTTTTTCATCATTCACGATGACGAACTGGGCCGTCAATTGCAGGCCCTGTTGAGGGAAAAAGCCGCTCAGGGCGTGGCCATTTATGTGCTGTACGACCGCATCGGCAGTCACGCCCTGCCCCATCGTTATGTGCAAGCGCTGCGTGACGCTGGCGTGCAGGTCAAGGCATTCGCCACCCGCAGTGGCTGGCTTAATCGCTTCCAGGTCAACTTCCGTAACCATCGCAAGATCGTCGTGGTGGACGGCATCACCGGTTTTGTCGGCGGGCATAACGTAGGCGATGAATACCTGGGTAAAAAACCGCCGCTGGCGCCATGGCGCGATACCCATGTGCAGGTCGCAGGCCCAGTGGTGGCATGCCTGCAGGAGTCGTTTGCCGAGGACTGGTTCTGGGCCGCACGGGAACTGCCGCCGCTGATCCTGCCGGACGCCTACCCGGAAGACGGCGTGCTCTGCCAGTTGCTTGCCAGTGGGCCAGCGGACCCTTATGAAACCTGCTCGCTGTTTTTCGTCGAGGCCATCCATGCCGCGACCAAGCGGGTGTGGATCACCAGCCCCTATTTCATCCCCGACGAGGCGGTGTTTGCCGCCCTGCGCCTGGCGGTATTGCGCGGAGTCGATGTGCGCCTGCTGCTGCCGTCACGGCCCGACCACCGCATCGTATATGCCGCATCCAGCCTGTACGCCAACGAAGCGGTGCGAGCAGGCGTGCGAGTGTTTCGCTACACACCGGGCTTTTTGCATCAGAAGGTGGTGTTGGTAGACAGCGAAATCAGCGCCATTGGCAGCGCCAACATGGACAACCGTTCGTTCCGGCTGAATTTTGAAGTGATGCTGCTGACGGTGGATGAAGCCTTCGCCAGCCAGGTTGAACAAATGTTGCTGGATGACTTTGCCCTGGCCCATGAAGTCAGCCAGGAAGAAAGCCGCGAGACCCGTCGCCTGCAACAACTGGGGATGCGCATTGCACGCCTGATCTCACCCATCCTCTAACCGCCAATACAAAACCAATGTGGGAGCTGGCTTGCCTGCGATAGCGGTGTTTCAGTCGACTCATCCGGTCCTGATACAACGCTATCGCAGGCAAGCCAGCTCCCACAGTTTTGAGCTTCAGTGCCTGGTGGTCAACGGTAGAGATCTTCCCGCGTCCACGGCAGTTCATGCCCGCCATCAGCATGGGGTTTCACTGCCAGTATCTGGTGCAGGTTGATCCAGCCACGGGCAAATGCATAAGCGCAACCGGCCAGGTACAGCCGCCAGATGCGTAGCGCCTGCTCTGGCACCATCTTCGCCGCTGCTTCCAGGTTGTCTTCCAGGCGTTCGCTCCAATGGTCCAATGTGCGGGCGTAATGCATACGCAGGCTTTCGACATCGACCACTTCCAGCCCTGCTTCGCTGATCTCGGCGGTCATCATGGCCAGGTGCGGCAGTTCACCATTAGGGAACACGTAGCGCTCGATAAACTCGCCGGCTCCACGGCCTACGGGGCGGCCGTCGGTGTGCTTGGCGGTGATGCCATGGTTCATCACCAGGCCGCCTTCACGCACTGCGCCGAACAGGGTCCGGCAGTATTGCGCCAGGTTGGCGTGGCCGACGTGTTCGAACATGCCCACGCTCACGACTTTGTCGAAACGACCGTCCTGGGGCAGGTCGCGGTAGTCGAGTAATTGCAGGTCGACCTGGTCTTCCAGGCCTTCGGCTTTCACCCGCTCCTTGGCCAGCGCCAGTTGTTCCTTGCTCAAGGTGATGCCGAACACCTTGACCCCGAACTCACGTGCGGCATAACGCGCCAGCCCGCCCCAGCCGCAGCCCACATCGAGCAGATACTCACCCGGCTGCAGCCGCAACTTGCGGCACAGGTGGCGGAATTTGTCTTGTTGGGCCTGATCGATCGACTCGCTGCCGGTTTCGAAATAACCGCAGGAGTAGGCCATGTCCTGGTCCAGCCATAGCTGGTAGAACTCGTTGGACAGGTCGTAATGGTAGGAAATGGCCGCCGCGTCGGTGGCCTTATCGTGAATCGAGCGCACCGGACGACTCTCCTCGTCGTCATCGACCAAAGCGTGACTCAACTCGTCACATACCCTGATCACTTCGGTGATGGAGCCTTCCAGCTCCAGCTTGCCCTCGACGAAGGCTTCGCCCAGTGAGTCGAGTGTTGGATGGGTCAGCCTGGATACAACCGTGGGGTCCTTGACCACGATGGTGACACTGGGCTCAGGGCCCAAGTTGAATTCATGGCCGTCCCAGAGTCGAAGACGCAGCGGTAGCTGAAGATTCTGTAAGGCCGGTGGAAGTTGCGCGAGCATGAGTAGTCCCCCCTTGTTTCAGACGTCTGCTGTGAGGGTAGACCATGCCAAACAAAGTAGGAAGCTATCGAATGAATAGCTCCCCTTCTATGGCGCTCGGCGCTCGAGCAAACCTTCCTGGACCCACTGTTTCAGCCAAGTGGCCGCTTGCAGCGACGCCCCCTCTGAATAAGTGACCGTCAGCTCAGTACACAGTTCTGAAAAATTCCAGCCCATGGTCACCATGCCCGACAGCGCACAGGCTTCAGCGGCTTCCAGGCTGCGGTAGTGGCAGCGGTTCTGGTTGCGCCACACCAGGCAAATCTGCGCCGGTTCCAGCGCCTGGCTGCCGGGGAAATCCGACTCATCCTTGCTGGCTCGCCAGATCGCCACCGTGTTGAAACGGCAAAGCAGCTGCTGCACCGAAGGCGTCAGCGCAACCTGCAAGGTGGGCCAGTCTTCAGGCGCCAAATGCGCCATGTCATTCAAGGTCAGCGGCTCCCCTTCGGCGGCGTCAAACGCCAAGGTGAACGCCCACTCCAGACGTGCCAACTCAGCCAAAGGCGCACTGTGCGCAGCCATAAGATGCTCAACGATAAACATCGCAAAGCGCTCGCCCAACCAACGCACGCTGTAATGGGCCGAGGGATAACGGCGGATGTAGGCCTCGGTCAGCGAGCAAAACTGCTCATCTCCCAGCCAATACCAGATGGCACCGAAGTCATGGCGCAGCACCTCTTGCAGTCGCGAAAGATAGGCGTTGTGGTAAATCGCCAGGCCGGTGTCCACATCCAACGTCGGCCCTCCCAGCAAGGTAGCGGCAAAGCCACTGTTGGCCGGGGGCGCTTCGGATAATAGATGCTGTTCAAACGCCAACTGCCAGTCGATCAGGCGCATAACGCTCTCCGGGCCAAGGCGCTGGCACCCAACTCACGGGCTTTGTTCAACTCGGTGAGTAATTCTTCGAAGGGTGGAAAATGGTCATCGCGTTCCAGTAACGTCGACACGGGGCCCAGATGTTCGAGAGTCTGCTGATACAGCGCCCACACCGGGTCGCACACTGGATGGTCATGGGTATCGACCACATAGTCGCCATAGTCCATATGCCCTGCCAAATGCAGCTGGCGAATGCTTTCGGGTGGCAGGTTGCGAATGAAGGTCCAGGCATCAAAACCATGGTTACGTGCGCTGACGTAGACATTGTTGACGTCCAGCAGCAACTGGCATCCGCTCAGGTGGGCCAAGGCGTTGAGGAACTCCCACTCGGTGAATTCATCCGCCTTGGAACGCACGTAGCTGGAGACATTTTCCAGTACCAGCGGTCGCTGCAACACGTCCTGCACCTGACGTACACGGCCGGCCACGTGGTAAAGGCTTTCTTCGGTGTAAGGCAGGGGTAACAAATCATGTAACTGGTGCGCGCTGCCACGGCTCCAGCACAGGTGATCGGAAATCCATGCCGGCTGAATGCGCTCTGCGAGCTGTTTGATGTGATTCAGGTAATCCATATCGAGGGCATGTGGCCCGCCGATGGACAACGACACACCGTGCATCACCAAGGGGTAACGCTCGGCTATCGCATCCAGGTAGTACAAGGCCTTGCCGCCCTGCACCAGGTAGTTCTCGGAGATCACTTCGAACCAATCCACGGCCGGCGACTGTTCAAGGATCTGGTGGTAGTACTCACTGCGTAAACCCAGGCCGTAACCCAGACTTGGAAGGGACGCGGACATGACTCACTCCAGGGCAAAGTGTCCGCAGCGGTGGCAGGCAGCCGCCGCGGTTGCACTCGTTTGCCGGTTACTCGCCGACTTTACCGCCAGCGGCGTCACAGGCCGATTTGGTCATGGCCTTGAAGCCCATCCCTTTGCACTCGCCCTGGCCCTTGCACGCGTGGTCCTTGGTTTTGCAGTCGTTCATGCCTTTGCAGGAGGTCACGCCGTAGCAGTGAACGGTGGCGTCTGCCGCTTGTACCTGGGTGGCCACACCCGCGAACAGAGAAGCAGCGGCCATTGCGAGGGCGGCACCAGCAGCAGCGGATTTAATGCTCATTGTTGTATTCCTCATGATCAGTAGTGGAGCCGATCTGAACGGATTGTTCAGTCTCGACACAGCACTAGAGTGAGGCCCCCTGTCGGCGTTACAGCCGTGAGCAAATATTTCTGAAATTATTCGTCGAGCTTCAACAGCGGCTCCTGGAAGCGCAGTAAACGCCCGGCGTTCCCCAATACCAACAAGGTGCTGAGGTTATGCAGCACCGCCGCGATCATCGCGCCCGCCGCCCCCAGCCAGCCAAATGCGGCGAACACCACGATGGCCAGTGTCCAGCCCAAGCCAATGATCACATTGACCTGCAACGTCTGCCGGCACTGGCGACTCAAGCGCACACAGGTGCCCAAGCGGCGCAAGTCGCTGCCGATCAGCACCACGTCCGCCGAGGCCAGGGCGATGTCGGCACCGCCCGCGCCCATGGCCACGCCGACCACGCCGGCCTTGAGCGCCAGGGAGTCGTTGATGCCATCGCCCACCACCATTGGCCGGAAGCCACTGCTGATTTCGCCCAGCACGCGGTTGAGCTTGTCTTCCGGCAGCGCTTGGGCTTCGACATCACTGATGCCCACGTCCAGCGCCAGGCTGTCGGCCACGCTTTGGCGGTCGCCGGTCAGCAGCAGTTGGCGGCCCAGGCCCAAGTCACGCAGCTCTTGCAGGGCCTGGCGCGCTTCGGGTTTGACGCTGTCGGCCAACAGCAGCCAGGCGAGGAACTCGCCGTTCAACGCCAGCCCGGCAATCGGGCCATCATGGGCGGGCACGGCGGTGGTGACGATGCCCAACTGTTCAAATAACTCCGGCCGCCCTAGCGCCGCTTCGCCCTGCTCGGTCTGGGCGACCACGCCCAGGCCCTGACGCTCGCGGATGTCGCTAAGCACCCGCATCTGCTCCTGGCTCGCCAACCCCGCCAACGCTCGGCTGACCGGGTGACTGCTTGCCGAACCAAGGCTGGCCGCCAGGTTCAGCAGCTTTTGGCGATCCGGCGCGGTAGTCTCGATGGACTGCAAGCGCAGGGTGCCAAAGGTCAGGGTGCCGGTCTTGTCGACCACCAGTGATGTCAGGTCGGCCAGTTCTTCGAGGAACGCCGAGCTGCGAATCAGGATGCCATGGCGCGCCGCCACGGCAATCCCGGCAATCGCCGTGGCCGGTGCCGACAGCACCAAGGCACAGGGGCACGCAGCCACGAGCACCGCGAGCATCGCCTGGGCGTCATTGGTGACAAACCAGGTGACGGCCGCCAGCAGCAACACCAGCACCATGTAGCTGCCGGCATAACGCTCCAGCAGCCGGGTGATCGGTGGCTTGGACCGCTCGGCGTTCTGCATCAGCGCAATAACTTTGCCCAACGTCGATTCGTTACCGGTGCGCGTGACCTCAAGGCGCAGCAGGCCATCGAGGTTGATCGCCCCACCAAACACCTGCACGCCCACGCTGGCTTCCAACGGCACCGACTCGCCGGTGATCGGCGCCGTGTCCAGGCTCGCCTGGCCGGACAACACCACGCCATCGGCCGGCACGCGGTCACCGGCACGCACTTCGACGATATCGCCGGTGTTCAAGGTGCCGTTATCCACTTCGGTGATGCTGCCGTCCGCCTGCACCAGGCGTGCATGGCTGCGGGTGAGTTTGCCCAGGGCATGGATCGCTTCCTGGGAGCCAATCACGCTGCGCTCTTCCAGCACATGGCCGAAGATCATGATGATCGGCAGCAACGCGGCGGTGAGCAGATCACCGGTGGCCCAGGCGCCGAGCATGGCCAGGGCGATCAATTGATCGGTGATGCCGTGCAGGCTCGGAAAGCGCAGGCTGTACCAGGCCGAACGCATCACCGGCACCGCCACCAGCAGCGAAGCCACGCCCAGCAGCAGCTGGCTGACGCCGCTCTGGTCCGGCGCGAGCCAGCGCCACACCAGGCCCAGCACGAGCAAGCCCAGGGCGAGCATCGCCAAGGTCAATTGCCGGGCAGCGCTGCGCTGTTCGGCAGAGGTCAGCATGGGTGCGCTCATTGTTCGGCTCCCTGGATGATCAAGCGGGAGTCGTCTTTGGGATCGACAGTGGTCACTGAACCGGCCTGGCCGAGAATCTTCGGCAAGCGTTCACGGTACAGACGCAACAGCAAACCGGGATCTTTGACCTGGGCCAGGCTGGCAACGGTAGCGGTCTGCGCCTGGGCATTGGCCAAGCGCTCACTGGCCTGGGCATGGGCGACTTGCACCTGGCGATCAGCTTCCTGGTTGGCGGTCTGGGTGAGTTTTTCCGCTTCAGTGCGGGCGTTGGCCACGGCTTTATCAGCCTGCTGGCTAGCGGTCAGTACCGCGTTAAATGCATTTACCGCAGGCCCAGGCAGGCTCGATTGCACATCGACGCGGGTGGCTTCGATACCCAGCCCCAAGCCGCTGGCCGCCAACTCCGCCAGGCGTTTGTTGATGCCTTGCACCAGGTCGCCGCGCAGCCGCTCACGCCGTTCGGCGGCGCCATTGTCGCTGCCGATCAGTTCCGGGCGGGCTACCAGGATGGTGTCCAGATCCCGCGCTGCGGTGAGGGCCACGGCGCTGCGTGTCACCAGCCGATCCAGGGCAGGCAGCACGTGGTCGCCCTGCAACACAAAGGCGTAGGGCTCGGTCACCTTGTAGAACACCCGCACGTCCAGTTGCACCACCCCGGCATCACCGGTCAGCAGGTAGCCGGAACCGGCCAGGGCATCGCTTAACGGCGTGGCGAAACTGGCCACGCGATCGGCCTGCAACGCCGCGTCGGAACGCAGCAGGTTTTCCACCCGGCGTTCGATCACCCGGTCGGCCGCTGGCAGCAGGATGACTTGCTCAAAAGGTTGCGGCCAGGCCAGCAACAACCCGGCGTTCTGAATGCGATCAAGGGCGCCGAAGTGCAAGACCACGGCGCGATTCTGCGGGTCGATCTGGCGCACATTGGAAAAGGCCCAGGCCAACGCCGCCAATACGGTGACCGCGTACAGTGCCAGGAACGTCAGGCGCCCGGCCTGGATCCACGGGCTGTCCGGGCTTTCAGGCTCGCTCATGGCTGCAGGTCCTTCGGCCCATCCACCAGGGCGCGGAACGGCGCGGCGTCGGTGCGCAGGATGATCTTGGTCCCCGGCGTGACCACCGTGCCCAAGGTATCCAGCGAACGCAGCAGGTTGTACAGCTGCGGATTGCCAGCGTAGGCGCGGCCATAAATCTGCGCGGCTTCAACCCGCGACTGCGCTTCGATATCGGCGGCTTTCACGGTGGCATCGGCCTGCATGATGCGCGCATCTCGCTCGGCAGCGGAGCGGATCTGCGCCGCTTCGCGCTTACCCACGGCGGTGCGTTCGGTGGCGATGGTTTCACGCTCGGCGCGCATGCGGTCAACCGTGGCGGTGAGGGTCACCGATGGCAACGTCAAACGCTCGATACCGACCTGCGCCACGCGCACACCATAGGTGGTGAGCAATTGTTGATCAATCTGCTGGCGCAACTGCGCTTCAAAATCGGCGATGCGCACTTGGTTGGCGTCGGTGTTGATCAAGCTGGACAGGTCAAAACTGGCCGCCGTGGTTTCCAGCGCCGAGCCGACAAAGGTACGAATCTGCCGCGCCGCCTCATCCGGCTGGTTCTGCACCGCACGCATAAAGCGCTGCACGTTGTCGGCATCGCCCTGCACCTGCCACGCCACATAGGCCTGCACAATAATCCGCAAGCCATCGCGGGTGCCCACATCCTGCAGGCCGCTGGAGGTGGTGCGCAGACGCAGGTCCACCGGGATCGCCGCTTCGAACGGTGCCGGCCAGCGCCAGCCCAGGCCCGGCTCCAGCAGCACGCGCGCCGGGTTGCCGAAGCGGGTAATCACCGTGGCCTCACCGGAACGCACTTGCACCAGGCTTGCCGCTGCCATGGCAAACAGCACCAGCAACACCGCCCACGCCATGCGACGCCAGGGAAAAGGCCCGGCCGCCTGCTCATCGCCGTGATGGTGATGGTGGTGGCCGTGATGGTGGTGATGACCGTGATCATGATCGTGGGAATGAGCGCTCAACAGACAGACTCCTTATTGAACGGCTTTGCGCGGCGCCGACGGGTCGGCGGGCAAGGTAAAAGAACGCAGATCGATCGTCGGCGCACTGTCGGCACCCAAACGATGATCCAGAATAAGCAGCTTGGCCTGGGCCAGGCCCTGGCTCAGTTGGCCCAGGTACTGTTCCAGCACGAAGGCTTGGCCCGCAGCGGCGTAGGCCTTTTGTTCGGCGGCAAAGCGCAGGTTCGCTGCTTGGGCGCCGGCATTCACTTCGCGGGCACTGGCCTGGGCCTGATCGCGGGCGGTACTGGCTTGAAGCAGCGCCTGGTTGGTCTGTTCGCTGGCTGCACCGCGTTCACGGGCGATCAGCGCCTGGGCGCCGATCTGCGCGGCCTGCACACCGTGATAAGCATTGGCGGCACCGGCCGGCGGGTGGATCGCCTCGACCACCGTGGCGAGGATTTCCACTCCGCTGTCGAGGGTTTGCAGGTCGGCTTGCACGCTGCGACCAATCTCGTCCGCGAGGCTGGTGCGCTCTTCCCCGAGCAATTCATCCAGGGTGCGCGAGGCAAAATCGTGCACCAGGATGCGGCTGGCGGTGCTGCGGATCAGGGTCGGGATATCCGCGCTGTTGTAGGTGGCGGCAAGCGCGGCCTGATCGGTGAGGCCGATGCGGTAGACAAAGCGCACGTCCATGTTGACGATCTGGAAGCCCTGCTTGTCGCCGCTGCTGCTGGCAATAACCTGGGATTTGTCATTCACATGGCTGGCGTCCCACAGGCGGTTGGCGATCAACGGCGCCGGGCCTTCGGCGGCGGCCAGCTGCGGTGTGGCGGCGTCACTGACGCTGGTCGCCAGCTCATGCACCACGCCGTTTTCCACGTTCAGCACGCGGCCCAACGGCCACGGCAAACCGGCATGCAGGCCGGGGCCGAACACCTCGACCGGTTTACCAAAACGCTCGTAAATCCCACGGCCTTGCAGGGGCACTTCATGCAGACCGGTCAGCGCCCAACCTACCGCCAGCACCACCAGCAACACCGGGAAAAACGCCCGGCGCATGTATGTAAAGGCCCAGATCTGGCGCAGGTCGATGCCAAAGCGGTTGTGCAACTCATGCTGCAACGCCAGCAAGGGCTGAGGCGGCCAACGCAGCAGGCCGGCAATGAAACTCTGCGCCATCAAGCGCGGCTCAAGGCGCGGCTGACGCGGGCTGAACAGCGACAGCACGCCCCTGAGCAGGAACTCCAACGCTACCAACGCTGGCAACAGCCCGATGAGAGTGGCCAGGCGCAGCGGCCAGACCGACTCCGCATTGGCAAACAGCAGGCAGATCGCGCTGAGCACCAGACAGATAATTGCCATCCGGCTCAACTGCGCCAACTGTGAGGCTTCCGGCCATTGGGCAGCGGTTTCCTGGGCCAGGCGGCGTTCGAATACCAGCAGGCCAAACGCCAGGGCCAAAGCGAGCGCTGCGCCAATACTTGCCGATTGCCCGATGGCAGCAGCGGGCAAGCCCAGGTTCCAGAACTGCAGGATGCTGACCAGCGCCAACAGCGACCAGCCGCCCAACCACAGCACCGGCGCGCCAATCTGCGCCAACAGGCCGTTGCCGAACCGGTTGATCAGGCCTTTATGCCAGGGAGTGGGCTCGATGGATTGTTCGACCGCTTCACCGCTCGGCGCTTCCAACGCCTGGGCACGCCAATCGGCCACCCACCAGGCCGATTGCAAACCGGCCACCAGCAGCAGCAAGGCCGACG
Source organism: Pseudomonas sp. FSL W5-0203 (assembly GCF_001896155.1). Lineage (NCBI taxonomy): Bacteria > Pseudomonadati > Pseudomonadota > Gammaproteobacteria > Pseudomonadales > Pseudomonadaceae > Pseudomonas > Pseudomonas sp. FSL W5-0203. The sequence continues at coordinate 18,214 of NZ_MPOR01000010.1, forward strand.
CGCAGTTGATCAATACCACCGGCCAGATCGACAGCGGGGCAAACAACGCTACGAACAGCGCCAATATCCAACCACTGAGGGCCAGGGTTGTCAGGCCGATACCGGCTTGGCGCAATCGACGGGCGTGGAACAGCCCCTGCTGAAAACGCGCGAGGCCTTCAACCGAAGCCCCGTCAGCCTCTAGATCCACTTGCATCTGCTCAACGCCCACTTGTACACAATTCGTTACGATATAACACGAAGCGTGAAATTTTTGTTCGCTTTTGAATTCACCCTGAATCCCTTGTGGGAGGGGGCTTGCCCCCGATAGCAGTGTGTCAACCGACTGATTAGTTACTGGTACACCGCAATCGGGGGCAAGCCCCCTCCCACATTTGTTCTGATGGTGTTCTTCTGATTGTGACTAACCCCCTATAAACACGAGCCATCACTGGTGTCGGCTGCGATTAGTCGGCACACTCCAAAACAGTTTTTCGCGGGTTCACGGACAAGGAAGCGCCACCCCCATGATTTCCATCTACCAACTCAAACCGCGTTTTCAAAACCTGCTGCGGCCTCTCGTGCAGCGCCTTTATGACAACGGCACCACCGCCAACCAGATCACCGTGCTGGCCGGGGTTGTTTCCCTGCTGGTGGGGCTGTTGATCGCGGGCTTTGCCCAACACCTCTGGCTGTTTGCACTGATCCCGCTGTGGATGATTGTGCGCATGGCGCTCAATGCCATCGATGGCATGCTGGCCCGGGAATTCGGCCAACAGTCGCGCCTCGGTGCTTACCTCAATGAATTGTGCGACGTGATCGCCGATAGCGCGCTGATCCTGCCCTTTGCATTGATCCCCGATGTGAGCCTGGCGCCGGTGCTGCTGGTGACGCTGCTGGCGGTATTCAGCGAATACGCCGGGGTGCTGGGGCCGATGGTGGGCGCGTCGCGCCGTTATGACGGGCCCATGGGCAAGAGTGATCGGGCGTTCGTACTCGGTGTGTTGGCCACTGGCGTGGCGCTGGGCTGGCTCGGCGCCGGTTGGGTCGAGGCGGTGATGTGGCTGGTGGCCGCCCTGCTCGCCTATACCTTGGTCAACCGGGTGCGTCAGGGCCTCAAAGAACAACAATCTCTCCCTTCTGCATAAGGATTTTGCGATGCGCGAACAGCAAGAGCACACCTTCAGTACCCATGATGGCGTCGAGCTTTTCTACCGGCACTGGCCGGCCACGGCAGGCGCCGGGCCGCGCAAGGCGATCCTGTTGTTCCATCGCGGCCATGAGCATTCGGGGCGTATTGCCCACCTGGTGGATGAACTGGGCCTGCCTGAATTCGACTTCTTCGCCTGGGACGCCCGTGGCCACGGCCAATCCCCAGGCGAGCGCGGTGACAGCCCCAGCTTTGCCACCAGCGCCCGCGACGTGCAGACGTTCTGTGATCACATCAATGCCACCTACAGCATCGAAGAGGAAGACATCGCCGTCATCGCCCAAAGCGTCGGCGCGGTGATTGCGGCCACCTGGGTTCATGATTACGCGCCAAAAATCCGCGCCCTGGTGCTCGCCTCGCCAGCCTTCAAGGTCAAGCTGTATGTGCCCCTCGCCCGCCCGGGCCTGGCACTGATGCGCAAGTTTCGTGGCAACTTTTTCGTCAACAGTTACGTCAAGGCCAAGTTCCTCAGCCATGATCCGGAACGGGTGGCGTCCTACGACAGCGACCCCTTGATCACCAAGGCCATCTCGGTGAATGTGCTGCTGGGCCTGTACGAAGCCGCCGACCGGGTTGTAGCCGATGCCCAGGCGATCCAAGTGCCGACCCAGCTGCTTATCTCCGGCTCCGATTTTGTGGTGCACCGCAAACCCCAGCAGCAATTTTTCGACCGCCTCGGCAGCCTGAAAAAAGAGCTGCATATCCTCCCCGGCTTTTTCCACGACACCCTCGGCGAACGTGATCGCGCCGTGGCTGTGACCAGCGCCAAGCGCTTTATCTTGCAGAACTTCGCGCACCCGCTGGACCGCGCTTCTCTACTGGACGCCGACAAACTTGGCGCCACGTGCGCCGAATCCGAATCCCTCGCCGCGCCGTTGCCACGCAATTCACTGCGCGACCTGTACTGGCGCATGACCCGCGCCAGCATGGGCCTGGGCAAGAACCTGTCGGATGGGGTGAAGCTGGGCTTCGACACCGGCTTCGATTCCGGCAGCACCCTGGACTACGTGTATCGCAATAAGCCTACCGGCAAGGGCGGGCTGGGGCGGATGATCGATACCAACTACCTCAATTCCATCGGCTGGCGCGGTATTCGCCAGCGCAAGCTTAATGTCGAGGAACTGCTGCGCCTGGCCATGGCCAAGCTGCGTGATGACCAACGCGAAGTGCGCATTGTCGACATCGCCGCCGGCCACGGCCGCTACATCCTGGAAGCCTTGCAAGGCGTATCGCCGCTGCCGGAATCGATCCTGCTGCGCGACTACAGCGACATCAACGTGCGCGACGGTGGCGCGCTGATTCGCGAGAAGGGCCTGGGGGACATCGCCCAGTTCGTCAAAGGCGATGCGTTCGACCGCGCTGACCTGGCTGCCCTGGCCCCTAAGCCGACGCTGGCCGTGGTATCCGGCCTGTACGAATTGTTCGCCGATAACGCCATGGTCGGCGGCTCGCTGGCGGGCTTGGCCGAAGCCGTGGAGCCAGGTGGTTACCTTGTCTACACCGGGCAGCCGTGGCACCCGCAGTTGGAGCTGATTGCCCGTGCGCTCACCAGCCACCGGCAGGGCCAGGCCTGGGTGATGCGCCGGCGCAGCCAGGCGGAAATGGACCAACTCGTCGAAGCGGCGGGCTTTCGCAAGATCACCCAGCGCGTGGATGAGTGGGGCATTTTCACCGTGTCCCTGGCACAGAAGATCTGAACATGCGCGAGCCCGGTTTATTGAAACCTGCGGTGCTCTGGCTGCTGCTGTTGGCGCCGCTGTTTTTCAGCACCTATGGCTTTGCCACCTGGGTCACCAGCCAGCGCAGCGACGTCGGCACCCTGGTGTTCGGCTGGGAAACACACATGCCGTTCTGGGCCTGGACCATCGTGCCCTACTGGTCCATCGACCTGCTCTACGGCTTCTCCCTGCTGCTGCCCAATACACGGCATGAGTTGAAACAACATGCACTGCGCCTGCTGAGTGCGCAGGTGATTGCCGTGAGTTGCTTCCTGATCTGGCCATTGCGCTTCACCTTCGAGCGACCGGAACTGGACGGTGTGTTCGGCTGGCTGTTCGCCGTGCTGGCCGGTTTCGACAAACCGTTCAACCAGGCGCCTTCACTGCATATCGCGCTGCTGGTGATCCTGTGGGTCATGTATCAGCGGCACACCCAGGGGATTTGGCGCTGGGTGGTGCATGGCTGGTTTGCGCTGATCGGCATCTCGGTGCTGACTACTTATCAACATCACTTTATCGACTTACCCACAGGCGCCCTCGCGGGGTGGTTGTGCGTGTGGTTATGGCCGGTGGAACACCCGAGCCTATTGTTGAGTGCCCGGTTAACGCGCGATACCCAACGCTGGCGCCTGGCTGTTCGCTATGGGCTGGGTGCGATAGTACTGCTGACGCTGGGTTTGTTACTTCGCGGCGGCTGGCTGTGGTTGCTGTGGCCAGCAGTTTCCCTCGGCTTGATCAGCGCCAACTACCTGGTGATCGGCGCGCCGGGCTTTCAAAAACGTACAAATGGCCGCCTGACGCCTGCCGCTCGCTGGCTGTATGCGCCTTACTTGGCAGGGGCGTGGACCAATTCGCGGCTGTGGACACGCAAACATCCACAGCCGGATCTGATTGTGGATAACGTCTGGCTGGGGCGTGTTCCTACAACCTCTGAGCAAGGCCCGTTCAAAGCCATTGTCGATCTGTGTGCCGAACTGCCGATTAATCCACAGGGCCGTGCTTATGCCTGCGTGCCGGTACTGGACCTGATCACCCCGACAGCCGACGAATGCCTGAAGGCCGCGCACGCCATTGAACGTCTGCGAATGAGTGGCCCCTTGCTGGTGTGCTGCGCCCTCGGTTATTCCCGTAGCGCGACTGCCGTCGCCGCCTGGCTGCTGACCACCGGGCGCGCCGCAACGGTTGACCAAGCACTGGCTATTATTCGTACAGCACGGGCCACTGTGGTCCTGCACCCCGCACACCGTAAAGCGTTGGAGGGTTTGCATTATGCCCGCTGATATGGAACTCCAGGTAGTCGCCAGCCTGCTACGTCGTGGCCGTTCCCTGGATCAGTTATCCACAGGCCTGACGTTGCTCGGCGTACTGTTCGGCCTTGCCCAACTGTTGTTGGCCAGTATTTCGACGACCTGCCTGCTGCTGGCCCTGTGGATGATCGTGCTGGGCCTGCTGCAAAAATACTGGGCGCTACGGGTGGCCTTTGACGCCGATCTGTTCGCCTTGCTGGCCCGCGACGTTACCCGCACGCCAGACCTTGACCAAGCCTTGCAAACCCTTGGCCTGCAATTGCCCAAGCGAGCCGGTCGGCCATGGAGCGAACGCCGGCGCGGCGCTCTCAAACTGTTGCGTAAACAAGCCTGGCTACTGGGCGCGCAAGCGCTGCTGACCCTGGGCGTCATCCTTGCCAGCCCTTGGCTGCCTTTTGCCGGATAAGGAATCCTCATGTTCGAACCCGTGGTCGCCACGCTGATTACCTCCATGGCCCGCACCGTCACCGGCGCTCGCAGCCTGTGGCTGGGGTGCGCGCCAGTGCCGGTGCAGCGCATCTATTTCGCCAACCACAGCAGCCACGGCGACTTTGTGCTGGTGTGGGCGTCGCTGCCGCAGAACCTACGCAAGTTCACACGCCCGGTGGCCGGCAGTGATTACTGGAACAAGAGCGCGTTGCGCCGCTACATCATCAACCGCGTATTCAATGGTGTGCTGATCGACCGCGAGCGCAAAGAGCCTGTGGATAACCCACTGATGCCCATGCTCGCGGCCCTGGAAAGCGGCGATTCGTTGATAATCTTTCCCGAAGGCACGCGCAATCTGGAGGATGGCTTGCTGCCGTTCAAAAGCGGCTTGTACCACTTGGCAAAGAGTTACCCACAGGCCGAATTGGTCCCTGTGTGGATAGCCAACTTGAACCGGGTCATGCCCAAGGGTCGCGTATTGCCATTGCCGTTGTTATGCACCACCAGCTTCGGTGCCCCCCTGCAATTGGAAGAAGGCGAAGACAAAGCCGCCTTCCTCGCCCGCACTCGCGACGCCCTGCTCGCCCTTGCCCCGGAGCATTCCTGAGATGGATAGCCAAACCCTGATGTTATTTGGCGGCATCGGCGCGATCCTGGTCATCGCCTCGCTGATCGGCCTGATCCTCAAGCTGCGCACCCGTGGCAGCCCCAACGCAGTTATCGACAACCTCAACGCCCGCATCAACGCCTGGTGGGTGATGGTGGTGGTCATCGGCATCGCCTTCTGGCTCGGCACCGGCGCGGTGATCCTGCTGTTCTACGCGGTGTCGTTCTACGCCCTGCGCGAATTTCTCACCCTCACCCCGACCCGGCGCAGCGACTACCCGGCCCTGGTGGCCGCGTTTTACCTGGCCCTGCCGCTGCAATACCTGCTGATCTACGCCGACTGGTATGGGCTGTTCTCGATCTTCATCCCGGTGTACGTGTTCCTGCTGCTGCCGATCCTCGCCTCCCTGGGCGGCGACAGTACGCACTTTCTGGAACGGGCATCGAAGGTGCAATGGGGGTTGATGATCGCCGTGTTCTGCGTGTCTTTCGTCCCGGCGCTGCTGACATTGGACATACCGGGTTACGAAGGCCGTAACCTGCTGCTGATCGCCTATCTGGTGATCGTGGTGCAACTGTCGGACGTGCTGCAGTACGTGTGCGGCAAGCTGTTCGGCAAACACAAGATCGCGCCCAACCTGTCACCGTCGAAAACCGTGGAAGGTTTTGTCGGCGGGATCCTGTTGTCGTCGCTGATCGGCGCAGCGCTGTGGTGGACCACACCGTTCAATCCCTGGCAATCATTCCTGATCGCGCTGCTGATCAACCTGCTGGGGTTTGCGGGAGGGATTGTGATGTCGGCGATCAAGCGTGACCGCGGGGTGAAAGACTGGGGCCACATGATCGAAGGGCACGGCGGGATGCTGGATCGGCTGGATTCGGTGTGCTTTGCGGCGCCGATCTTCTTTCATCTCGTGCGCTACTGGTGGACCTAACCCACCCCTTTCTCAAACCCGATGGAGATCAAATGTGGGAGCTGGCTTGCCTGCGAAGGCGGTGGTGCAGTAACAGATGCAGCGACTGACACGCAGCCCTCGCAGGCAAGCCAGCTCCCACAGGGGATATGCGCCTACCTGTAGGTTTTATGGTGCTTTCAATACCTCTAGCCAGTGATCTCGATATAGCTAGACTCTCCGCCTCCGGTCGCACCCGATAGCCAGCCCCAAACGAAACTCAGGGTAGTGCGCCCGGCGTGATCAACACCTACCGTGCCTCGTGACCACCCTGCGAGCAGCTCCCCGTCCAGGGTGACGCACTGATAAAGCAGCTCGATAGTATCTGGGCCGGTCACCCGCCCGACCTGCGTTCCCAGGCGAATTCGGCCACCGTGGTAAGTGCTCGAAATCACCCCGCCTTCGACTTCGTAATGAAACACGGTGCCGGTACCGGACAACCCTTGGGCGTTGTTGGCGACCACGAACCGGCGATTGTGCAAACGTGCGTGGACGGTAGCAGGAGGGTTTTGCATCAATACGCATCCTTGAATTGAGCGAATTCAAAACACAAAAAAGGGGCTGTTGAAAACAGCCCCTTTTGGGTACGCCAGTGAGGCTTACTCCACCGTCACCGACTTCGCCAGGTTACGCGGCTGGTCAACGTCGGTGCCCTTGAGCACCGCGACGTAGTACGACAGCAACTGCAGCGGGATGGTGTAGAGGATCGGCGACAGGGTGTCGTGGATGTGCGGCATGTTGATGACGTGGGTGCCTTCACCGTTGGTCATTCCGGCCTTCTCGTCAGCGAAGACGATCAGTTGGCCGCCACGGGCGCGTACTTCCTGCAGGTTGGACTTGAGCTTCTCCAGCAGTTCGTTGTTCGGCGCCACGGTGACCACTGGCATGTCGTCATCCACCAGGGCCAACGGGCCGTGCTTCAGCTCGCCGGCCGGGTAGGCTTCGGCGTGGATGTACGAGATTTCCTTGAGTTTCAGCGAGCCTTCCATCGCCACCGGGTACTGCGCACCACGGCCGAGGAACAGGGTGTGGTTCTTGTCGGCGAACAGCTCGGCGACTTTTTCCACGGTGCCGTCCATGGCCAAGGCTTCGCCCAGGCGGGTCGGCAGGCGGCGCAGTTCTTCCACCAGAGTGGCTTCGACACCGTCGGCGAGGGTGCCGCGTACTTGGCCCAGTGACAGGGTCAGCAGCAACAGGCCCACCAGTTGGGTGGTGAAAGCCTTGGTGGAGGCGACACCGATTTCACGACCGGCCTGGGTCAGCAGGGTCAGGTCGGATTCACGCACCAGGGAGCTGATGCTGACGTTGCAGATCGCCAGGCTGCCGAGGAAGCCCAGTTCCTTGGCGTTGCGCAGGGCGGCCAGGGTGTCGGCGGTTTCGCCGGACTGGGAAATGGTCACGAACAGGGTGTCGGGCTGCACCACCACCTTGCGATAGCGGAACTCGCTGGCGACTTCGACCTGGCATGGGATGCCGGCCAGTTCTTCCAACCAGTAACGCGCCACCATACCGGCGTGGTAGCTGGTGCCGCAGGCGACGATCTGCACATTGCGCACTTTGGCGAACAGTTCAGCGGCTTGCGGGCCGAAAGCATTCACCAACACTTGGTTCTGGCTCAGGCGACCTTCCAGGGTGCGCTGTACCACGGACGGCTGCTCGTGGATTTCCTTGAGCATGAAGTGGCGGAACTCGCCCTTGTCGGCGGCTTCGGCACCGTCGCGGTATTGCACGGCTTCACGTTCCACGGACTGACCGTTCACGTCCCAGATCTGCACGCTTTCACGGCGGATGTCGGCAATGTCGCCTTCTTCCAGGTACATGAAGCGGTCGGTCACTTGGCGCAGGGCCAGTTGGTCGGACGCAAGGAAGTTCTCACCCAGGCCCAGGCCAATTACCAATGGGCTACCGCTGCGGGCGGCCACGACGCGGTCAGGCTGGCTCGCGCTGATCACGGCCAGGCCGTAGGCGCCGTGCAGCTCTTTGACCGTGGCCTTGAGGGCGGTGGTCAGGTCGCTGTGGTCCTTGAGCTTGTGGTTGAGCAGGTGGGCGATCACTTCGGTGTCAGTGTCCGAGGTGAAGACGTAGCCCAGGCCCTTGAGTTGTTCACGCAGCACTTCATGGTTTTCGATGATGCCGTTGTGCACCACCGCCAGGTCGCCCGAGAAGTGCGGGTGAGCGTTACGCTCGCACGGAGCACCGTGGGTGGCCCAACGGGTGTGGGCGATCCCTAAGCGACCTACCAGTGGCTCACCGGCCAGGGCCTGGTCCAACTCGCTGACCTTGCCCGGGCGGCGCATGCGCTCCAGCTTGCCGGCGTTAGTGAAGACGGCCACACCGGCGCTATCGTAGCCGCGGTATTCGAGGCGCTTGAGGCCTTCGATCAGGATGGCAGTAACGTTACGTTCGGCGACTGCGCCAACAATTCCACACATGGTGCTTCTCCTAGATGATTGCCGCGCATATCAGCGTAATGCCGCGGGCTTGGATCTGGTCGCGGGCCTCGAGCGGCAGGCGATCATCGGTAATAAGGGTATGGACGCTGCTCCAGGGCAGTTCCAGGTTGGGAATCTTGCGGCCGATCTTGTCGGATTCGACCATCACCACCACTTCACGGGCGACCTCGGCCATGACGCGGCTCAAGCCCAGCAGTTCGTTGAAGGTGGTGGTACCGCGCTGTAAATCGATGCCATCGGCACCGATGAACAGCTGGTCAAAGTCGTAAGAACGCAGGACCTGCTCGGCGACCTGGCCCTGGAACGAATCCGAATGCGGGTCCCAGGTGCCCCCGGTCATCAACAGCACCGGTTCGTGTTCCAGTTCGCTCAAGGCGCGGGCCACGTTCAGGGAGTTGGTCATCACCACCAGGCCCGGCTGATGGCCCAGTTCGGGGATCATCGCGGCGGTGGTGCTGCCGCTGTCGATGATGATGCGCGCATGTTCACGCAAACGCTTCACGGCCGCACGGGCGATGGCGCGCTTGTAGACCGAGATGGGCTGGGCAGCGTCACCCACCAGCTCTTGGGGCATAGTGATTGCACCGCCGTAGCGACGCAGGAGCAAGCCGTTACTTTCGAGGGCAGCAAGGTCCTTGCGGATGGTCACTTCCGAAGTTTCGAAATGTTTGGCCAATTCGTCCACGCTGACTTCGCCCTGTTCGTTGAGCAAGGTCAGGATATTGTGGCGTCGTTGGGGGGTGTTTCGTTTCGACATGGTAGTGATAAGTTTCGTTTCGAAAGATAACGAAGGCAATCAAAACCTATTGGTGAAAGATCGTCAAGAGGCGGAAGGCATTTTTGTAGAGCTTTCGGACATGCCGCTAAACAACTGTGGGAGCTGGCTTGCCTGCGATAGCGGCGTGTCAGGCGACATCATGATGAATGTCAGACCGCTATCGCAGGCAAGCCAGCTCCCACAGGAGTGAATCTCAACCTATCGAGTTGTGGATAACTCAGCTCTTCTTGATTTTGACCGGGCGTTTCCAGCCGTCGATGTTGCGTTGGCGAGCCCGGGCAACAGCCAGTTGGGACTTATCCACATCCTGGTTGATGGTTGAGCCCGCTGCGGTGTTGGAACCATCGCCGATGGTCACCGGAGCAACCAGCGAGTTATTGGAGCCGATGAACACGTCTTCACCAATGGTGGTCTGGTACTTGTTGGCACCGTCATAGTTGCAGGTGATGGTGCCGGCGCCGATGTTGGTGCGGGCGCCGATGACGGCATCGCCCAGGTAAGTCAGGTGGCCGACTTTGGCGCCTTCGCCCAGGTGAGCGTTTTTCAGTTCGACAAAGTTCCCCACATGGGCCTTGGCCCCCAGCTCGCTACCCGGACGCAAGCGCGCAAACGGCCCGGCATCGCTGCCCTCGCCCATCACCGCACCGTCGATATGGCTGTTGGCCTTGACCACCACGCCTTTGCGCAAGGTGCTGTCCTTGATCACGCAGTTCGGGCCGATCACCACACCGTCTTCAATGATCACGCGGCCTTCGAGGATCACATTGATATCGATCAGGATGTCGCGGCCCACCGTGACTTCGCCACGTACATCGAAACGCGCCGGGTCTCGCAGGGTCACACCCTGGGCCATCAGGCGCAGGCCTTCGCGCAGTTGATAGTGACGTTCCAGCTCTGCCAGTTGTTTGCGGTCGTTGGCGCCCTGCACTTCCATCGGATGGTGGGGCTGCTCGGTGGCGACCAGCAGGCCATCGCTGACGGCCATCTCGATGACGTCGGTGAGGTAATACTCGCCCTGGGCGTTGTTGTTGGACAGGCGGCTCATCCAATCGGCGAGCTTGTTGGCAGGCACCGCGAGAATGCCGGTGTTGCCTTCAGTAATCGCGCGCTGGGCTTCGCTGGCATCTTTGTGTTCAACGATGGCAGCCACCTTGCCGTCGGCGTTGCGCACAATGCGGCCGTAGCCCGTAGGGTCGTCCAGCTCCACGGTCAGCAGGCCCATCTGGCCAGGCACCACGTGCTTGAGCAGGCGTTGTAAGGTTTCCACTTCAATCAGCGGTACATCGCCGTAGAGGATCAATACCGTGTCCGCGGTGATGAAAGGCACAGCCTGCGCGGTCGCGTGGCCGGTGCCCAGTTGCTTGTCTTGCAATACGAAATTCAGGTCGTCCGCGGCCAGACGCTCACGGACCACATCGGCACCGTGGCCAATCACCACATGAATACGTTGTGGGTCCAGTTGCCGGGCGCTGTGGATAACATGACCCAGCATGGAATTGCCCGCGACCGGGTGCAGCACCTTGGGCAGGGCCGAACGCATACGAGTGCCCTGGCCTGCGGCGAGAATGACGATTTCAAGAGACATGAATGGCTACCAATCCTGGGCGGTCCGGGTTCAGACCAAAGAAGTGTTTTGCAAAAAAGAAAAAGGGTAGCCGAGGCTACCCTTTTTAATCAATCACGCATCAAGCAAAACGGCGTGGCCGCTTACTTCTTGCGGATCTGCTGGAGAGTACGCAGCTGGGCTGCGGCCTCGGCCAGACGGACTGCAGCAGCGCTGTAGTCGAAGTCTGCGCCTTTTTCGTTCAGCGCCTTCTCGGCAGCCTTGACGGCTTCCTGAGCGGAGGCTTCATCCAGGTCGCCAGCACGTTGCACGGTGTCGGCAAGTACCTTGACCATGTTCGGCTGAACCTCGAGGAAACCACCGGAGATGTAAAACACCTCACGTTCCCCGCCTTGCTTGGTCAGAGTGATCGGACCTGGCTTCAAGCTTGTGATCAGCGGGGCGTGACCCATGGCGATACCAAGATCACCCAAGTCGCCGTGCGCTGTTACAAACTCGACCAGACCGGAGAAAATTTCCCCTTCCGCGCTGACGATATCGCAATGGACTGTCATAGCCATCTGATTGCCTCAACCTGATGAGCGCCCGTTTCCGGGCGCCAGGATTACAGTTTCTTGGCTTTCTCGATCGCTTCTTCGATGCCGCCGACCATGTAGAACGCTTGTTCTGGCAGGTGGTCGTAGTCACCGTTGAGGATGCCTTTGAAGCCAGCAATGGTGTCTTTCAGGGAAACGTATTTACCCGAAGCACCGGTGAAGACTTCAGCCACGAAGAACGGCTGCGACAAGAAACGCTGGATCTTACGAGCACGGTTTACCAACTGCTTGTCGGCTTCCGACAGCTCGTCCATACCCAGGATCGCAATGATGTCCTTCAGTTCTTTGTAACGCTGCAGCACGTACTGAACGCCGCGAGCGGTGTCGTAGTGCTCCTGGCCGATCACGTTCGGGTCCAGCTGGCGCGAAGTCGAGTCGAGTGGATCGACCGCTGGGTAGATACCCAGGGAAGCGATGTCACGGGACAGAACGACGGTGGCGTCCAAGTGGGCGAAGGTGGTAGCTGGCGACGGGTCGGTCAAGTCATCCGCAGGTACGTATACCGCTTGGATCGAAGTGATCGAACCTTCCTTGGTCGAAGTGATACGTTCTTGCAGAACGCCCATCTCTTCAGCCAGGGTCGGCTGGTAACCTACTGCAGAAGGCATACGGCCCAGCAGTGCGGATACTTCAGTACCGGCCAGGGTGTAACGGTAGATGTTGTCGACGAACAGCAGAACGTCGTTACCTTCGTCACGGAATTTCTCGGCCATGGTCAGGCCAGTCAGGGCTACGCGCAGACGGTTTCCCGGCGGCTCGTTCATCTGACCGTAAACCAGTGCCACTTTGTCCAGAACGTTGGAGTCCTTCATCTCGTGGTAGAAGTCGTTACCCTCACGAGTACGCTCACCAACACCTGCGAACACGGAATAACCGCTGTGCTCGATGGCGATGTTACGGATCAGTTCCATCATGTTTACGGTCTTGCCTACACCGGCACCACCGAACAGACCGACTTTACCGCCTTTGGCGAACGGGCAAACCAGGTCGATAACCTTGATGCCGGTTTCCAGCAGGTCGTTGCCGCCCGCTTGTTCTGCGAACGAAGGTGCTGCGCGGTGAATGCCCCAGCGCTCTTCGGTGGCAATCGGGCCAGCTTCGTCGATCGGGTTGCCCAGTACGTCCATGATCCGGCCCAGGGTCGCTTTACCGACCGGTACGGAGATGGCAGCGCCAGTGTCGACAACGTCCAGACCGCGCTTCAAGCCTTCGGTGGAACCCATCGCAATGGTACGAACTACGCCGTCGCCCAGCTGCTGCTGAACTTCCAGGGTAGTTTCCGCGCCTTGTACTTTCAGCGCGTTGTAGATGCTCGGTACGCTGTCGCGTGGAAATTCCACGTCGATAACGGCGCCGATGATTTGAACGATACGTCCGCTACTCATAGCTGGATCCTCTGAATATTTGAACCGTTAAACCGCGGCAGCGCCGCCGACGATTTCCGAGATCTCTTGGGTGATCGCAGCCTGACGCGCCTTGTTGTAGATCAGCTGCAAATCGCTGATCAGATCACCGGCGTTATCGGTAGCGTTTTTCATCGCGATCATCCGCGCCGCTTGTTCAGCTGCGTTGTTCTCGACCACCGCCTGGTACACCTGCGACTCCACGTAGCGCACCATCAAGCCGTCAAGCAGCTCTTTGGCGTCTGGTTCGTAGAGGTAGTCCCAGTGGTGCTTGAGTTCCTGATCCGGGGTTGCCACCAGTGGAATCAATTGCTCCACGGTTGGCTGCTGGGTCATGGTGTTGATGAACTTATTGGATACCACGGACAGGCGGTCAATCCGGCCTTCCAGGTACGCATCCAGCATCACCTTCACACTGCCGATCAAATCATTGATCGACGGCTCTTCACCCAGGTGGCTGATAGCTGCAACGACGTTACCGCCGAAGTTGCGGAAAAAGGCCGCACCCTTGCTACCAACAACACACAGATCGATCTCGACGCCGTTTTCGCGGTTTACCGCCATGTCCTTGACCAGGGCCTTGAACAGGTTGGTATTCAGACCACCGCACAAACCACGGTCACTGCTCACTACCACATAACCTGCACGCTTGACGGCGCGCTCGATCATGAACGGGTGGCGGTATTCCGGGTTGGCGTTGGCCAGATGCCCAATTACCTGGCGGATACGCTCCGCATAAGGACGGCTAGCAGCCATGCGCATTTGTGCCTTGCGCATTTTGCTGACCGCCACTTTTTCCATGGCGCTGGTAATTTTTTGCGTGCTTTTGATGCTCGCAATCTTACTGCGAATCTCTTTTGCGCCTGCCATGTAACACCTATCAGGTTAGCAAGCGGAAGCCTTGCGGCTCCCGCTGCGGCTTACCAGGTTTGGGTGGCCTTGAACTTCTCGATACCGGCTTTCATGCCAGCGTCGATATCGTCATTGAAGTCACCCTTCACGTTGATCTTCGCCATCAATTCGGCGTGATCGCGGTTGAAGTAAGCAATCAGCGCTTGTTCAAAGCTGCCGACCTTGGCGATTTCAACGTCGGTCAGGAACCCACGCTCAGCGGCATACAGCGACAACGCCATGTCAGCGATCGACATTGGGGCGTATTGCTTCTGCTTCATCAGCTCGGTAACGCGCTGACCATGCTCAAGTTGCTTACGGGTCGCTTCGTCCAGGTCAGAAGCGAACTGGGCGAATGCCGCCAGTTCACGGTACTGAGCCAGAGCGGTACGGATACCACCGGAGAGCTTCTTGATGATCTTGGTCTGAGCGGCACCACCCACACGGGATACCGAAACACCGGCGTTCACTGCAGGGCGGATGCCCGAGTTGAACATGGCCGATTCCAGGAAGATCTGACCGTCGGTGATGGAAATCACGTTGGTCGGAACGAACGCGGAAACGTCGCCAGCCTGGGTTTCGATGATCGGCAGTGCGGTCAGGGAACCGGTTTTGCCGGTCACTGCGCCGTTGGTGAACTTCTCTACGTACTCTTCGGAAACGCGGGATGCGCGCTCCAGCAGACGGGAGTGGAGATAGAACACGTCGCCTGGGTAGGCTTCACGGCCTGGTGGACGGCGCAGCAGCAGGGAAATCTGGCGGTAAGCCACTGCTTGCTTGGACAGATCGTCATAAACGATCAGCGCGTCTTCACCGCGGTCGCGGAAGAATTCACCCATGGTGCAACCGGAGTACGGTGCCAGGAATTGCAGCGCAGGAGATTCCGAAGCACTGGCAGCCACGATGATCGTGTTGGCCAGGGCGCCGTTTTCTTCCAGCTTGCGAACTACGTTGGCGATGGTCGATTGCTTCTGACCGATGGCTACGTAGACGCAGAAAATGCCGCTGTCTTTCTGGTTGATGATCGCGTCGATGGCCAGAGCGGTTTTACCGATCTGACGGTCACCGATGATCAGCTCACGCTGGCCACGGCCGACCGGGATCATGGCATCGACAGCCTTGTAGCCAGTCTGTACAGGCTGGTCTACCGACTTACGCCAGATCACGCCTGGAGCAACTTTCTCGACCGCGTCGGTCTCGGTGTTGCCCAGTGGACCTTTACCGTCAACAGGGTTACCCAGTGCGTCGACTACGCGACCCAGCAGTTCCTTACCAACCGGAACTTCCAGGATGCGGCCTGTGCACTTGGCGCTCATGCCTTCAGCCAGACTGGTGTATGCGCCCAATACAACGGCACCTACGGAGTCTTGCTCCAGGTTGAGGGCCATACCGTAGACGCCGCCCGGAAACTCGATCATCTCGCCGTACATGACGTCGGCCAGACCGTGAATCCGCACGATGCCGTCAGATACGCTGACGACAGTGCCTTCGTTACGGGCTTGGGAGGTCACATCGAGCTTGTCGATGCGGCCCTTGATAATTTCACTTATTTCGGAAGGATTGAGTTGCTGCATTGCTCTGCTGCCCCTTCAAACTCAAGATTTCAATGCTTCGGCAAGTTTCGCGATTTTGCCGCGAATCGAGCCATCGATAACCAGGTCGCCGGCACGGATAACAACACCACCAATAAGCGATGCGTCCTCCGAAGCTTGCAGGCGCACTTCCCGATTGAGTCGTGCACTGAGAACCTTGGCGAGTTTGTCTTGCTGTTCTTGGTTCAATGCGAAAGCACTGGTCACTTCAACGTCTACCGATTTCTCTGCTTCGGCCTTGTACAGGTCGAACAGAGCGGCGATCTCCGGCAATAGCGGGAGACGGTCGTTTTCGGCAATGACGTGGATGAAGTTCTGCACCTTCACATCAAACTTGTCGCCGCACACTTCAATAAAAGTGGCGGCCTTGTCTGCGCTCGTCAGGCGCGGGGCCTTGAGCACGCGCTGCATGGTGTCGTCTTGCGACACTGCTGCAGCCAGGCCGAGCATGGCTGACCAAGAGGCCAGCTGCTGGTGGGCCTGGGCGTGCTCGAAGGCTGCCTTAGCGTAAGGTCGGGCCAACGTGGTCAGTTCTGCCATGATCGCCCTCGCTTAAATTTCAGCAGCCAGTTTGTTAACCAGCTCCGCGTGCGCGTTTTGATCGATTGTGGCACCGAGGATCTTCTCGGCACCGCCAACGGCCAGAGCACCCAGTTGGGCACGCAGCGCGTCTTTGACACCGTTCAGTTCCTGTTCGATCTCGGCATGAGCCGAAGCCTTCACACGGTCAGCTTCGACGCGGGCTTTTTCAACAGCCTCTTCGACGATCTGGTTACCGCGTTTCTTGGCTTGCTCAATGATCTCGGCTGCCTGTGCTTTAGCTTCGCGCAGTTGCTGACCCACTTTCTCGTGGGCCAACTCCAGGTCGCGAGCTGCACGGCTGGCAGCGTCCAAACCATCCGCGATCTTCTTCTGACGTTCGTGCAAAGCCGCGATGACCGGAGGCCACACGAACTTCATGCAAAACACTACAAAAATGAAGAACGCAACGGATTGGCCAATCAGGGTTGCATTAATGTTCACGCCAACACCTCGCTCATTCGTTGTCCATCACCCCAATCACTCGAAAATCGAGTGATTAGCCAGCGAGTTGACCAACGAAGGGGTTCGCGAAGGTGAAGAACAGTGCGATACCAACGCCGATCATGGTCACGGCGTCGAGAAGGCCGGCGACGATGAACATTTTAACTTGCAGCATTGGGACCATTTCTGGCTGACGCGCTGCGCCTTCCAGGAATTTGCCGCCCAGCAGGCCGAAACCAATGGCAGTACCCAGGGCGCCCAGGCCGATCAACAGTGCAACAGCGATAGCGGTTAGACCAACTACAGTTTCCATCTTTCCTCCCGACTTTTACGTCGTATGGTTTAGGTTTTTTAGATTTTAAAGCGGTAAAACAAATCGTTTCATAGCCCTGTTGGGCCACCTTCCCGTTTGACCGGGAAGGACATCAGACTAGTCGAGACTGGTCTTAATGGTTCTCTTCGTGCGCCATCGACAGGTAGACGATGGTCAGCATCATGAAGATGAAGGCCTGCAGGGTAATGATCAGGATGTGGAACACAGCCCACGCCCACTGCAGAACTACGCCCAGGCCGCTAAGCCAGAGCAGGCCGCTGCCGAACATCACAGCGATCAGAATGAACACCAGCTCGCCGGCATACATGTTGCCGAACAGTCGCAGAGCCAGGGAAATCGGCTTGGCGACCAGGGTGACGAATTCCAGCAGGAAGTTCACCGGGATCAGCAGGGCTTGAACGAAGATGTTCTTGCTGCCGAACGGGTGCAGGGTCAGTTCGCCGATGAAGCCGCCGATGCCCTTGACCTTGATGCTGTAGAAAATGATCAGCGCGAATACCGACAGAGCCATGCCCAGTGTGGCGTTCGGGTCAGTGGTGGATACGGCGCGGAATGGAATGTGCGGGTCGCCGGAGATCGCCATGGCCAACTGAGGAATCCAGTCCACCGGGATCAGGTCGACGGCGTTCATCAGGAACACCCAGACGAAGATGGTCAGTGCCAGCGGTGCAATCACCGGGCTACGGCCATGGAAGCTGTCTTTCACGCTGCCATCGACGAATTCGACCAATACTTCAACGAAGTTCTGCAAAGCACCTGGCTGACCGGAAGTCGCCTTCTTTGCCGCCATGCGGAAAATCAGGACGAAGATCAGACCCAATGCGACCGACCAACCCAGAGTATCCAGGTGGAAAGCCCAGAAACCCATTTCTTTGGCTTCTGCTGCGGTGTGGGCAAAGCCCCAGCCGCCATTAGGAAGCTGACCGAAGGTCAGGTTCTGCAAGTGGTGCTGGATATAGCCCGAAGCGGTTGTTTCTGCCATGGTTGCCTCAAACGCCCTAAGGTTTCGAAAGTCTTGTTTTCATTAGCAGGGGAGCGAACCAGCTGACCAGTTGGGTCAACACGAAGACGCCGAATACAGCCAGCGGCGCCAATGGCTTCACACCTGCAAAGGTCAGTGCAAACAGCACTGCCGTCAAAATCAGTTTCCCTGCTTCGCCGGCATAAAAAGACCGGACGATAGCCTGGGCTGCTCGGGCGCCGGAAAACCGAAAGGCCCTGTGAGCAAAATACATATTGGGCAGCAAGGCTATCAGGCCTCCGCAGAGTCCTGAATACCCGGCTACGACTCCATGCCAATACCAGAGCGCCAATGCGGCGATCAGCAAAATGACAAATTGAGCCAGTAGAACCGGAAAAACAGCCAAGCGATGGAACGGCAACGTGTTTGGCGTGCGGGTTTCCATCACTCTTGCTCCTCAATGGTCGGCTGCCGGAAATCAATAACTTGGCATAATTTGTGCCGACAAAATGCGCGCAGAGTATAGGGGCGGTTCAGCCCCTATTCAACTGTCGGGTAGTGATTTCCGATCACGCGCTACATAAGCAAATGTTTCAGCGGATGTGGGCAAGGACGCCTTGAAGCTCGTCAAGGGAGTTATATCCGATGACCAATTGCCCTTTGCCCTTCTTGCCGTGACGAATTTGCACCGCAGAGCCCAGGCGCTCGGCCAGGCGCTGCTCGAGTCGCGCGATATCCGGATCAGGTTTGGCGGTTTCCACCGGTGCAGGTTTGCCGCTGAGCCATTGGCGCACCAGCGCTTCAGTCTGACGTACGGTCAGGCCTCGTGCGACAACGTGTCGCGCCCCTTCAACCTGTTGATTTTCCGGCAAACCGAGCAACGCACGGGCATGGCCCATTTCCAGGTCGCCGTGGGACAACATGGTCTTGATCACTTCCGGCAGCGCGATCAAACGCAACAAGTTGGACACGGTGACGCGGGACTTGCCCACTGCCTCGGCCACTTGTTGCTGGGTGAGCTGGAATTCCTGCTGCAAACGCTGCAACGCAATCGCTTCTTCGATCGGGTTGAGGTCTTCACGCTGAATATTCTCGATCAGTGCCATGGCGATCGCGGTTTCATCCGGCACGTCGCGCACCATCGCCGGGATAGTCTCCTTGCCGGCCTGCTGGCTGGCACGCCAGCGGCGCTCCCCGGCGATAATCTCAAAGCGGCCACCGCCAATGGGGCGCACCACGATGGGCTGCATCACGCCCTGAGCCTTGATCGAGTTGGACAGTTCTTCCAGGGCCTGGGGGTCCATGTCCCGACGTGGCTGGTATTTGCCGCGCTGGATCAGGTCCAGCGGCAAGTGCTGCAGCTCGCGCTCGTCGGCCTGCACCGCTTGTTCTTCAAGCGATGTGACGGTCGGACCACTCAACAGTGCATCCAGTCCACGTCCGAGACCTCGTTTCTTGACGGCCATGGGGATTCCTTAAGTTGGCTGGGCTGCAGCGGTGCGTGAATTACGGCGTTGGCGGCGAACCATCTCGCCAGCCAATGCCAGGTAGGCGATGGCGCCACGCGAGGATTTGTCGTACGCCAGCGCCGGCATGCCATAGCTTGGCGCTTCGGCCAGACGGATGTTGCGTGGAATCACGGTGTCGTACAGCTGGTCACCGAAGTGTTCCTTGAGCTGCGCCGACACATCGTTCATCAGGCTCAGGCGCGGGTCGAACATGGTCCGCAACAAGCCTTCGATCTGCAGTTTCGGGTTGAGCAACTCGGCAATGCGCTTGATGTTATCCACAAGGTCGCTCAGGCCTTCCAACGCGTAGTACTCGCACTGCATGGGGATAATTACCCCATCGGCGGCCACCAGCGCGTTAAGCGTGAGCATCGACAGCGACGGTGGGCAGTCGATCAAGATGTAATCGTAGTTGTCGCGAATGGGCGCCAGGGCGCTGCGCAGACGGCTTTCTTTCATCTGCATTTCCAGCAACACCACTTCCGCCGCGGTCAGATCGCGGTTGGCCGGCAGCAGTTGGTAACCGCCGTGCTCGGAATAATGCATGGCCTGGGCAAGGTCGCATTCGCCAATCAGCAAATCGTAGACCGAGTTTTCCAGGCCGTGTTTATCCACACCGCTACCCATGGTGGCGTTGCCCTGTGGATCGAGATCGATCAACAGCACCCGACGCTTGGTCGCGACCAGGGATGCTGCGAGGTTGATACAGGTGGTGGTTTTACCCACGCCACCTTTCTGGTTCGCTATCGCGAATACCTTAGCCATTCTTGCTTGTGTTCCCAATCATGCCGTGCGGCGCAGTATCAGCAGATGGCGTTGGCCTTGGCAACCAGGTACGGCCAAGGCGTGTTCGCTATCGAGGTGGAAGTCTGCCGGCAATGCTAACAGCTCGTCGCTTGGATGGACGCCCTTCATTGCCAGCCAGCGCGTGTCGCGATCGCCAAGGTGGCGGGTCCAGTTGCTGAAGTTCTCCATGCTGCTGAACGCCCGGGAAACAATTCCGTTGAAGGGCTGTTCAGGCGTGAAGGCTTCGACGCGGCTGTGGATAACTTGCAGGTTGTCCAGCTTGAGTTCGAGTTTGACCTGGGTCAGGAAGCGGGTTTTCTTGCCGTTGCTGTCCAGGCAGGTCACTTGCGACTCGGGAAACAGAATCGCCAGCGGAATACCGGGCATTCCGCCGCCGCTGCCGACATCCAGCCAGCGACCATTTTCGATGAATGGCATAACACTAAGACTATCGAGCAGATGGCGCGAGACCATTTCGTCCGGATCACGCACTGCGGTCAGGTTGTAAGCCTTGTTCCATTTGATCAACAGGGCGAGGTAGCCCAGCAGTAGCTCATGCTGGGCTTCGGTCAGCGCAACGCCCAACTGGCGCGCTCCTGTGGATAACTCTTCGGCGTGTTGCGAGGTGACCAACGAACTCAAGCGCTTTGCTCCAACTGACGGCCCGCGCCGCGTTTTTTCAAATGAATCATCAACAGCGAGATGGCTGCCGGGGTGACGCCAGGAATACGTGAAGCCTGCCCGAGGGTTTCCGGACGAGTTACCCCCAACTTGCTTTGGATTTCTTTCGACAACCCGGAAATCCCGGTGTAGTCGATATCCACAGGCAGCTTGGTGTCTTCACTGGCGCGCAGGCGAGCAATTTCGTCCTGCTGGCGATCAATGTAACCGGCGTACTTGGTCTTGATCTCCACCTGTTCGGCAACTTGTGGGTCTTCAGCGCCCTGGCCTGTCACTTCGACCAAACCAGCGTAGTCGATTTCCGGACGGGAAAGCAGGTTGAGCAAGTTGTACTCATGGGTCAACGGCGTGCCGAATTTTTCTGCGATGGCGTCGCCCTGCTCCGTGCCCGGGCGAACCCAGGTACTTTTCAGACGCTGTTCTTCGAGCGCAATGCTTTCGCGTTTTTTGCAGAAGGCCGCCCAGCGGGCGTCATCGACCAGGCCCAGCTCGCGACCTTTTTCGGTCAAGCGCAGGTCGGCGTTGTCTTCGCGCAGGATCAGACGGTATTCCGCCCGAGATGTGAACATCCGGTACGGTTCCTGGGTACCCAGGGTAATCAGGTCGTCGACCAATACGCCGATGTAGGCTTCATCGCGACGCGGGCACCAGCTGTCTTTGCCCTGTGCACGCAATGCTGCGTTGGTCCCGGCCAGCAAACCTTGGGCCCCGGCTTCTTCATAACCGGTGGTGCCGTTGATTTGGCCGGCGAAGAACAGGCCACCGATCACTTTGGTTTCCAGGCTGTATTTCAGGTCGCGCGGGTCGAAGTAGTCGTACTCAATGGCGTAGCCCGGACGCACGATGTGCGCGTTTTCCATACCGCGAATCGACTGCACGATCTGGATTTGCACATCGAACGGCAGCGAAGTGGAAATTCCGTTGGGGTACAGCTCGTGGGTGGTCAGGCCTTCGGGTTCGATAAAGACCTGGTGGCTTTCCTTGTCGGCAAAGCGGTGGATCTTGTCTTCGATCGACGGGCAATACCGCGGGCCAATGCCTTCGATCACCCCGGAATACATCGGCGAACGATCAAGGTTCGCGGCAATGATTTCGTGGGTACGGGCGTTGGTGTGGGTAATCCAGCAGCTGACCTGTTTCGGGTGCTGTTCTTTGGAACCCATGAACGACATGACCGGGATCGGCGTGTCGCCGGCTTGCTCGGTCATCATCGAGAAATCCACAGAACGCCCATCAATGCGTGGCGGGGTCCCGGTTTTCAAGCGGCCGACGCGCAGCGGTAGTTCACGCAGACGTTTTGCCAGGGCGATCGACGGCGGGTCACCGGCACGGCCACCGGAATAATTTTGCATACCGATGTGGATAAGTCCGCCCAGGAACGTGCCCGTGGTCAGTACGACCGAATCTGCATGAAAACGCAGACCCATTTGCGTAACAACACCACGTACCTGGTCCTGCTCGACGATCAAGTCATCGGCGGCCTGCTGAAATATCCACAGGTTCGGCTGGTTTTCCAGGGTTTCGCGTACCGCTGCCTTGTACAGGATGCGGTCGGCCTGAGCCCGGGTAGCACGTACGGCCGGGCCTTTACGGCTGTTGAGCACGCGAAATTGAATACCACCCTTGTCGGTGGCCATCGCCATTACCCCGCCAAGGGCATCGATTTCCTTGACCAGATGGCTTTTGCCAATCCCGCCAATTGCGGGGTTGCAACTCATGGCACCGAGGGTTTCCACGTTATGCGTCAGCAACAGGGTTTTTACACCCATGCGTGCTGACGCCAGTGCTGCCTCGGTACCGGCATGACCGCCGCCGATGACGATCACTTCAAAACGGGAAGGGAAATCCACCACGCACCTCGTGCCTGCTTATGTAGGTAATCAGGAATTGTTTGTTGAAAGGGTTTTAGAGCTTTGCGGGCAAGTATAGGGACTTAGGGCTTCCTAAAGAACCCTTTGCACAAAATTTAACCAGCTGTGGATGAATCACAGACAATAGAAATTAAAAGAGAGAAATTTATTAAATCTTTGTTTTTATGTTTATTTATACTGAGCTACATTTCTGTGGATAGATCTCTACAGGCCTTTATTTTCAATGTGTACAGCGATTCAAAACGTTGTGGTCATCTGCCAATGAGGCCCTTGGATAAGTGCTTTAAGCCTGTGGATTAAACGACCGGTTATCCACAGATGGGTTTTTACGCAGGTTTCACGCCCTGTTATCAACTGGGCACAGGAGCGGTTATTCACAGGGCTTAATCCACAGAAACGGCCGATTTCGTCCACGGCAAAGCTGGGAATTAATCCCGGGTGGGACAAAAACAGATCTATTGTGGGAAAACACTGGGCCAGTTAATAATAGCGATTATCATTAACCTGCCTTGTCGCGCCTATGCCTCCCTCCTCACATACCGCAGCGGTCCACCACATCTATGAACAGCACCATTCGTGGTTGCGCGGATGGCTCAAGGGAAAATTGCATAACGCCAGCGATGCAGCCGATGTGGCCCACGACACGTTCGTGCGCATGCTCGGTGGACGACATGCGGCGCAGATCCTCGAACCACGGGACTATCTAGCCACCATCGCCAGGGGCCTGGTGATTGATCGGTATCGCCGGCATGCCATCGAGCAGGCCTACAGGCAGACCCTGGCAGAGCGTCCTGAAGCCACGGCTATCAGTGAGGAAGACAAGGCAATCATCATCGAAACCCTGGTGGCTGTGGATAAAGCGCTGTCTGGGCTGGGTGAGCGTGCACGGCGAATTTTCATGCTGGCACAGATTGAAGGGCTGACTTATCAACAGATCGCCGATCTACTGCAGGTATCGCTGACCACGGTGAAGAAACACATGATCCGTGCCCTCACCGAGTGCTCCCTGATCATGGCCAGCCGGTAATGGTCAGCCCTGACCGCAAGACGTTCGAGGTCGCTGCCAGTTGGTATGTGCAATTCCAGTCGCAATCACCGACGCCCGCACAACATCAAGCCTGGCAGCAGTGGCTTAATCATGACCCGTCCCACCAGGCGGCTTGGGACCAGATGGAGCAGTTGCAACGCAGCCTCGGTGGCCTGCCCCCTGATCTCACACGCCGCGCGTTATCCACCACGCAACAGCGGCGCCAGGTACTCAAGTGGATGCTGGTGCTTGGCGGCAGTGGCTACCTGGGCTGGAACGTCCAGCAACATACGTCGTTGGGTAACGCATGGGCTGATTACCGCACGTCGGTGGGCCAGAGGCGGCGCATCGAGTTGGCGGATGGCACGCAGATCAATCTCAATACTCATACCGCTATCGATGTGGCCTTTGACGGGTACCAACGTTTGATCCGTCTGCGCGAGGGTGAAGTACTTATCCACACCGGCACGCGGGGTGGGCACTTACCGTTTTATGTAGAAACTCGCCAAGGCCGGGTCAAGGCGCTGGGCACTCGGTTTACTGTGCGCCAACTGCCGGATGCCACGCGGGTGGGCGTCTTGGAAGAACGGGTTGAGATATCCCCCGGCGACCAACCCGAACTTCGCCGCACTATGGGCGCGGGTGAGAGCGCAGAGTTTGATCGGCACAATGTGCGCCCTGCCCAGCGATATGGCGGTGTACAGGCCGCCTGGGTCGATGGCCAACTGATCGTGCTCGATGCTCGGCTAGGAGAAGTTATCGATGAGTTGGCGCGCTATCGGCCGGGCGTATTGCACTGCGACCCAGCCTCTGCGGGCCTACGCGTTTCCGGGACATTCCGTCTGGACTCAACCGATGCCGTCCTCGCTAACCTGCAAGCGAGCCTGCCGATTCAAGTGAAATACTTTACGCGCTATTGGGTGTCGGTCACCCGGATCGGCTAATCGAAAAATAATCCACAGAGGGGTTATCTTTTTTTGACCTGGTGCGGCCCTACAGGTAATCACGACGCTACCTTCAGGGCTTACTCACCTATGCGCCTTCCCACCCCGCTCCGCAAACGACTTTCCTGCCATGGCATGACGTACGGTCTGCAGTTCATCACCGCTACGACCGGTGTGTTGTTATCCACCACCGTCATGGCCGCCAGCGCAACGCAACACTTTGCCATTGCCGCAGGCCCGCTGGACAACGCCTTGAGCCAGTTTGCCGCCAAGGCCAATGTGATTCTGTCCTTCTCGCCACAGCAAACGGCGCGTTTGAATACGCCAGGGCTGCAAGGTGACTATTCGGTGGACCAGGGCTTTGCGCTACTGTTGCAGAACTCGGACCTGCAGGCGGTCGCACAGGCTCCCGGCAGCTATGTATTACAGGCGGCACCTGCTGGCCAATTGACCTTGGCCCCTACCACCGTCAACGCTTATCAACAGGGCGGCTTCAATCAAGAGATCGCCGGGGATGTAGGCTACAAGGCTCAGAGCAGCCGGATCGGCACGAAGACCAGCACACCGCTGTCCGAGACCCCGCGTTCGGTGTCCGTTGTCACTGGCCAGCGTATCAAGGACCAGAAGTCCCAGACCCTGACAGAAGTGCTGGGCTACGTACCGGGAATCTTCGCCCCACCGTTCGCGGCGGGCGACGGCTTGGCAGGCGATCTGTTTTTCATACGCGGTTTCAACGCCACGGATTACGGCTACGGCCTGCTGCGAGATGGTCTGCGAGTTCAAGGCAATCGATACGACACCACCAGCGAACCCTACGGCCTGGAACGGGTCGAGATTTTCCGCGGTCCTTCTTCCCTGCTCTACGGTGAAAACGCACCCGGTGGCTTGGTTAATCTGGTGAGTAAACACCCGACTGCAACCCCGCAAGGCGAGGTGCAGGTGAGTTATGGTTCGAATAATCGACGCCAGTTGGGTGTGGATATCTCGGGCCCGCTCAACGACAGTGACACTATCCTGGGTCGGGTGGTGATGCTGGGGCGTAAATCCGACACGCAGACCGATCACGTTCCGGACGATCGTCTGTATATCGCGCCATCCTTGACCCTGAACTTCGACGACTACAACACCCTGACGCTGCTGGCCAACTATCAGAAAGACCATACCAACCTGGAACTCGGCCTACCCGCCGCCGGTACCCTGCTTACAAATCCCAACGGCAAGCTGTCCAAACACACCTTGCTGGGCAACCCGGACTGGAACACCTTTGAACGCGAAGCGTGGAGCACCGGCTATGAGTTCAGCCACAGCTTCAATGATGACTGGCAGTTCCGTCAGAACTCGCGCTATATGCAGTCACGTATCAACCGGCACGAAACCTGGCCTGGCTCATTGAATAACGGTGGCTTCGGCACCCGGCTGAACATGAACACCTACGACCGCTACAACAAGTCGATGGTCTATTCCCTGGATAACCAGCTCGAAGGCAAGTTCCAGTTGGGCAGTGTGGAAAACACAGTGCTATTGGGCGCCAGCTATGACCGAACCTCGTTCAATCAAGACTGGGATGCGGGTTTCGCCGGCACCATCGATGTGTATAACCCGGTGTACCTGCGCGACCCGCTCACTCCCCTGGCAGTGCAAAACACTTTGCTTGAACAGCAGATGAAAGGGGTTTATGCACAGATCCAAAGCAAATACGACCATTGGCTCTTTCTGCTCGGCGGCCGCCAGGACTGGGTCGACAGCGATTACCGAGACAAGGTCAAGCCATCGAGCAATATCAACTCACAGGATCGTAAATTCACTTACCAGGGCGGGGTGATGTACCAGTTCGACAACGGCCTTACGCCGTATGTCAGCTATTCCACCGCGTTTGTCCCCGTGCAGCAGATCTCCAACGCCGGCTCGCCGTTGAAACCGATCACCAGCAGCCAATACGAAGTGGGCGTTAAGTACGAACCGATCGGCTGGGATACGGCGATGACCGTGTCGGTGTATGACCTGCGCAAGCAGGACGATACCTACCTTGATGCCACCACCAACAGCTATCGCCAAGTCGGTGAAAGTCGCGCCAAGGGCGTGGAAGTCGAGGTCAACAGTAACATCAGCTCCAACTTCAACGTGACGGCAGCCTATACCTACACCGACGCCCGGATAACCAAGGATTCGGCCACTTCGCTGGTAGAAGGCCGTCAGATGACGGGCGTGCCGCGTAACCAGGCTTCGGTGTGGGGCAAATATCGCTTTCTCGACGGCCAACTCAAGGGTTTCTCCGTGGGCGGCGGGGTGCGCTATTTCGACAGTACCTTTTCCTACACCCCGCCTACGCTCTACGGGAAGCTGGACGCAGGTAGCGTCACCTTGGTGGATGCGGCACTGGGTTATCAGATCAACCCACACTGGTCGGTGGACCTGAACGCCAAGAACCTGTTCGACAAGGAATATGTATCCGGTTGCAACGATGCGGGGCGTTGCTATTGGGGCGACAGCCGTACCTTGCTCGGTACGGTGTCTTACAACTGGTAGACGGTGTGGATAACTCGGTTACTTGCCAATGCAAAAGCTTGAGAAAATCCGCCCCAGCAAATCATCCGAACTGAAAGCGCCGGTGATTTCACCCAACAGCTGCTGCGCCTGACGCAGATCTTCAGCCAGCAGCTCCCCAGCCCCCGCCAAGGTCAACTGAGCGCGCCCGTGCTCCAGGGCCGCGCTGGCATGACGCAGCGCTTCCAGGTGCCTGCGCCGCGCACTGAAGCTGCTTTCCGAGGTCTGTTCGTAGCCCATGCAGGCTTTAAGGTGTTCGCGCAGCAATTCCAGACCCTCACCGGCCGATTTCGCGCTCAAGCTGATCGTGACGTGGCCATCTTCACTGGTTTCCAGGGCGATGGCTTCACCCGTAAGGTCGGCCTTGTTACGGATCAAGGTGACTTTGGCCGGGTCTGGCCGTTGTTCAAGGAATTCGGGCCACAAGGCAAAAGGATCCACAGCTTCCGGTGCAGTGGCATCCACCACCAGCAACACACGATCGGCTTCGCTGATCGCCTTGAGCGCACGTTCCACGCCGATCTTTTCCACCTGGTCGTCGGTGTCGCGCAGACCAGCGGTGTCCACCACGTGCAGCGGCATACCGTCGATGTGGATATGTTCACGCAAGATATCCCGGGTAGTGCCGGCGATCTCGGTGACGATGGCCGCCTCGCGCCCTGCAAGAGCATTGAGCAGGCTGGATTTGCCGGCATTGGGCCGGCCGGCAATCACTACTGTCATACCATCGCGCAGTAAGGCGCCCTGCCCGGCTTCACGCAGCACTGTGGATAACTCATCGCGGACTTTGTCCAGCATCGCCAATACATGGCCATCCGCCAGAAAGTCGATTTCTTCTTCCGGAAAATCAATCGCGGCTTCGACGTAGATGCGCAGACTGATCAACTGCTCGGTCAAATTATGCACACGCAGGGAAAAAGCCCCCTGCAATGAGCGCAACGCGTTACGTGCAGCCTGTGCAGAACTGGCTTCGATCAAATCAGCGATAGCTTCGGCCTGGGCCAGGTCGAGCTTATCGTTCAAGAATGCGCGTTCGCTGAATTCCCCGGGTCTGGCCAGGCGGCAACCCAATTGCAAGCAGCGCTGCAGCAGCATGTCCAACACCACAGGACCACCGTGCCCTTGTAGTTCAAGGACATCTTCACCGGTGAACGAGTTTGGCCCTGGAAAATAGATGGCCAGCCCCTCGTCCAATACGCTGTGGTCGGCATCCAGGAACTGGCCGTAATGGGCATAACGGGGTTTCAGCTCCCGGCCTCTGATAGCCTTGGCTGCCACGCCCGCCAATGGCCCGGAAATTCGAACGATGCCGACACCGCCCCGACCTTGAGCGGTAGCGACAGCAGCGATGGTTTCACGAGGAGCGCTCATCAGCAGGTTCCAGAACAAAAGTGACGGAAAGCAAAACGCCCCACTAGGGGGCGTCTTGAGTGGTTATCCACAGAGTAAATTACGCCTCGGCTTTTTTGGTAGCCGCTTCGATTTTACGTGTGATGTACCACTGTTGAGAGATCGACAACAAGTTGTTGACCACCCAGTACAGTACCAAGCCAGCAGGGAACCACAGGAAGAAGAAGGTGAAGATGATTGGCATCATTTTCATTACCTTGGCCTGCATCGGATCCGGCGGGGTTGGGTTCAGACGCTGCTGGATAAACATGGTCGCGCCCATGATGATCGGCAGGATAAAGAACGGGTCTTTGATCGACAGGTCAGTTATCCACAGCATGAACGGCGCCTGGCGCATTTCAACGCTTTCCAGCAATACCCAGTAAAGCGACAGGAACACCGGCATCTGTACCAGAATCGGCAAGCATCCACCCAGCGGGTTGATCTTCTCTTTCTTGTACAGCTCCATCATGGCCTGCGACATTTTCTGCCGGTCATCACCATGTTGTTCTTTCAGCGCGGCCAGTTTCGGGGCCACGGCGCGCATACGCGCCATCGACTTGTAGCTGGCTGCCGACAGAGGGAAGAAAAGCCCTTTGATCAGCATGGTCAGGAAGATGATCGACCAGCCCCAGTTACCGACGATGCTGTGGATATGCTGCAACAGCCAGAAGATCGGCTGGGCAATGAACCACAGGAAGCCGTAGTCCACAGTCAATTCCAGGCCTGGGGACAACTCTTTCAGTACCGCCTGGCTTTTAGGGCCGGCGTACAGGGTAGCGCTGGTTTCAGCCTTGGCACCTGGAGCGACGGTCAACGCCGGGCCAGTGAAACCAATGATGTAGTTGCCCTGGCTGTCCTTGCGGGTCTGAACCAGGTTCGCGTCACCCTTGTTAGGAATCCAGGCGGTCACGAAATAGTGCTGCAGCCACGCTACCCAGCCACCTTGGACGGTTTCTTTCAGCGAGCCCTTGTCGATATCTTTCATCGACACTTTTTTGTACGGCTCGTTACTTGTCCACAGGGCGGCGCCCAGGTAAGTGGCGGTACCGGTGGCGGTGCTGGAAGACGGATCGGAGCTGGCGTCACGCTTGAGCTGGGCAAACAGGTTGCCGCTCCAGGCTTTGTCGCTGGTGTTGTCGATCAGGTAAGTGACCTTCAAATCGTACAAACCGCGGGTAAAGCTGAAACGCTTGATGTAGTTGACACCGTCGAGGCTGAATTTCAGGTCGACGTTCAACTGGTTCTGGCCGTCTGCCAGTTGATAAGTCTTCTGCTCGGTCGAATAAACCGGACGACCGGTAGCACGTGCATCCGGACCATTGGTGCCGGTCAGGCCGCTTTGCGCCAGATAGGTACGTTCACCGCCGTTATCGAACAGTTGGAACGGCACATCCGGATGGTCTTGGCGACGTGGATAAAGCGGCAGCTTCAGCTGTGCGATATCACCACCTTGTGGGTCGATAGCCAGGTCGAGCACATCCGTTTTTACGTGGATGAGGTCTTTGTTGGTGACCACTGGCGTTTCTAACGGGGCACTTGTCTCGCCATTCGCGCTGGGAACATCGGCACTCGCGGACGCATTGTTACCCAGCGGGGTGTCCGGAATAGCCGGCGCAGCCTGATTGGTAGCAACATTCTGAGTCGGCAGGGCAGCCTGACCGTAGTCCTGGTTCCATTTAAGGACCATGACATAGGACACGATTGCCAGGGCGACGATCAGGATTGTGCGTTTAATATCCATGATTACTCGGCCATCGAAGAAGAACGGGAGGTAGGGATAGGTGGAACCGGGTCATAACCACCGGGATTCCACGGATGACAGCGACCTAAACGACGAAAGGTCAGCCAGCCACCGCGCAGAAGACCATGATTTTCTATGGCCTCTAACGCGTAGCAGGAACAACTGGGGTAGAAACGACAGTGGCTGGCCATCAGAGGACTAATGGCATAGCGATAAAACTGGATCGGAACGATTGCCAGTTTACGCATCAAGGCTGTCTACCCCTACAGTTTCGGTGCTGACTGCTGGTGCTGGCTTGTGGGTACGCGCCAAACGTTTCCAGAGCTTGCCGAAATGCTGAATCAATTCGGGGTTTTCTACATCACCCAAGCCTTTGCGCGCGACGATAACAATATCCCAACCAACCAGAGTGTCCTGGTGGAGGCGAAACGATTCGCGCATCAGACGCTTGAGGCGATTGCGCTCAACGGAGAGCTTTACGCTCTTCTTGCCGATCACCAACCCGAGACGGGGATGATCAAGATCGTTGTTACGCGCAAGGAGCAGGAGATTTTTCCCCGGAACCTTGCCGGTGGGGGAGTCAAAGACTGCCTTGAAATGCCGGGGGGTTAGCAGACGCTTTTCCCGACTGAAGTCCTGACTCACCACCAGTACCGGATTATCAAACTGCCAGACGCGCACGACCTTTGGCGCGGCGACGCGACAGGACAGCACGGCCGTTCTTGGTAGCCATGCGAGCACGGAAGCCGTGAGTACGGGCGCGTTTGATGGTGCTTGGTTGGAAAGTACGTTTCATGGCGTTGTTACCTGGTTCGTCCACAACGGGCCGGAATGGCCCCCGTTTTAAGAGACCGGCGATTCTAGAGAAAGCAAGCCTCTAGGTCAATTTCCAACCAGCTTTTCCTTTAATTAGATGTCGACGGGGTCCTGGCGCCCTTCTCCCCGTCTGACTTCCATCTGCCATGCGATAGATATAAAAATAAAGAAGGAAGTTATTTAAAGCTTTTCTGTAAAGCTTATAAAAGCTAGGGACGCGATCATCTGTGGATAACTGCCTTGAGCCCTTGTTCCACGTGTTGTACAGAGAATGACAACACGGGGGAGAAGCGGTGCTCTGCCTGTGCTGCGCTATCGGATAAGCTGTGTGTGGAACAGCTACTTATCCACAGGCCGGTTACCCACAGACTTTCGACCCCACTTGTACAACGAGCTTAGGTGGGTTTATCCACAGAGCTTATACACAGACCACTGGTCGCATTTTTTGCGGTTAAGGCATTGATTTTGGGTGGCCTGTGAACAACCTACATGTGGATAAGTGGACGGCTGGCCGCTACAATGGCGGCTGTTTTTGCCTCACCGGCTTTCAACTTAGGGGATATCCGTGTCAGTGGAACTTTGGCAGCAGTGCGTGGAGCTTTTGCGCGATGAGCTGCCTGCCCAGCAATTCAACACCTGGATCCGTCCGCTACAGGTCGAAGCCGAAGGCGACGAGTTGCGTGTCTATGCGCCCAATCGTTTTGTCCTCGACTGGGTCAACGAGAAGTACCTGGGCCGCGTTCTCGAATTGCTCGACGAACATGGCAACGGCCTGGCGCCTGCTCTCTCCTTATTAATAGGCAGCAAGCGCAGCTCAGCTCCTCGCGCCGCGCCGAATGCGCCATTGGCCGCCGCCGCGTCGCAAGCCCAAGCTGCAGTGGCGCCTGTCGCCGCAGCACCTGCACCGACAGCTGCGCCGTCCAAGCCGTCGTCGCGCAAAAATAATGCGCCAGAGAATGAAGAGCCGTCCCGCGACAGCTTCGACCCGATGGCCGGTGCCAGCTCTCAACAGGCGCCCGTGCGCTCCGAGCAACGTACTGTGCAGGTAGAAGGCGCGCTCAAGCACACCAGTTACCTGAACCGCACGTTTACCTTCGAGAACTTTGTCGAAGGCAAGTCCAACCAGCTGGCCCGAGCGGCCGCCTGGCAGGTCGCCGATAACCCCAAGCATGGTTACAACCCGCTCTTCCTTTATGGCGGCGTGGGCTTGGGTAAGACGCACTTGATGCACGCCGTCGGTAACCACCTATTAAAGAAGAACCCGAATGCCAAGGTGGTTTACCTGCATTCGGAGCGCTTCGTGGCCGACATGGTCAAGGCCTTGCAGCTCAACGCCATCAACGAGTTCAAACGTTTCTACCGCTCCGTTGATGCCTTATTGATCGATGACATTCAGTTCTTTGCCCGCAAGGAACGTTCCCAAGAGGAGTTCTTCCACACCTTCAACGCCCTGCTCGAAGGTGGCCAGCAGGTCATCTTGACCAGTGACCGTTACCCGAAGGAAATCGAAGGCCTGGAAGAACGTCTGAAGTCTCGTTTCGGCTGGGGCCTGACGGTTGCCGTGGAGCCACCGGAGCTGGAAACCCGCGTTGCGATCCTGATGAAGAAGGCCGACCAGGCTAAAGTCGATCTGCCTCACGATGCTGCGTTCTTCATCGCCCAACGCATCCGTTCCAACGTGCGTGAGCTGGAAGGCGCGCTCAAGCGGGTCATCGCCCACTCGCACTTCATGGGTCGCGATATCACCATCGAGCTGATTCGCGAGTCCTTGAAAGACTTGTTGGCCTTGCAGGACAAGTTGGTGAGTGTGGATAACATCCAGCGTACCGTGGCCGAGTACTACAAGATCAAGATTTCCGACCTGCTGTCCAAGCGCCGTTCGCGCTCGGTGGCACGTCCACGCCAGGTTGCCATGGCCCTCTCCAAGGAGTTGACCAACCACAGCCTGCCGGAAATCGGTGATGTGTTTGGCGGACGCGACCACACCACGGTCTTGCACGCATGCCGCAAGATCAATGAACTTAAGGAATCCGACGCGGATATTCGCGAGGACTACAAGAACCTGCTGCGTACACTGACTACGTGATGACACCAGCGCAGCTTATTAAGGCAAGGGACTAGACCATGCATTTCACCATTCAACGCGAAGCCCTGTTGAAACCCCTGCAACTGGTCGCAGGCGTCGTCGAGCGCCGACAGACCTTGCCGGTGCTTTCCAACGTATTACTGGTGGTCGAGGGGCAACAGTTGTCCTTGACCGGTACCGACCTGGAAGTCGAACTGGTGGGTCGTGTCCAGCTCGAAGAGCCTGCCGAACCCGGCGAGATCACCGTGCCGGCGCGCAAGCTGATGGATATCTGCAAAAGCCTGCCTAACGATGCGCTGATCGACATCAAGGTGGATGAGCAGAAGTTGGTGGTCAAGGCAGGCCGTAGCCGTTTCACCCTGTCGACCTTGCCGGCCAATGACTTTCCAACCGTAGAAGAAGGCCCTGGCTCGCTGACGTGCAGCCTGGAGCAAAGCAGGCTGCGTCGTTTGATCGAGCGCACCAGCTTCGCAATGGCCCAGCAGGACGTGCGTTACTACCTCAACGGTATGCTGCTGGAAGTCTCGGAAGGTATTATCCGCGCCGTGGCCACCGACGGTCACCGTCTGGCAATGTGCTCGATGCGTGCCGATATCGGTCAGCCGGATCGTCACCAGGTAATCGTTCCACGCAAAGGTATCCTTGAACTGGCGCGCTTGCTCACCGAGCCGGACGGCAACGTCAGCATCGTGTTGGGCCAGCACCACATTCGCGCGACCACCGGTGAGTTCACCTTCACCTCCAAGTTGGTAGACGGTAAGTTCCCGGACTACGAGCGTGTGTTGCCTAAAGGTGGCGACAAGCTGGTGGTCGGTGATCGTCAGGCTCTGCGTGAAGCCTTTAGCCGTACTGCGATTCTGTCCAACGAAAAGTACCGTGGTATTCGCCTGCAGCTGGCCAACGGTCAACTGAAAATCCAGGCCAACAACCCGGAACAGGAAGAGGCGGAAGAAGAAGTGGGTGTCGACTACAACGGCGCATCGCTGGAAATCGGCTTTAACGTGAGCTACCTGTTGGACGTGCTGGGTGTTATGACTACCGAACAGGTTCGTCTGATCCTGTCGGACTCCAACAGCAGCGCCCTGGTACAAGAATCCGACAACGACGACTCGGCTTACGTTGTCATGCCGATGCGCCTGTAATCATGCTCAGCAGAAGCTAGATGTCCCTCAGTCGCGTCTCGGTCACCGCGGTGCGCAATCTGCACCCGGTGACCTTCTCCCCTTCCCCCCGCATCAATATCCTCCATGGCGCCAACGGCAGTGGCAAAACCAGTGTGCTGGAAGCCATCCATCTGCTGGGGCTTGCGCGTTCCTTCCGCAGTGCCCGTTTGTTACCCGTGATTCAGTACGAACAATTGGCCTGTACCGTATTTGGCCAAGTGGAACTGGCTGAGGGCGGTCATAGCAGCCTGGGGATATCGCGTGATCGTGGTGGGGAATTTCAGATCCGAATCGACGGGCAAAATGCGCGCAGCGCAGCGCAACTGGCAGAGATCCTGCCGTTGCAACTGATCAACCCCGACAGCTTTCGATTGCTGGAAGGTGCCCCGAAAATCCGTCGGCAATTCCTCGACTGGGGCGTGTTCCACGTGGAACCCCGCTTCATGGCCACTTGGCAGCGGCTGCAGAAGGCCCTGCGGCAGCGGAACTCATGGCTGCGGCATGGTACACTTGACGCCGCTTCGCAAGCAGCCTGGGACCGTGAACTGTGCCTGGCCAGCGACGAAATAGATGAATACCGCCGCGCCTATATCAAAGCCTTGAAACCAGTCTTTGAGCAGACCTTGAGCGAGTTGTTGGACCTCGAGGGCCTGACGCTGAGTTATTACCGCGGTTGGGACAAAGAACGTGAGCTGAGTGCAGTGCTCGCAACGTCCTTGCAACGGGATCAGCAAATCGGACACACCCAGGCCGGCCCCCAGCGCGCTGATTTGCGCCTTAGATTAGGTGCACACAATGCTGCGGACATCTTGTCCCGCGGCCAGCAAAAGTTGGTCGTCTGTGCGTTGCGTATCGCGCAGGGCCATCTGGTTAGCCAGGCTCGACGCGGTCAGTGTATTTATTTGGTGGATGACTTGCCGTCAGAACTCGACGAGCAGCACCGCCGCTCGCTATGCCGCTTGTTGGAAGACTTACGCTGCCAGGTGTTTATCACCTGTGTAGACCACGAATTATTGAGGGAAGGCTGGCAGACGGAAACGCCAGTCGCTTTGTTCCACGTGGAACAAGGCCGTATCACCCAGACCCACGACCATCGGGAGTGAAGGCATGAGCGAAGAAAACACGTACGACTCGACCAGCATTAAAGTGCTGAAAGGTTTGGATGCCGTACGCAAACGTCCCGGTATGTACATTGGCGACACCGATGATGGTAGCGGTCTGCACCACATGGTGTTCGAGGTGGTCGATAACTCCATCGACGAAGCTCTGGCCGGTCACTGCGACGACATCAGCATTATCATCCACCCGGATGAATCCATCACCGTGCGTGACAACGGTCGTGGCATCCCGGTAGACGTGCACAAAGAAGAAGGCGTTTCGGCGGCAGAGGTCATCATGACCGTGCTCCACGCTGGCGGTAAGTTCGACGACAACTCCTATAAAGTATCCGGTGGTTTACACGGTGTAGGTGTGTCGGTAGTGAACGCCCTGTCCGAAGAACTGATCCTCACTGTCCGCCGTAGCGGCAAGATTTGGGAGCAGACCTACGTCCACGGCGTACCACAGGAGCCGATGAAAATCGTCGGTGACAGTGAAACCACCGGTACCCAGATCCACTTCAAGCCATCGGAAGAAACCTTCAAAAACATACACTTCAGCTGGGACATCCTGGCCAAGCGGATTCGCGAACTGTCTTTCCTTAACTCCGGTGTCGGCATCGTCCTCAAGGATGAGCGCAGCGGCAAGGAAGAGCTGTTCAAGTATGAAGGTGGCCTGCGAGCGTTCGTTGAATACCTGAACACCAACAAGACCGCGGTCAACCAAGTGTTCCACTTCAACATCCAGCGTGAAGATGGCATCGGCGTGGAAATCGCCCTGCAGTGGAACGACAGCTTCAACGAGAACCTGTTGTGCTTCACCAACAACATTCCACAACGCGATGGCGGTACTCACCTGGTGGGTTTCCGTTCTGCGCTGACGCGTAACCTGAACACCTACATCGAAGCGGAAGGCTTGGCGAAGAAACATAAAGTCGCCACCACCGGTGACGATGCCCGTGAAGGCCTGACGGCGATCATCTCGGTCAAGGTACCGGATCCGAAGTTCAGCTCCCAGACCAAAGACAAGCTGGTGTCTTCCGAAGTGAAGACTGCGGTTGAACAGGAAATGGGTAAGTACTTCTCCGACTTCCTGTTGGAAAACCCGAACGAAGCCAAGCTGGTTGTCGGCAAGATGATCGACGCTGCACGCGCCCGTGAAGCCGCGCGGAAGGCCCGTGAAATGACCCGCCGCAAAGGCGCGCTGGATATCGCCGGCCTGCCAGGCAAACTGGCTGACTGCCAGGAGAAGGACCCTGCCCTCTCCGAACTGTACCTGGTGGAAGGTGACTCTGCTGGCGGTTCCGCCAAGCAGGGTCGTAACCGTCGCACCCAGGCCATCCTGCCGTTGAAGGGTAAGATCCTTAACGTTGAGAAGGCCCGCTTCGACAAGATGATTTCCTCCCAGGAAGTCGGCACCTTGATCACGGCGTTGGGCTGCGGTATTGGCCGCGATGAGTACAATATCGACAAGCTGCGCTACCACAACATCATCATCATGACCGATGCTGACGTCGACGGTTCGCACATCCGCACCCTGCTGCTGACCTTCTTCTTCCGTCAGTTGCCGGAGCTGATCGAGCGTGGCTACATCTACATCGCCCAGCCGCCGTTGTACAAAGTGAAAAAGGGCAAGCAAGAGCAATACATCAAAGACGACGACGCCATGGAAGAGTACATGACGCAGTCGGCCCTGGAAGATGCCAGCCTGCACTTGAATGACGAAGCGCCGGGTATCTCCGGTGAGTCGCTGGAGCGACTGGTCAACGACTTCCGTATGGTCATGAAGACACTCAAGCGTTTGTCGCGCCTGTAC
This sequence comes from Pseudomonas sp. FSL W5-0203, assembly GCF_001896155.1. Taxonomy (NCBI): domain Bacteria; kingdom Pseudomonadati; phylum Pseudomonadota; class Gammaproteobacteria; order Pseudomonadales; family Pseudomonadaceae; genus Pseudomonas; species Pseudomonas sp. FSL W5-0203. The sequence goes on from NZ_MPOR01000010.1 coordinate 55,483, forward strand.
CCTCAGGAGCTGACCGAGCACTTTATCTACCTGCCGGCCGTGAGCCTGGAGCAGTTGGGCGATCACGCCGCCATGCAGGATTGGCTGGCCCAATACGAAGTGCGCCTGCGTACTGTGGAGAAGTCTGGTCTGGTGTACAAAGCCAGCCTGCGTGAGGACCGTGAACGTAACGTATGGCTGCCAGAGGTCGAACTGATCTCCCACGGCCTGTCCAATTACGTCACCTTCAACCGCGACTTCTTCGGTAGCAACGACTACAAGACCGTGGTTACCCTCGGCGCGCAATTGAGCACCCTGCTGGACGACGGTGCTTACATTCAGCGTGGCGAACGCAAGAAGCAGGTCAAGGAGTTCAAGGAAGCCTTGGACTGGTTGATGGCGGAAAGCACCAAGCGTCATACCATCCAGCGCTATAAAGGTCTGGGCGAGATGAACCCGGATCAGCTGTGGGAAACCACCATGGACCCTGCTCAACGTCGCATGCTGCGCGTGACCATCGAAGACGCCATTGGCGCCGACCAGATCTTCAACACCCTGATGGGTGATGCGGTCGAGCCTCGTCGTGACTTCATCGAGAGCAATGCTTTGGCGGTGTCTAACCTGGACTTCTGATCAGGAACATCTGCTAAAAACAAAAGGCCAACGCTTAGCGTTGGCCTTTTTTGTTGGTTCGTAGTCGCGCATTTTTTAAATGCTCCACGTGGAACATCAGGCTATTTAACTTTCCACAGCGGGTGTCACACTCTCCAACCGATACCCGTACCCATAGATCGTCAACAGCTGCCAACCGCGATCCGCGGTCAGCCCTAGCTTGTTGCGCAGGCGGTAGATATGCGTGTCCAACGGCCGCGACGACACCATTTCTTCGTGGCTCCAGAACCGCTCATAGAGATACTCGCGAGACAACGGCCGGGCCAGGTTGGCAAATAGACAACTTGCCAAACGGTATTCCCGTTCTGTCAGGTTAATGGGCTTGCCCGCTCGGGTGACGGTCAGTTCGGCATCGTCGAACGTCAGATCGTTAAAGCTCTGCACTTCCTGGGTAGCCGACTTTTGCAAACCGTGGCGCCGCAGCACGGCGCTGACTCGGGCTTTGAGTTCGTTGGGCCGAAACGGCTTGCTGACATAGTCGTCCGCCCCGCTGTTCAACGCCGTCACGATATCGCTTTCGGCATCGCGACTGGTGAGCATGATAACGGCGGGAGGCGACTCCATGTGCTCGCGGGTCCAGCGCAATAACGCGATCCCGGAGATATCCGGCAGTTGCCAGTCGAGGATCAGCAGGTCAAAGGTTTCCCGACGTAGCTGGCGTAGCAGGTCTTCGCCACGTTCAAAAAAATGCAGGGACCAGGGCTGTTCAGCCGGACCGGGAATCTGTCGCAGTGTCTGTTCCACCCGTCGCAACTCTGCGGGTTCGTCATCCAGTATTGCGACACGCATGGGCGGGGTCCTTCCTACAAAAATACGAGAGCTTGAATGGGGGGCACATGCTGTACAAATGCCGACCTATGAATCTGAATAATTATGGACGGATTCTACAGTGCCTGGATCTCTCGATACGCTGAAAGCGCCGTAAACTCAATCCACTACGATCCTCAAAGAAGATACCGGCTCCTGTCGTTCCGGAAAAGGGTCGGCGTGATCGCCTCGCCGGGGCGTTATGCCCGCTCCAATGTGCGGTATCGTTCATTGCGCGGTCGTGGGAAGTCCTCCAATGAGACCGAAATAAGCTTCACTGGTTTCAGAACACCGCATGCACTTCATCGCAACCCCATGGAGAGGGATCCTGGGCTTATGACATCTTTACTTAACGACCATCAATGCCTTGGCCCCCTCATGGCGCTAGCCCTGTGAAGCTCTGGCGCAAAACCGAGAAACGCCAACCTACCCAGGCCCAGCTTTTGTTCCATGGGTTGGTTCGTGAATGGCTGTTGATCGGTTTGGTACTCCTGCCCTTTACGGCCTACTTATCCTTGAGCGCTGGCTTAGCGCTCAATAATCCGCTCTATGACAGCCTGCGCCGCCTCACGCCCTTGCCGGTAGATCCACGCATCGTCCTGGTGACCATCGACGCACCCAGCCTGGAAGCACTTGGCCCATGGCCTTGGCCGCGCAGCGTACATGCCGAGCTGATTGAACGCGTGAACGCCGCACAGCCGGCGGGCATTTTGTTGGATGTGATCTTCAGTGAGACCGACCACAGTCATGACGAGCAGCGCCTGGCCGATGCCGTATGCAAAGCCGGCAATGTATTGCTGCCCATCGCCGGAGACAGCAGCGTCAGCCCCAAGGCTCCCATAGCGCCGTTGTCGCCACTGCTCAAGTGCGCCAAGGGTGTCGGTCACATCAACGTCGAAGCGGACAACGACGGTGTGGTGCGCAGCGTGTATCTACGTGAAGGCCCGCCGGGAAGCACGCTTCCTCAGTTGGCGTGGCTGGCGTTCGCCATGAGCGAGCATGCCGAGACGATGCCGGGCCTGCCACAAGAGCCTACTGGAGGGCACTGGCATCAGGAACATGAGATTCGTGTGCCGTTCACTTCGGAACCAGACCATTTTCCCAGTCTGTCCTACGTCAGCGTACTACGCGGCGAGGTAGCTCCCGAGTCGCTGCGGGGTCGCCTGGTTCTGATCGGCGCCTCAGCCTATGGCATGGCCGATCGTTTCGTGACGCCGCTCTCTTCCACCGTGGGCACCACTGCGGGGGTTGAGATCCAGGCTGAAGTACTGAATGGTTTGTTGCAGGGTCGCAGCATCGTCGATCTGCCCGGCTGGTTCGCGGCGTTGCTAGCAACGTCCCTGGTGGCCCTGCTGCTGGGCCTTCTGCTTGTGCGCCCCCGTTACGCCCTGTGGATGACCTTGGCGTGCATGGCCGTGGCTTTGCTGGGCTCATGGGGCTTATTGCGCCTGGGCCACTGGTGGAGCCCCGCAGCATGCCTGATCGGTTTGTTGCTGAGTTACCTGATCTGGAATTGGCGACGTCTGAGCGTAATTCTCGCCTACTTTGGCTGGGAACTGGCACGTCTGGATAACGAACCCAAGGTGCTTCCGGAACGTCGTCGCGCGCCCGCCAGTAAGGGCGATGTGCTGCAAGGGCGGATCTTTGCCCTTGAACAAGCCGTCAGTCGTACACGCGATACGCGGCGCTTTATGGCTGACGGGCTGGAGTGCCTGCCGGTAGCAACGCTGATCACCGACCCTCAGGGCAGCATCCTGTTGGCCAACCGCGTGGCCCGTGAAGTATTCGGCAATGACCTGGGCGGCGAAAACCTCGTCGAACAGCTCGCCGATCTAGGCTATCCCCCGCTGCACAATGGTGTACGCCCTGCCCTGTCGGCACTGGAACTGGTCGAGTTTCGCGATATCCACCAACGCAGTTTGCGCATGGAGCTAGCCCCTTTGCTGCCTGCCGAAGGGGATTTCGCCCTCGGCTGGTTGTTGAGCCTCACGGACCTGAGCAAGGAGCGTGAAGCACAGCAGCACCGCGAGACGATGCTGCGTTTCCTTTCCCACGACCTGCGTGCACCGCACTCAGCGATCCTTGCCCTGTTGGACGTGCACAACGGGGAGTCCCCGGTGTTTACCCAGATCGAACAGCAGGTGCGGCGGGCCTTGAGCCTGACTGAATCCTTTGTGCAATTGGCCAAGGCTGAAGCGGACGGTTACCAGTTCCAGCCCACCCTGTTTGCCATGCTGGTGATGGACGCTTTTGATCAAGTGGCGGTGATTGCGCAGTTGAAGGGCATCCATTTGGTTCACGACCTGGATGAGGCGGACGAGGCCATGGTCTACGCCGACCAATCGCTGCTCACCCGGGCGTTGTTCAATGTGCTGGAGAACGCGATCAAATACTCCCCATCCGGTACCACCGTCAGGTTGAGGCATGGCAGTGCGCAAGGTTGGTTGGAATGCAGGATAAGCGACCAGGGACCGGGGATTGCGCCTGAGGATCTGCCGGAGTTGTTTAACCAATACCGACGTTTCGATTCGGCTCAAGGCAGTGAGGGGCTTGGACTGGGGCTGACCATGGTTAAAGCAGTGTTGGAGCGGCACGGTGGGCGCATCGTGTGTGAAAGTGAGCTGGGCAAGGGCTCGACGTTTATCCTGCTGCTGCCGTTATTGGAGGACTGAAAAAGCGGCTTTTCTGCTGTGCATAAAAAACCGGTCACAAGGACCGGTTTTTTTATGAAGAAAAAACTTATGCACGTTTTTCTGAATTTTATGAGCTTCAGAAATATGTAAGTAAATCAGCTTGTTATGAAGCAAAAAAGCCAATTCGCCAACAAAGCGTACACAGGTTATCCACAGATGCTCAAACGGCCGGCGTCTCCACCACCACCGGTTCCGGAGGCAGGGAGCCCATGGCCCGTTGCTGCGCCTCATTCCACGCCGCAGCGCGGTCGTTCAGGGCGGCGATGGCACGTGGTCCTTCGCCTTCTGCGTACATCGGTTCGCCGATCACTACGGTGATAGTGCCTGGGCGTTTAGCCCAGCCAGTCTTGGGCCAGAACTTGCCGGCGTTATGCGCAATTGGCAGCACAGGCAGGTTGGCGTTGACCGCCAGGGCGGTACCACCCCGTGAGAACTTACCCACGGTGCCGTAGGGCACCCGCGTGCCCTCCGGAAAGATCAGCACCCAGACGCCGTCCTTGAGCAACTCATCGCCCTTCTTCGCGACATGCTTGAGCGCAGCCTTGGGGTTGTCCCGGTCGATGGCGATCGGACGCAACATGGCCATGGCCCAGCCGAAGAATGGCACATACAGAAGCTCGCGCTTGAGCACCTGGCTCAACGGCGAGAAATACGCCGAGAGGAAGAACGTCTCCCAGGTGCTCTGATGGTTCGAGAGAATCACGCACGGTTGATCAGGAACGTTTTCAGCGCCCTTGACCTCGAAACGAATATTCAGGAACACCTTGCTCAGCCACAACGCGCAGCGGCACCAGTAGACGTTGATAAAGCGATAGCGCGCCTTGAAGGGCAGGAACGGTGCAATAAAAAAGCTCAGGGTGCACCAGAGAAACGAACTGGTGCCCAGCAGCAGGTAAAAGAAAAAGGTTCTGATGGCCTGCAAGATCGACATGGCGGCATTTACCGTTGCGGGACACGGCCCGCCTGCTAAAAGCGCACTCCCGAACAGTCCTTGGTCAGGAAGTCGAGGGCGGCTAGTTGTTGATAAGTTCTGCGGCAACGGCCGCCAGATCGTCAAAAATCAAGGTGCCTACCGGCAGGTTTTTAGCCTGGGTCTTTTCGCCTTTTCCGGTTTTAACCAAAACTGGCTGAGAGTCGACGGCTTTGGCCGCCTCCAGGTCACCGAGGCTGTCCCCGACGAACCATATCCCAGCCAAGGGCACCTTGTAATGTTCTGCAATAATTTTCAACATGCCAGGCTTGGGCTTGCGGCAATCGCAGCCTTCGTCCGGCCCGTGGGGGCAGTAGACCACCAGCCCCACCTCGCCGCCCTGCTCGGCCACTAACGCGCGCAAACGCGCGTGCATGGCCTCCAGGGTCGCGATGTCGTAGTAACCGCGGGCGATGCCGGACTGGTTGGTGGCGATGGCCACCGTCCAGCCGGCTTTGCTCAACTGCGCGATGGCCTCGATCGAACCGGGCAGCGGGATCCACTCCTCCACCGACTTGATGTAAGCGTCGGAGTCGTAGTTGATCACCCCGTCCCGATCGAGAATCAGCAGTTTCAACATGATCAGCCCAGTACGGAGATGTCGGCGATATTGATGAACAAGCCACGCAGGCGCGCCAGCATGGCGTAGCGGTTTTTGCGCACGCCAGCATCATCGGCATTGATCATCACCGCTTCGAAGAACGCATCCACCGGCTCACGCAAGGACGCCAGGCGCGCCAACGCTTCAGCGTAGTTACGCTCGGCGATCAGCGGCTTCACGGCGTTCTCGGCCTTGGCGATGGCTGAGTTCAGCGAGAACTCCTTGGCATCGGCAAACAGGCCCGGGTCGACTTCGGCAGTGCCGAGGTTGTCGGCCTTGCTCAACAGGTTCGACACGCGCTTGTTCACGGCGGCCAGGGCATCGGCTTCCGGCAGCTTGCGGAACGCTTGCACGGCTTGTACACGCTGGTCGAAGTCCAGTGCCGAGCCCGGTTGCAGGGCACGTACCGACAGGTAGACGGAAACGTCCACGCCTTCGTCTTCATAACGCGCACGCAGGCGATCGAACACAAACTCCAGCACTTGCTCGGCCAGGCCGGCTTGCTTGACCTTGGTGCCGAACTGGCCGACGGCAAATACCACGGCCTGGGTCAGGTCGAGGTCCAGCTTTTTGTCGATCAGGATACGCAGCACGCCCAAGGCCGCACGGCGCAGGGCATACGGGTCTTTGCTGCCGGTGGGCAGCATGCCGATACCGAAGATACCCACGAGGGTGTCCAGCTTGTCGGCAATGGCCACGGCCGCACCGGTCAGGGTGCTCGGCAGTTCTGCACCGGCACCGCGCGGCATGTACTGCTCGTTCAGGGCCAGGGCGACATCATCCGGCTCGCCGTCGTTGAGGGCGTAGTAGTAACCGGCCACGCCTTGCATCTCTGGGAACTCGCCGACCATCTCGGTGGCCAGGTCGCACTTGGACAGCAAGCCAGCACGCGCTGCCCAGGCTGCGTCGCCGCCGATACGTGGGGCAATGTAGGCCGCCAGCTTGGAAACACGCACGGCCTTGTCGTAGACGCTGCCGAGTTTTTCCTGGAACACCACGTTTTGCAGGCGCAGGTTGAAGTCTTCCAGCTTCTGCTTCTTGTCTTGCTTGAAGAAGAACTCGGCGTCGGTCAGGCGCGGGCGCACGACTTTTTCGTTACCGGCGATGATCTGCTGTGGGTCTTTGCTTTCGATGTTGGCCACGGTGATAAAACGCGGCAACAACTTACCGTCCACGTCCAGCAGGCAGAAGTACTTCTGGTTGTCCTGCATGGTGGTGATCAAGGCTTCTTGCGGCACGTCGAGGAAACGCTCTTCGAACGAGCACACCAGCGGCACCGGCCATTCCACCAGGGCGGTCACTTCGTCGAGCAGGCTTGGCGGCACGATGGCGGTGCCTTCCTGCAGACGGGCCAGCTCTTCGGTGCGCTTGCTGATCAGCTCGCGACGCTCATTGGCGTCGGCCAGCACGTAAGCAGCGCGCAGGTCGTTGAGGTAGTTGGCCGGCGAAGTGATGCGCACACTTTCTGGATGATGGAAGCGGTGACCACGGGAGTCACGACCGGCCTTCTGGGCGAGGATGGTGCAATCGATGACCTGGTCACCGAGCAGCATCACCAGCCATTGGGTTGGGCGCACGAACTCTTCCTTGCGCGCACCCCAGCGCATGCGCTTGGGGATAGGCAGGTCGTTCAGGGAATCTTCAACGATGGTCGGCAACAGGCTGGCGGTTGGCTTGCCGGTGATGACCTGGCTGAAACGCAGTTTCGGGCCGCTCTGGTCGATCTCGCTCAGCTCCACGCCACACTTCTTGGCAAAGCCAAGGGCCGCCTGGGTCGGGTTGCCTTCGGCGTCGAAAGCCGCCTGGCGCGGTGGGCCGTCCAGGTTGATGCTGCGATCCGGCTGCTGGGTTTCCAGCGCGGTCAGCAGCACAGCCAGGCGGCGCGGCGCGGCGTAGACCTTCTTGGCTTGAAACTTCAGGCCAGCGGTCTGCAGGCCTTTTTCGATACCGGCCAGGAATGCATCGGCCAGGGTATTGAGGGCCTTGGGTGGCAGCTCTTCGGTGCCCAGTTCAACCAGGAAATCTTGAGCACTCATTGTGCAGCCTCCAGCTTAGCCAACACTTCATCACGCAAATCCGGGGTTGCCATCGGGAAGCCCAGCTTGGCGCGAGCCAGCAGGTAGGCTTGGGCGACGGAACGCGCCAGGGTGCGCACACGCAGGATGTATTGCTGGCGCGCAGTAACCGAAATGGCACGGCGGGCGTCCAGCAGGTTGAAGGTATGGGAGGCCTTCAACACCATTTCATAGCTTGGCAACGGCAGCGGCTGGTCGAGTTCGATCAGACGCTTGGCTTCGCTTTCATAGAAGTCGAACAGTTCGAACAGTTTGTCGACGTTGGCGTGTTCGAAGTTGTAGGTGGACTGCTCCACCTCGTTCTGGTGGAACACATCGCCGTAAGTCACCTTGCCGAACGGGCCGTCAGCCCATACCAGGTCGTAGACCGAGTCCACGCCTTGCAGGTACATGGCCAGGCGCTCAAGGCCGTAGGTGATTTCGCCGGTGACCGGGTAGCACTCGATGCCGCCGGCTTGCTGGAAGTAAGTGAACTGTGTCACTTCCATGCCATTGAGCCAGACTTCCCAGCCCAGGCCCCAGGCGCCCAGGGTTGGCGATTCCCAGTTGTCTTCGACGAAACGAATGTCGTGCACCAGTGGGTCCAGGCCGACATGTTTCAGCGAGCCCAGGTACAGCTCCTGGAAGTTGTCCGGGTTGGGCTTCAATACCACCTGGAACTGGTAGTAGTGCTGCAGACGGTTCGGGTTTTCGCCGTAGCGGCCGTCAGTCGGGCGGCGACTGGGCTGCACATAAGCGGCGTTCCAGGTTTCCGGGCCGATGGCCCGCAGGAATGTAGCGGTGTGGAAAGTGCCGGCGCCTACTTCCATATCGTAGGGCTGAAGTACCACACAACCTTGCTCGGCCCAGTATTGCTGGAGGGCGAGGATCAAGTCTTGGAAGGTACGCACGGCTGGCGTAGGCTGGCTCACGAAATTCACCTGTTACTTGGGCTGCGATTTAAAGAGCGGGAGTATACCCGATTCGGCCCCGCCACCACTCCCTGGAGCCTTATGCCACGCTGCTTTTGGTGTTCTGAAGATCCGCTGTACATGGCTTATCACGATCAAGAGTGGGGAACGCCGCTGCGCGATGCGCAGGGTTTGTTCGAGTTGCTTTTGCTCGAAGGGTTCCAGGCAGGCCTGTCCTGGATCACCGTTTTACGCAAACGCGAGCATTATCGAAAGGTGTTGTTCGGCTTTGACGCGCAGCGTCTGGCGCAATTGAGCGATGACGAAATCGAGGTGCTGATGCAGGACCCGGGCATCGTGCGCAATCGCTTGAAGCTCAACGCTACCCGGCGCAACGCCGCGGCCTGGCTGGCGCTGGAAGATCCCGTGGGGTTGCTGTGGTCGTTTGTCGGCGGCAAACCCAAGGTCAATCACTTCAAGGATCGCAGCGACGTCCCGGCGATCACGCCCGAAGCCCAAGCCATGAGCAAAGCCTTGAAAAAGGCCGGCTTCACCTTCGTCGGGCCGACCATCTGCTACGCCTTCATGCAGGCCTCGGGCATGGTCATGGACCACACCCAGGACTGCGACCGTTACGCGGACTTGGTCAACGCCGGTTAGAATGCCGGCTTTGCGCACCACACACGATCAGGAGTGACCTGTGGAAAAGTTTAAAGGCGCCTTGCTGGTAGGCGCTCTTCGGTTGTTTGCCCTGCTGCCCTGGCGCGCCGTACAAGCCGTCGGCACGGGGATCGGCTGGATCATGTGGAAAACCCCCAACCGTTCCCGCGATACCGTGCGGATCAACCTCTCCAAATGCTTCCCGGACATGGACCCTGCAGAACGCGAGCGCCTGGTGGGCCGCAGCCTGATGGACATCGGCAAGTCCCTCACCGAAAGCGCCTGCGCGTGGATCTGGCCGGCGCAGCGCTCCATCGACCTGGTCCGCGAAGTCGAGGGCTTGGAAGTGCTGCACGAGGCCCTGGCTTCTGGCAAAGGCGTGGTGGGCATCACCAGCCACCTGGGCAACTGGGAAGTGTTGAACCACTTCTATTGCAGCCAGTGCAAACCGATCATTTTCTATCGCCCGCCCAAGCTCAAGGCGGTGGACGAACTGCTGCGCAAACAACGCGTGCAGCTGGGCAACCGCGTGGCGGCTTCCACCAAGGAAGGCATTCTCAGCGTGATCAAGGAAGTGCGCAAAGGCGGCCAGGTGGGCATTCCTGCCGACCCGGAGCCGGCTGAGTCCGCCGGGATCTTCGTACCGTTTTTTGCCACCCAGGCGCTTACCAGCAAGTTCGTGCCGAACATGCTCGCGGGCCACAAGGCGGTGGGTGTGTTCCTGCATGCCCTGCGGCTGCCGGACGGCTCGGGCTACAAGGTGATCCTGGAAGCGGCGCCGGAGGACATGTACAGCACCGACACCGCGACGTCCTGTGCGGCGATGAGCAAGGTAGTTGAGCGCTATGTAGGCGCTTACCCAAGCCAGTACATGTGGAGCATGAAGCGCTTCAAGAAACGCCCGCCGGGTGAGGCGCGGTGGTATTGATACACCGCTGACCTCCAGCCCAATGGAGATCAAATGTGGGAGCTGGCTTGCCTGCGATAGCATCACCTCGGAGTGCCTGATATACCGAGGTGTCTGCATCGCAGGCAAGCCAGCTCCCACAGGTGATCACGTCAGGTTTGGCGATCAAGTTTCTTCAGGAACACCGTCATTTCTTTTTCGGCCTGTTTGTCGCCATGGGCCTGGGCGGCTTCGATGCCCTTCTCCCATGCCAGGTGTGCTGCCGCGCGATCTTCCAATCCCAGCCGCGCCTTGCCCAACAACTTCCACGCCGCTGAATACTTCGGATCGAACTCGACGCATCGCTGCAAATGCTCGGCCGCCGTTGCGTTGTCCTTCAGGTCCAGATAACCCTTGCCCAGGCCAAAGCGCAGCAGCGAATTATCCACACCCTTGGCGAGCATTTTTTCCAGGGATTCGAGCATGACTGTGCGTCCTTTAGCTATATAGCGGTTTCGATATCGTCATCGCGGGCAAGCCCGCTCCCACACTTGGAACGCGATCACATGTGGGAGCGGGCTTGCCCGCGATGGCGGCGGCAGGCTCACTCAATTTTTTAATCAGAAAAAACTCAGCCCCACGTGGAACAGCTTCTCCACATCGCGGATATGTTTCTTGTCCACAAGGAACAAAATCACGTGGTCTCCGGTGGCGATCACCGTGTCGTCGTGGGCAATGATCACTTCTTCATCGCGAATGATCGCACCAATGGTGGTACCGGGCGGCAGGCCGATATCGCGGATCGCCTTGCCAATCACTTTGCTGGACTTGGAGTCACCGTGGGCAATCGCCTCGATGGCTTCCGCTGCGCCACGGCGCAACGAGTGCACGCTGACAATGTCGCCACGCCGTACGTGGGCGAGCAAGGTACCGATGGTCGCCAACTGCGGGCTGATGGCAATGTCGATATCGCCGCCCTGGATCAGGTCCACATAGGCCGGGTTGTTGATGATGGTCATCACCTTCTTCGCCCCCAGCCGCTTGGCGAGCAAGGACGACATGATATTGGCTTCGTCATCGTTGGTCAGGGCCAGGAAGATATCCGCGTCGGCGATGTTCTCTTCCATCAGGAGATCACGGTCCGAGGCGCTGCCTTGCAGTACAACAGTGCTGTCGAGGGTGTCGGACAAATGCCGGCACCGCGTCGGGCTCATCTCGATGATCTTCACCTGGTAGCGGCTTTCGATGGCTTCTGCCAAACGCTCGCCAATCTGCCCGCCGCCGGCGATGACGATGCGTTTGTAGCTTTCGTCGAGCCTGCGCATTTCGCTCATGACCGCACGAATGTTCGCCTTGGCGGCGATGAAAAACACTTCGTCGTCAGCCTCGATCACCGTATCGCCCTGGGGCAGGATCGGCCGGTCACGGCGGAAAATCGCGGCGACGCGGGTTTCCACATTCGGCATGTGCTCACGCAGCTGGCGCAATTGCTGGCCAACCAGCGGCCCGCCGTAATAGGCCTTCACGGCTACCAGTTGCGCTTTGCCTTCAGCGAAGTCGATAACCTGTAGCGCACCTGGAATTTCGATCAGGCGCTTGATGTAGTGGGTCACCACCTGTTCCGGGCTGATCAGGACGTCTACCGGGATGGCGTCGTTGTCGAACAGCCCGGCGCGGGTCAGGTAAGCCGCTTCGCGCACCCGAGCGATCTTGGTCGGGGTGTGGAACAGGGTGTGGGCGACCTGGCAGGCGACCATGTTGGTCTCGTCGCTGTTGGTCACAGCCACCAGCATGTCGGCATCGTCGGCACCGGCCTGGCGCAGCACCGTCGGAAACGACGCGCGGCCTTGCACCGTACGAATGTCCAGGCGGTCGCCCAGGTTGCGCAAGCGCTCGGCATCGGTGTCGACCACGGTGATGTCGTTGGCTTCACCGGCCAAATGTTCGGCCAGCGTGCCACCCACCTGCCCTGCTCCAAGGATGATGATTTTCATCCGGTCACTCCCTTAAAACCATTCAGCCGCGCGCGGCGGCAATCTTGATCAGTTTGGCGTAGTAGAAACCATCGTGCCCGCCTTCCTGCGCGAGCAGTTGGCGGCCGTGGGGCTGCTTGATGCCGGCGCTGGTGGCGAGGTCCAGTTCGCGCGCGCCGCTGGTGCGGGCGAGGAAGGCTTGGATGACCTCGGTATTTTCGGTGGGCAGCGTGGAGCAGGTGGCGTAAAGCAGGATGCCGCCCACTTCCAGGGTTGGCCACAGCGCGTCGAGCAGTTCGCCTTGCAACACCGCCAGCGCGGCGATGTCGTCGGGCTGGCGGGTCAGCTTGATGTCCGGGTGCCGACGGATCACACCGGTGGCGGAGCAAGGAGCGTCCAGCAGGATGCGCTGGAATGGCTTGCCGTCCCACCACGTCGCGGTGTCGCGGCCGTCGGCGGCGATCAGGTCGGCGCTGAGGCCCAGGCGTGCAAGGTTTTCCCGCACGCGCACCAGGCGCTTGGCCTCAAGGTCCACAGCCACCACACCGGCCAGGTCTTTTTCAACCTCAAGGATGTGACACGTCTTACCGCCTGGCGCGCAGCAGGCGTCGAGTACGCGCTGGCCGGGGGCCAAATCGAGCAGATCGGCAGCCAATTGCGCGGCCTCGTCCTGCACGCTGATCCAGCCTTCGGCAAAGCCCGGCAGGCTGCGCACATCGGCGGCGGCTTCCAGCACGATACCGTCCGTGCTGTACACGCACGGGGTGGCGTTAATGGCCGCGTCGGCGAGTAATTGCAGGTATGCATCCCGGCTGTGGTGGCGACGGTTGACCCGCAGGATCATCGGCGGGTGCGCGTTGTTGGCCGCGCAGATAGCCTCCCATTGCTCGGGCCAAAAGGCTTTCAGGGATTTTTGCAGCCAGCGCGGGTGGGCGGTGCGCACCACCGGATCATGTTCAAGCTCGGCCAACAGCGCTTCGCTTTCACGCTGGGCGCGACGCAGCACGGCATTGAGCAGGGCCTTGGCCCAGGGCTTTTTCAGCTTGTCGGCGCAACCGACGGTTTCACCAATGGCGGCGTGGGCGGGCACGCGGGTGTAGAGCAACTGGTAGAGACCCACCAGCAACAGCGCCTCGACATCCGCGTCCGCCGTTTTGAACGGTTTTTGCAGCAGCTTGGCGGCCAACGCAGACAACCGTGGCTGCCAACGGGCGGTGCCAAAGGCCAGGTCCTGCGTAAACCCCCGGTCGCGGTCTTCAACCTTATCCAACTGCGTGGGCAATGAACTGTTCAGCGAAGCCTTGCCGTTGAGCACGGCGGCGAGAGCCTTGGCGGCGGCCAGACGTGGGTTCATTGAGTGACCACTCCAAGCGTGGTGCCCAGGGCGAATTTCTCACGACGACTGTTGAACAAATCACTGAAGTTCAGCGCCTTGCCGCCGGGCAATTGCAGACGCGTCAGGCACAGCGCCTGTTCACCGCAAGCCACCAACAGGCCGTCTTTGCTGGCGCCGATGATCTCGCCGGGAGCGCCTGCACCATCGGCCAGGGTCGCGGCCAACACTTTCAAAGCCTCGCCGTTCAGGGTGCTGTGGCAGATCGGCCACGGGTTGAAGGCACGTACCAGGCGCTCAAGCTCCACGGCTGGGCGGCTCCAGTCGATGCGTGCTTCGTCTTTGTTCAATTTGTGCGCGTAGGTGGCCAGGCTGTCGTCCTGTACCTCGCCTTCCAGTGTGCCGGCAGCCAGGCCAGCGATGGCCTGGATCACGGCGGGCGGCCCCAATTCAGCGAGGCGGTCGTGCAGGCTGCCGCCGGTGTCTTGGGCGGTGATCGGTGTGGTGACTTTGAGCAGCATCGGCCCGGTATCCAGGCCGGCTTCCATGCGCATCACGGTCACGCCGCTCTCGCTGTCGCCTGCTTCAACGGCACGTTGAATCGGCGCCGCACCGCGCCAGCGGGGCAGCAGTGAAGCATGACTGTTGATGCAACCCAGGCGCGGTATATCCAGCACAGCCTGAGGCAGGATCAAACCGTAAGCCACCACCACCAGCAGGTCCGGCTTCAGCGCGGCCAGTTCGGCCTGGGCGTCGGCGTTACGCAGGGTCGGCGGTTGCAGCACCGGAATGTTGTGCTCCAGTGCTAATTGCTTGACTGGGCTCGGCATCAGTTTTTGCCCGCGACCGGCCGGGCGATCCGGCTGGGTGTACACCGCGACGATGTCATAAGGGCTGGCAAGCAGCGCCTTGAGGTGTTCGGCGGCAAATTCAGGAGTGCCGGCAAAAACAATGCGCAATGGCTCGGTCATGGGAGTTCTCGGTAAAAAACAGTCACAAAAGAAAAAGGCTTGCCGCAGCAAGCCTTTGGAAGAAGGGCATCAAGCTTGCTGGCGATGCTTTTTTTCCAGCTTTTTCTTGATCCTGTCCCGCTTGAGCGTGGACAGGTAATCGACAAACAGTTTGCCGTTGAGGTGGTCGCATTCATGCTGGATGCACACCGCCAACAGACCTTCGGCAATCAGCTCAAACGGCTTGCCGTCACGGTCCAGCGCCTTGATCTTCACGCGCAGCGGGCGTTCAACGTTCTCGTAGAACTCCGGCACCGACAGGCAGCCTTCCTGGTATTCGCCCATCTCTTCGGTCAGCGGTTCGAACTCAGGGTTGATGTACACCCGAGGTTCGCTGCGATCTTCCGACAGGTCCATGACCACGACACGCAGGTGCACGTTGACCTGGGTAGCGGCGAGGCCGATGCCCGGGGCTTCATACATTGTTTCAAACATGTCATCGACCAACTGACGAACCTTGTCGTCCACTACGGCCACCGGCTTGGCGATCGTGCGCAGGCGCGAGTCGGGAAATTCGAGGATGTTCAAAATAGCCATAAGCGTAATTGCTGCACATGTGAGGAAGAGACAAATCGGCGGTGGGATGGACCCATACGGCCGGTGTGAAACGCTCGGAAGCCGCGAAGGCTATGGCATTTCACGCGAACGCACATAATAAAGGAGATTCACCCCATGAGGAAATCGCTACTCGTCTTGCTGCTGTGGGCCCCGTTCGCCACGGCATTGATTGTGCAACCCACTGAGCGTCTGGATCAGGCCGCGCAACAGGCCATTCAGCATTTTTTACTGCACAACCGTATTTTTGACTCCCCCCACGACCTGGACAACGCGCCTTATATTATTGCGGCTCAAGGCGGGCGCGTGCTGGGTGCCAACGACGAGCGTGTGCATGCGCGCGGGCATCTGGACCCGGCCCAGCCCAGCTACGGGATCTTTCGGCGGGGCAAGGCCTACACCGACCCCGTTACCCAGGAATTACTCGGCATCAATGCCGACGACATCGGCACTGCACGCTTTGTGCTTGCCGACAGCCTCACCACCTTGGCAGTGCAACGGGTGACCCAGGAAATTCGCCCGGGTGACCGTTTGTTGCGCGCCGAGCCTCCCGTTGCTTTGGCCAGCCTGGAACCCTGCAAACCCGCACCCTTGATTACAGGGCACATCATCGACATCCCCAAGGGCGTCACGCAGATTGGCGTGCTCGATGCTGTGACCCTGAACAAGGGCCGCCGCGATGGCCTGATGGAAGGCCAACTGCTCACGGTGATCAAGGCTGGCGCCACCGTGCGAGACGCCCTCACCGGTACGCCCACGCCGCTCCCGGATGAGCGAGCGGGCACCCTGCTGGTGTTTCGCACCTACGAAAAGCTCAGCTATGCCCTGGTGCTCAGTGCTTCAAGGTCGTTGGCCGTGCAAGACCGTTTCGAGACGGCTCAACAAGCGCAATAAATAGCCTGCTAAATAAGTTACCAACAGAGTTATCCACAGCTTGTTCCGGTCAAGGATGATCATATGAATCCGATAAACAGTAGCGATATTTCCCCGGCAGAGCTGGAAGCCCGGCTACGCTTGCACAGGCTGCCAGAACTGGGGCCCAAGCGTTTTCACGTGTTGATCGAAGCCTTTGGTTGCGCTTCCAAGGCTCTGAGTGCTCCCGCCAGCGCCTGGCGTTCCCTCGGTTTGCCCGCCATCAGTGCCGAGGCCCGACGTAGCCCCAAAGTCCGTGACGGTGCCAGTGAGGCGTTGGCCTGGCTGGCGCGCCCGGCCCAGCATTTGCTGATGTGGGACCAACCAGAGTACCCGGCGTTGCTCGCGCAGATCGACGATGCGCCGCCGTTGTTATTCGTGGCGGGCGACCCCGGTATTCTGGAAAAACCACAGTTGGCCATGGTCGGAAGCCGGCGTGCCTCTCGCCCAGGCATGGACACGGCAGCGGCCTTTTCCCGCAGCCTGGCGAGCGCCGGTTTTGTCATCACCAGTGGGCTGGCGGTGGGCATTGACGGCGCAGCGCACCAGGCGGCATTGGACGTGGGCGGCCATACCATCGGCGTGCTTGGCACTGGCCTGGAAAATTTTTATCCACAGCGCCATCGCAAGCTTGCTGCGGCGATGATCGCCCAAGGCAGCGCCGTGGTTTCCGAGTTTCCGCTGGATACCGCGCCCCAGGCCGGTAATTTCCCACGGCGCAACCGGATTATCAGCGGGTTGTCGTTAGGCGTGCTGGTGGTGGAGGCCAGTATGTCCAGCGGCTCGCTGATCACCGCACGCCTGGCGGCGGAGCAAGGGCGTGAGGTGTACGCGATTCCGGGTTCCATCCACCACCCCGCCGCCAAGGGCTGTCATCAACTGATCCGTGATGGCGCGGTGCTGGTGGAAACCATCGAGCACATTCTTGAAGGCCTGCGCGGTTGGCAGCGGTTGCCCCCTGCTGCGCCGGTGCCCGTGACCCATCCGCTGGTGGCGCTGCTGCACGCGGCACCGCATAGCAGCGAAGCCTTGGCGATTGCCAGCGGCCGGCCGTTGTCCCAAGTGCTGGCCACCCTGACGGAGCTGGAGTTGGAGGGCCAGGTGATTTGCGAAAGCGGGCGCTGGCTGGCGCGGTGTCGGCTTTTGTAGTGGACGTTTTTGGCGCTAGGTTTTGTAACGAAGATCGGTAAACTGCCCAGAGCTTTAGTCCGGAGAGTAAACAATGGTCAACAGGTGGCGTGTGCTGGAAGCCGCACGGGAAATTCGCGCAGGCGCGGTGATCGCCTATCCGACCGAAGCGGTCTGGGGCCTGGGCTGCGACCCGTGGAACGAAGAAGCAGTGGATCGGCTGCTGGCGATCAAGAACCGCTCGGTCGACAAAGGCCTGATCCTGGTGGCGGACAATATTCGTCAGTTCGACTTTCTGTTTGAAGATTTCCCGGACACATGGATCGAACGCATGGCCAGCACCTGGCCAGGGCCGAATACCTGGCTGGTGCCCCATCAAGACTTGCTGCCCGAATGGGTCACGGGTGTGCACGACACCGTAGCGCTGCGGGTCAGTGATCATCCGTTGGTGAGAGATTTGTGCGCCGAGGTCGGCCCGTTGATTTCCACCTCGGCCAACCCACAGGGCCGCCCGGCAGCCCGCACTCGGATTCGCGTGGAGCAGTATTTTCGCGGGCAAGTGGACCTGGTGTTGGGCGGCGCCTTGGGTGGGCGCAAGAACCCGAGCCTGATTCGGGACCTGGTGACGGGGGATGTGGTGCGCCCCTCGTAGGTGCAGCTCGTTCCCACGCTCTGTGTGGGAACGCCGCATTGGACGCTCTGGGCCCGCTTGTGACGCAGAGCGTCACGGTATGCATTCCCACGCAGAGCGTGGGTACGATCTTAAGGCAGCAGGATGGTCGATCCAGTCGTGCGCCGCCCCGACAACTCCGTCTGTGCTTTGGCCGCCTCTGCCAGCGAGTAGCGCTGGTTGATATCAATGCGCACCTTGCCACTTTTGATCATCGAAAACAGATCGTCCGCCATCGCCTGCAAGTTCGCCGGGTTGTTCGCGTAGGTCGCCAAAGTAGGCCGGGTCACGTACAGCGATCCTTTCGCCGACAGAATCCCCAGGTTCACCCCATCCACCGCACCCGACGCATTGCCGAAGCTCACCAACAAGCCCCGCGGTGACACGCTGTCGAGCGAGGTCAGCCAGGTGTCTTTGCCGACGCCGTCATATACCACCGGGCACTTCTTGCCGTCAGTCAATTCCAGTACGCGTTGTGCGACATCCTCCTTGCTGTAGTCGATGGTTTCCCAGGCGCCCAGCGATTTGGCCAAAGCGGCTTTTTCCGGGGAGCTGACCGTACCAATCAACTTCACGCCCAGGGCCTTGGCCCATTGGCAGGCGAGGGAACCCACGCCACCGGCGGCGGCGTGGAACAAAATGGTTTCACCGCCTTTGAGCTCATAGGTCTGGCGCAACAGGTATTGCACGGTCAGGCCTTTGAGCATGGCACCGGCGGCCTGTTCAAAGCTGATCTCATCCGGTAGGTGCACCAGGTTGGCGGCAGGCAACACATGCAGCTCGCTGTAGGCACCCAGCGGACCGCTGCCGTAGGCCACGCGGTCGCCAACTTTGAATTGGCTGACTTCACTGCCCACCGCGTCCACCACGCCAGCGCCTTCCGCACCCAGGCCCGATGGCAGGGCGGGCGGCGCGTAGAGACCACTGCGGAAATAGGTGTCGATGAAGTTCAGGCCGATAGCTTCGTTGCGCACCCGAACCTGCTGTGGGCCAGGCTCCGCTGGCGTGTAGTCCACATATTCAAGTACTTCGGGGCCGCCATGGGCGCTGAACTGGATACGTTTGGCCATCTGCACTTCTCCTTGGGTTCGAATCTGCGTAGCCCCCTATCGGACTCCTAAGCTTGATCCTCGTCAACTGCTGTGCACCTAAGTGCAGTGGCATGTAGGCGCAGTGGTATCCTGTGCGCCCATTTGCCGCCGACGCCCCATGGGCCTCGCGTAGCTTTGCCCGATTCAAGGTGATGCCATGACTACCCGCACCGAGGCCGTTAAAGCCTACCTGCTTGACCTGCAAGACCGCATTTGCAGCGCCCTGGAAACCTTCGAGACGGACACTCGCTTTATCGAAGACGCCTGGACCCGGCCAGCCGGCGGTGGCGGTCGTACCCGTGTGATGGAAAACGGTTCGGTGATCGAAAAAGGCGGTGTCAACTTTTCCCACGTGTTCGGCAGCGGTCTGCCACCGTCTGCCAGTGCCCATCGCCCTGAACTGGCGGGCCGTGGGTTTGAGGCCCTGGGTGTGTCACTGGTGATCCATCCGCATAACCCTCATGTACCGACTTCCCACGCCAATGTGCGGTTTTTCATCGCTGAAAAAGAAGGCGAAGAACCGGTGTGGTGGTTCGGTGGTGGCTTCGATCTCACCCCGTATTACGGCAATGAAGAAGACTGCATTCACTGGCACCGCGTGGCCGAGCAGGCCTGTGCACCGTTTGGCCCGGACGTGTACTCCCGCTACAAGGCCTGGTGTGACACCTACTTCCACATCAAGCACCGCAACGAGCCCCGTGGCATCGGTGGGCTGTTCTTCGATGACTTGAACGAGTGGGGCTTTGACACCTGCTTCGCCTTCATCCGCGCCATCGGCGATGCCTACATCGATGCCTATCTGCCGATTGTGCAGCGTCGCAAGGCCATGGCGTACACCGAGCAACAACGCCAGTTCCAGGAGTTCCGCCGGGGCCGCTACGTTGAGTTCAACCTGGTCTATGACCGTGGCACCCTGTTCGGCCTGCAATCGGGCGGGCGTACGGAGTCGATCCTGATGTCGCTGCCACCTCAGGTACGCTGGAGCTACGACTGGAAGGCCGAAGCCGGCAGCGAAGAGGCGCGCCTCACCGACTACTTCCTGCAAGACCGTGACTGGCTCGGCGTTGCCGCGCCCAAGGCGGCGGTGTGATGGACCGTTATGTGGTGTTCGGCAACCCCATCGGCCATAGCAAGTCGCCGCTGATTCATCGTCTGTTCGCCGCCCAGACCGGCGAGCAACTGGACTACAGCACGATGCTCGCGCCGTTGGAGGACTTCACCGCCTGTGCCCGTGAGTTTTTCCAACAGGGCCGTGGCGCCAACGTGACGGTGCCGTTCAAGGAAGAGGCCTATCGCTTGGCCAATACCCTGACCGAACGTGCCCAGCGCGCCGGCGCCGTGAACACCTTGAGCAAGCTGGCTGACGGCACGTTGTTGGGCGACAACACCGACGGCGCGGGCCTGGTGCGCGACTTGACGGTCAATGCCGGGCTGTGCCTGCAAGGCAAACGCATCCTGTTGTTGGGCGCCGGTGGCGCGGTACGCGGTGCGCTGGAGCCGTTGCTGGCGCAGCAACCCTCGTCGTTGATCATCGCCAACCGCACCGTGGAAAAGGCCGAGCGGCTGGCTGAGCTGTTCGATGACCTGGGCCCGGTGTCTGCCAGTGGTTTCGACTGGTTGCGTGAGCCGGTGGATGTGATCATCAATGCCACGTCGGCCAGCCTGTCAGGCGATGTACCGCCGATTGCCGGCAGCCTGATCGAGCCGGGCAAGACCTTCTGCTACGACATGATGTACGCCAAGGAACCCACCGCATTCTGCCGCTGGGCGAGCGAGCAAGGCGCGGCGGTGGCGATGGATGGCCTGGGCATGCTGGTGGAGCAAGCGGCGGAAGCCTTCTTGCTGTGGCGCGGCGTGCGTCCGGATTCGGGCCCCGTACTGGCCGAACTGCGCCGGCAATTGGCCTGATTCCACACGCTGATGTGGGCACACTTAATGTGGGAGCTGGCTTGCCTGCGATAGCAATAGGTCAGTTACCCATGTGCTGGCTGATCCACCGCTATCGCAGGCAAGCCAGCTCCCACAGTTGATCGGGTTTAATCTTCGAAATGGAGGGGGCAGTTATCCGGCCCCTCCAGCTTCATCAATTCCTCGACCACCTGCGGCCTGGCCCCACGCAACGTCAAGCTACGGCCCAACCCCGCCAACCGCCGCGCCTCCTGGTGCAGCATCTCCACCCCGGAATAGTCGATAAAGTTGATCTGCTGCGCCTCGATCACCACCCGCTCACCCTGCAGACGTTGCAGGCGCACTTGCAGGTAATGGCTGGCGCCAAAAAAGATCGAGCCGCCCACCCGCAACACATCCGCTTCACCGTCGCGCCAGTGTTGCACCCGTGGCTGCGAGGTGCGTTTGAGGTAGAAAAACAGCGACGCCAGCACCCCGGCATAGATCGCCGTTTGCAGCTCCAGCAACAAGGTGGCGACACAGGTCAGGCTCATCACCACAAATTCGGCGCGGCTGACCCGGAACAGCGCACGGATGCCGCGGTGGTCCACCAGGCCCCAGCAGATCAGCAGGATGCTCGCCGCCATGCTCGGGATCGGAATATGCGCAATCAACGCTGCGCCAAATAACGCGAATAACGCCACCCACAGGGCCGAAAAAACCCCCGCCAATGGCGAGCAGGCACCCGCCTCATAACTGAGGCCCGAGCGGGTGAACGATCCGGCTGACAGGTAGCCGGAAAAAAATCCGCCCACGATGTTGGATAAACCCTGGGCGCGTACTTCCTGGTTGGCGTCGATCAGTTGTTGCGAGCGGGCGGACAGCGAACGGGCAATCGACAGGCTGGTCACCAACCCCAGCATTCCCACCGCCACGGCACTGGGCAGCAGGCGTAGTACCAGATCCAGATCCATCGGCAACGGGCTGAACGGCGGCAGTATGCCAATAAACGAACTGACCCGTGCCACATGCCCGAACATCGCCGGCAACAGCCATGCCGCCAGGCTGCCCAACACCAAGGCGATCAACAATGTCGGCCAACGTGGCACCAGGTACTTGAGCAGCATACCTGCCAGCAATGTACCCAGCCCCAGGGCCAGGGACGCGTGGTCCCACTCGCCACGATGGTCGATCAGCGCCAGCAGGCCATTGATAGCCGTGGCCTGGCTCGGTAAATCCAAGCCGAGTAGGTTTGGCAGTTGCCCCAAGGCGATCACTACGGCGGCACCCAGGGTGAAACCCAGCACCACCGAATGGGAGACAAAGTTCACCAACGCGCCGAAGCGCAGCAGGCCGAGCAACCATTGGAATACCCCGGCGAGGAAGGTCAGCAACAGGATGAGGGTGATGTAGTCCTGGGAGCCTGGCACGGCCAGTGGGCTGATGCTGGCGTAAAGCACGATGGAGATGGCGGCCGTGGGCCCGCAGATCAGGTGCCAGGACGAGCCCCACAGGCAGGCGATCAATACTGGGATGATGGCTGCGTAGAGCCCATATTCGGGTGGGAGACCGGCGATCAGTGCGTAGGCAATCGACTGCGGCAGCGCAAGCACAGCGCCGCTGAGGCCGACGATCGCGTCCCGGCCGACGCTGGCGCGGGTTTGGCGCGGCAGCCAGCGCAGGAAAGGCAAGAGTGTATGGCGGTTGGGCCGGGGCATCGCAGGCTCGGATAAAGGGTTTTGGCAAGAGTATCAATATGCATGGGTACCTGTGGGAGCTGGCTTGCCTGCGATGCTGGCGCCTCGGTGTGAGAGGCATACCGGGGTGATGCTATCGCAGGCAAGCCAGCTCCCACGGGGTCGCCGGCAAGCGTCAGAGTTGATCGTTCCCACGCTCTGCGTGGGAATGCTGCTCGGGACGCTCTGCGTCCGATTTTAACGTCAGAGTTTGGCTTTTACCGCCGGCAACGCCTCCTGGCCGTCCAGGGTTTTCACCCCCTCCAGCCACTGGTCCAGGACCGCCGGGTTGGCCTTGATCCACGTCTTCGCCGCCTGCGCATTGCTGACCTTGTTGTTCGCCACGTCAGCCATGATGCTGTTCTCCATGGCCTGGGTAAAACTCAGGTTGGTCAGCAGTTTGCCGACATTGGGGCACGCTTGTGCGTAACCCTTGCGAGTCAAGGTATAGACGCTGCCGGTGGCACCAAAGTACTGCTCGCCGCCCTTGAGGTAGCGCATTTTCAGTTGCACGTTCATCGGGTGCGGGGTCCAGCCGAGAAAGGTGATGAAACGCTGTTTCTTCACCGCTCGCGAGACCTCTGCGAGCATCGCCTGTTCGCTGGACTCGATCAGCTTCCACTGCCCCAGGTCGAAATCATTTTTCTTGATGATCTCCTGCAACGAGATATTGGCTGGTGCGCCGGAGCCGATGCCGTAGATCTTCTTGTCGAACTTGTCGGCAAATGTGTTCAGGTCGGCAAAGTCATGCACCCCGGCGTCCCACACATAGTCCGGCACGGCGAGGGTGAACTCGGTGCCCTCCAGGTTCTTCGCCAGTTGCACCACATCGCCGTTGGCCACGAACTTGTCGTAGAAGCCCTGCTGCGCCGGCATCCAGTTGCCGAGGAAGACATCCACCTGGCCGTCCTTGAGCCCGCCGAAGGTAATCGGCACCGCCAGGGTGTCGACCTTGGGTTGATAGCCCATGCCCGTCAGCAGGAAACTGGTGATAGCGTTGGTGGCGGCAATATCGCTCCAGCCTGGATCGGCCATCTTTACCGTTTCGCAGCGAGTGTCTGCGTACACCTGGGCGCTGCTGAGCACCACCAAACTCAGTACCACGGTCAACTTTTGCATGGCCTTCCCTCTGTCTACTTATTGGTTTTGGCAGGGTTGTGGAAAACGTGCTTTGCGCTCCAGGTCATCAAGGTCGATATGGTTGCGCATGTACTGCTGACTGGCGTCTACCAGTGGCTGGTGATCCCAGCTCTTGAGCTTGCCTTGGGTCAGCGCTTCAAACACCAGGCGGCGACGGCGTTGGCTGGCGAGCACCTGTTGATGGATCGCCGGGATGTCCCATTTAGCCCGCGCTTCACGCAAGAACGCCTCGAACAATGGCCGATGTTCAGCTGACTGGCTGAGGTTTTCCTGCTCGCTCGGGTCGTTATGCACATCGAACAATAGGCAAGGATCGTCCTCGCTGTAGATGAATTTGTAGGCGCCCCGGCGAATCATCATCAATGGGCTGACGGTGCCTTCGGCCATGTATTCGCCAAACACTTCGTCATGTCCGCCCTGCCCCTGCAAGTGCGCGACCAGCGAGCGGCCGTCCAGCGGCAAGTGCGGATCCAGTTCGCCGCCGGCCAATTCCACCAGGGTCGGCAACAAGTCGGCGGTCGACACGGCCTGGGCGACGCGGCCAGCGGCGAACTGCCCCGGTGCACTGATCAGCAGCGGCACGCGGGCGGCCATTTCAAACCAGTGCATTTTGTACCAGAGGCCGCGCTCGCCAAGCATGTCGCCGTGGTCGCCAGAGAAAATGATCAGGGTGTCGTCGGCCAGGCCGGTGTCTTCCAGGGTCTGCAGCAGCTTGCCGACGTTGCTGTCGATGTAGCTGCAGGCACCGAAGTAGGCGCGGCGGGCGTCGCGGATCTTATCCACAGGCAGCGGTTTGTCCCACAAGTCATAAACCTTGAGCAGCCGCTGGGAATGCGGGTCGAGATCGGCCTGGGGCGGCGTCGCGGGCATTGGGATCTCGGTGTCGGCGTAGAGGTCCCAGAACGGCTTGGGAATGGTGTAAGGGTCGTGGGGATGAGTCATCGACACGGTCAGGCAGAACGGCTGGTCGCCCGGCTCGCGGATGTGGTCGAACAGATATTGCTGGGCCTTGAACACCACCTCTTCGTCGAAATCCAGCTGGTTGGTGCGTACACACGGACCGGCTTGCAGCACCGAGGACATGTTGTGATACCAGGTAGGGCGTACGTCTGGCTCATCCCAGTTCACCGCCCAGCCGTAGTCGGCGGGGTAGATGTCGCTGGTCAGGCGCTCCTCATAGCCGTGCAACTGGTCGGGGCCACAGAAGTGCATCTTGCCCGACAGCGCGGTGCGGTAGCCGAGGCGGCGCAAGTAGTGGGCATAGGTCGGCACGTCGGCGGGGAAATCGGCGGCGTTGTCGTAGGCGCCGATCTTGCTCGGCAACTGGCCGCTGACCAAGGTGAAGCGCGACGGTGCGCACAACGGGCTGTTGCAATAGGCGGCGTCGAACACCACGCCTTGTGCCGCCAGGCGGCTGAGGTTGGGCAGCTTGATCGGGGAAGGCCCGTAGAACGGCAGCATCGGCGCGGCCATCTGATCGGCCATGATGAAAAGAATGTTCTTGCGCTTCATGGTTTCTCGGCATTCCATAGGCAGTGTTTATGCCAATGAGCATGCGGTCCTTAAATTATGGGGTAAAGCCCATGCGCAGCAATGACTAGGATAAGTTGAGCTTATGTATGAAGCGCTGGGTGACCTCTCTCTCGATTTGCTGCGCGCCTTTGAGGCGGCGGCGCGTCATCGCAGTTTCACCGCGGCCGCGATGGAGCTGGGTACCACCCAACCGGCGGTCAGCCAGCAAATCAAACGCCTTGAAGAGCAACTGGCGATCCGCCTGTTTGATCGCATTTACCGCGGCATTGAACTGACCGACGCTGGCGCCCGGCTGTTCGAGCATGTGCAAGGCGGCCTGCAGAACATCAATCAGGGCCTCGGCGCCATCACTCAACAAAGCCAGCATGAAGTGCTGCAAGTCGCCACCGACTTTGCCTTCGCCGCCTATTGGCTGATGCCACGCCTGCATCGCTTTCACCAGGCCAACCCGCAGGTGGATGTCAGCCTGGTCACCAGTGAGCGCAACCACGCCACGCTGCGCAGCGATATTGATGTGGCGGTGCTGTTTGGCGATGGCCGTTTCAAGCAGGGCGAAAGCCTGTGGTTGTTCAATGAGGAAGTGTTCCCGGTGTGCAGCCCGCAGTGGCTCAAGGAGCAGGTCGCGCCCCTGACGGTGCAGACCTTGCAAGACTGCCCGTTGCTGCACCTGCGCCAGGAAAACAACAGCCAGTGGTTCGACTGGAATAGCGTGTTCCGTGAATTGGGTATCACGGCTGCGCCGACCCCTGGGCAATTGCGCTTTGACAACTACACCTTGCTGATCCAGGCCGCGATTGCCGGCCAGGGCGTCGCCATCGGCTGGCGCCACCTGGTGGATAACCTGCTGGAGCAGAATTGGCTGTGCCGGCCGATCAGCCACACGGTGACGTCGCGCTTGGGCTATTACGTGGTGCAGCCCCAGCGCAAACGCCGTGGGCAGTTGGTGGACCGATTTGTCGAGTGGCTGGTGGCGGAACAGGCCAGCAGTGCGCAGTCGTTGACCGGGCTGGCCCTGCCGTCGATTGCGGTCTAGGATCGGCGCACAGTGGAACCGGAGTCTGCCATGCAACGTATCAAGGGCTACCACGCCCATATCTACTTCGATGCCAGCACGATCGAGCAGGCGCGCACGCTCTGTGAAGACGCCGCCAAGTTGTTCCCGCTGCGCATGGGCCGCGTGCACGAGCGGCCCGTGGGCCCGCACCCGGATTGGAGTTGCCAGTTGGCGTTCGAGCCGGAATATATCGGCGTGGTGTTGCCGTGGCTGGCGCTGCATCGCAATGGTCTGGTGGTGTTCCTGCACCCTGAAACCGGTGACGACCTCAAGGACCACACCGATTACGCCATCTGGATGGGGGCGATGCGCGAACTGGACCTGTCTATTTTTTAGCCTTTCCTACCCGATAATCCCGCGTCTTTCCCTAAGTAAAAACAGGATGAGTTGTAGGATTTATCTTGTCTTGTCTCATTATATGGGATTGATATTTATATATTGAGATATTCCGCGCCCTAGGTTTATATTCGCCCATCTGCTTTTATCAGCACCCACTCATTTCAGGTGAAGCGATGCAGGCGCAATTGATCGCGCTCGATTGGGGGACCAGCTCCCTTCGTGCTTACAAACTCGGCCCCGCGGGGGTTGTGCTGGAACAGCGCTCGCAAGCCTGGGGCATCATGCATTTGCCCACAGAGCCCCGGGAAATAGCCGGTGTGCTGTGCACTGACGGCTTTGAACTGGCGTTCGATAGCGCCTGTGGCGATTGGCTTGATGCCCAGCCTGAGCTGCCGGTGATCGCTTGCGGTATGGTCGGCAGCGCACAGGGTTGGAGCGAGGCGGCCTATCGCAGCACGCCCGTGGATGTCGCCAGTCTCGGCCAGGCGTTGCATGGCATACGCAGCCTGCGCGGGGTGCAGGTGCATATCGTGCCGGGGGTGATCGAGCAAGTGGGTCTGCCTAATGTCATGCGTGGCGAAGAAACCCAAGTGCTCGGCGTACTGCAAGGGCTAGGGCCCCAGGTGTTGATCGGCCTGCCCGGCAGCCATTCCAAATGGGTCGAGGTGGTGGAAGGCCGCATTACCCATTTCGATACCTTCATGACTGGCGAAGTGTTTGCGGTGTTGAGCAAGCACAGCATCCTGGGGCGTACCCAACAGGCGAGCGAGCAGTTCCAGGCCGAGGCGTTTGATCGCGGCGTGCGCGTGGCGCTGTCCAACGATGGTCAGCGTGGCGTGCTTTCGACCCTGTTCAGTGCCCGTACCCTTGGGCTGACCGCGCAGCTGGCGTCCGACCAGCAACCCGATTACCTGTCTGGCCTGCTCATCGGCCATGAGCTCGCCGGCTTGCCAGATTCGGCCAAACATCAGCCGATCATCCTGGTCGGCGCTGCTGCACTTTGCGCCCGCTATCAACGCGCCCTCGCCCTTTGCGGATTTGCCCACGTCAGCCTGGCGCAAGAAGCCACTGAGCGTGGCCTGTGGCAACTGGCGCAAGCCGCCGGGCTCATTCGACCTGTACTGGAGGCCTGACATGCTCAAGCAAGCACTCGCACAAAACGGTTTGATCGCCATCCTGCGCGGCCTACGCCCCGACGAAGCCCAGGCGGTCGGCCAAGTGCTGTACGACGCGGGGTTTCGCGTGATCGAAGTGCCGCTCAACTCGCCAGACCCTTACACCAGCATCCGCATCCTGCGCGACAGCTTGCCCGCCGATTGCCTGATCGGTGCCGGCACGGTGTTGACGCCTGAGCAGGTCGAACAGGTCAAGGCCGCCGGAGGCCAGGTGATCGTCATGCCCCACAGCGATGCCAAGGTGCTGCGTGCCGCTAAAGCGGCGGGCCTGTACTTGTCGCCTGGGGTAGCCACGCCTACCGAAGCCTTTGCCGCACTGGCCGAAGGCGCCGATGTGTTGAAGCTGTTCCCGGCCGAGCAGATGGGCCCTTCAGTGATCAAGGCATGGCTGGCGGTGTTGCCGGCGGGCACATTGCTGCTGCCGGTGGGCGGCATCACCCCGGACAACATGCAGGTGTTTACCGACGCCGGCGCCAAGGGCTTCGGATTGGGTTCCGGGCTGTTCAAGCCGGGCATGACAGTGGATCAGGTTGCGAGCCGTGCCCAGGCTTATGTCGCCGCCTGGAAAGCCCTCGGCTGAGAGCATATTCCGCGCCCACAGGCGCTGCATCTATAAGAGAGACAAGAGATGAAAATCACCAAACTGACGACCTTTATCGTTCCGCCGCGCTGGTGCTTCCTCAAGGTCGAAACCGACCAGGGTGTGACCGGCTGGGGCGAGCCGGTGGTCGAGGGCCGCGCTCACACGGTGGCCGCCGCCGTCGAAGAACTGTCCGACTACCTGATCGGCAAAGACCCACGCAATATCGAAGATATCTGGACCGTGCTCTATCGCGGCGGCTTCTACCGAGGCGGCGCGGTGCACATGAGCGCCCTCGCCGGTATCGACCAAGCGTTGTGGGACATCAAGGGCAAAGCCCTCGGTGTGTCGGTCAGCGATCTGCTGGGCGGCCAGGTGCGTGACAAGATTCGCGTGTACTCATGGATCGGCGGTGACCGCCCCGCCGACACCGCCCGTGCTGCCAAAGAGGCCGTAGCGCGTGGCTTCACGGCGGTAAAAATGAACGGCACCGAAGAATTGCAGTTCGTCGACAGCTTCGAAAAAGTCGACCTGGCCCTGGCCAACGTCGCTGCCGTGCGCGATGCGGTCGGCCCTAACGTGGGTATCGGCGTCGACTTCCATGGCCGCGTGCACAAGCCGATGGCCAAGGTGCTGATGAAAGAGCTCGACCCATACAAACTGATGTTCATTGAAGAGCCGGTGCTGAGCGAAAACTACGAAGCGCTGAAAGAACTGGCGCCGCTGACCAGTACGCCGATCGCCCTGGGCGAGCGCCTGTTCTCGCGCTGGGATTTCAAGCGGGTGCTCAGCGAAGGCTACGTCGACATCATTCAGCCGGACGCCTCCCACGCCGGTGGGATTACCGAAACCCGCAAGATCGCCAACATGGCCGAAGCCTACGACGTGGCCTTGGCCCTGCACTGCCCGCTGGGCCCGATTGCCTTGGCGGCATGCCTGCAACTGGATGCGGTTTGCTACAACGCGTTTATTCAGGAGCAGAGCCTGGGTATTCACTACAACGAAAGCAACGATCTGCTCGACTATGTGCGTGATCCAGGCGTATTCGACTATGACCAGGGCTTTGTGAAGATCCCCAACGGCCCAGGTCTGGGCATTGAGATCAACGAGGAGTATGTGGTTGAGCGCGCGGCCATCGGCCATCGCTGGCGCAATCCGATCTGGCGCCATGCCGATGGCAGCTTTGCCGAGTGGTGATTTCCACTTGATTGAAACGCGCTAAAAATGTGGGAGCTGGCTTGCCTGCGATGGCGGTGGGCCAGTCACCGCAGCGGTGCCAGTCATGCCGCCATCGCAGGCAAGCCAGCTCCCACATTCAGTACGTTTTGTCCTCAACAAACATAAAAAGAGGCACCCCCATGCACCCTGAATCCCTCACCGGGCAGGCTTCTTTAGTCACGCCTAGCAGAAAGCGCTTTTTCATCATGGTGCTGCTGTTCATCACCGTGGTCATCAACTACCTCGATCGCAGCAACCTGTCGATTGCCGCGCCCGCGCTGACCAGCGAGCTGGGGATCGACCCGGTGCAAGTCGGGCTGATTTTCTCTGCCTTCGGCTGGACGTACGCGGCCATGCAAATCCCGGGTGGCTGGCTGGTAGATCGAGTGCCGCCGCGCATTCTCTACACGGCAGCCCTGCTGCTGTGGTCGATTGCCACCGTGATGCTAGGTTTCGCCGCCAGCTTTATCGCGCTGTTTGTGCTGCGCATGGCCGTGGGCGCGTTGGAGGCACCGGCCTATCCCATCAACAGCCGTGTGGTCACCACCTGGTTTCCCGAGCGTGAGCGCGCCACGGCTATCGGCGTCTATACCTCCGGGCAATTCGTCGGCCTGGCGTTCCTCACCCCGGTGTTGGCGTGGCTGCAGCACCAGTACGGCTGGCACATGGTGTTTGTGGTAACCGGTGGCATCGGCATCCTGTGGGCGGCGATCTGGTATGCGGTGTATCGCGAGCCCAAGGATTTCAAAGGCGTCAACGAAGCCGAAGTCCAACTGATCCGCGACGGTGGCGGGCTGGTGGACATACAGGCTAAAACCGTCAAGGCACCCTTCAGTTGGACCGACCTCGGCATCGTGCTGAGCAAGCGCAAGCTGTGGGGCATCTACCTGGGCCAGTTTTGCCTGAACTCCACGCTGTGGTTCTTCCTGACCTGGTTCCCGACGTACCTGGTGAAATATCGCGGCATGGACTTTATCCAGTCTGGCTTGCTGGCCTCCTTGCCGTTCCTGGCCGCGTTTGTGGGCGTGCTGTGTTCGGGGGTGTTTTCCGATTGGCTGATTCGGCGTGGGGCGTCAGTGGGCTTTGCGCGCAAGTTGCCGATCATCAGCGGGCTGCTGATTTCCACGGCGATCATCGGGGCCAACTACGTGGAATCGACGGGGTGGGTCATCGCGTTTCTGGCGGTGGCGTTTTTCGGCAATGGCCTGGCGTCGATCACCTGGTCGTTGGTGTCGACCTTGGCGCCTGCCCGTCTGCTGGGGCTGACCGGCGGGGTGTTCAACTTCATTGGCAACCTGGCGGCGATTGCCACACCTATCGTGATTGGTTTTCTGGCCAGTGGCTCATCGTTTGCGCCGGCCATCACCTATATCGCGGTCTTGGCGTTGCTCGGTGCGCTTTCCTACATATTGCTGGTCGGCAAAGTCGAGCGGATCGAGCTGTAAAAAGGGCGACCTTCGGGTCGCCTTTTTTTGTTCTACGGCACCGACATCTCGTTGCGAAATATATTGTGCGGGTCCCAGCGCTGCTTGGTACGGCGCAAGCGGCTTTCGATCATCAGATCGGGAAAGAAGATTTTGTACCACTGGGGGTTTTTGCCGTTGGCCGGGTTACCCCCTTTGTAAGTCATGTCGAGGTCGGGGTAATTGATGTAGCAGCCTTCGAACGCATCGTTGAGCGGCACGCCTTGAGCGTCGGCAAACGCGTTGAAGTACAGCCCCCGGATCCAGTCAGCATGGACTTGGTCCGCAGCGGCGCTGTCGCCGTGCCAGTAACATTGGGGTTGCCACTTGAGGAAGGACGACCGCTGGGCGGCCGACGACTCCTTGCGTACGGGCGCACTGGCGGCGTTGATCTGGCCGCCGAAGGACTGGATCTGGATCAGGCTTTGTGTCAGGTGGTTGTCTGGGTCTGGCCAGGTCAAGGCCCGCGAGATGGCCTCTAATACGTGAGGGCTGAATTCACCTTTCTGATATGCCGATTTATAGCGCCCACGCTGATTGTCTCCCGAACCATTCAATGTTTGCTGGCACGCCAGCCAATCCAGGCGCCGCGCCGCAGCCTGGGCGGATGACACTGAGTCGATGGGGCGCCCGCCGACTGTGCCAGGCGGCAAATGGACCACATGAAACGGCACCAGCGACTCGGTGGCAGGTAAGCCGATGGCCGTGAGCATCTTGTCGACAAAATCATCGAAGGGCGCAAGGTCGTTCAGCTCACCCTCCTTGTCCACATAATGGATGCCCAGGGTGATATTGCCTGTGTGCTCGTGGCGCATTTCCAGTTTGGTCGCCAGGCCCCAGGTGTCCGGGTTGTTCTGATGGCTGGCAAACCATAGCTGGTAAGCCGCCAGCAGATTGTTCAGTGCATCCTGGGTCAGTACTGACCAATCCCATTCCAACACCAGCCACAGTACTTCTTTGGGGGCCGGTGGCAGGTCTTCGAAGTAATAGCTGGTGATAATGCCGAATTGCCCACCCCCCGCACCGCAGCACGCGGCGAACAGGTCCAATTCGTCCTGTTGCGTGCTGTCCCGGCTGACATGGCGCGGTTCGAGCCCTTTGCCTTGGCTGTCAGGCACCAGGATATCGACCCCGCTGAGCCAGTCACACACCAGTCCATACTTGCGCGACAGCAGCCCGTAGCCGCCACCACAAATGTGCCCGCCCAGGCCCACTGAGTAACATGACCCGCCGGGCAGGGTCTTGTTGGCTTGCTTGTACAACGTGCTATAGCTGTCCCAGGCCTGGCTGCCGGCCTCGAGGCGAAAGCGGTAGCGAAAGGGCTGCGTGGGATTCAGCTCGGAACCGATCTGGCCGCTGGCATCGTAGACCACTCGGTTCAGCGCGCTGATATCCAGGATCGATAGCACCTCATGCGGGCTGTCGGGCATCTTGTTGGCGACAAACCCTTCGTAGCAATGACCGCCGCTGCGTACGGTGATGCGCCCATTGGGCAGGGCCAATGCCTGGGCGGCGGCGTCCATGATGTCTTGCGGGCTGCGGCACAGGTAAATCAGATTGGCGCCCTTGTTCGACGACTGGCCCTGCACGTTTCCCAAGGGCCAGCGCAGGTTGAAGCCTTTTTGTAGGGCTGAGTGACGACGGTCTGAAACCGTGACGAGATCAAATGCCATGATGTACTCCTTAAAGAGACAAGAATGACTTCTGATGCGGCTAACTTAACGACCGAGGGGCAAGGACTGCAGGGCTTGCGAAGGTGGTTAGACGGCAAAGGGCACGAAGTGCGATAAAAAAGGAGGTGGGCGACATGCCCACCTCCTTTGAAGCCTAGCGTATGAGCTGCGGTTGTTGCGCCGTGCAGTTTACTTGCGTGCGTTGCGAACACCTTTCGACAGCGCCGCGCACAGGGTCAGTACGCCATCAATGGCTTGCTGGTCGTTCTTGGCCGTGGCGATGTGATCGATCAGCGCCGAACCCACTACCACCCCGTCTGCCAGGCGTGCGATGGCCGCTGCCTGGTCCGGTGTGCGGATACCAAAGCCGATGCTGATCGGCAGGTCGGTATGACGGCGCAGGCGGGTCACGGCTTCTTCGACGTGTTCCAGAGTGGCGGCGCCCGCCCCGGTGACACCGGCGACCGACACGTAATACACAAACCCGGAGCTGCCATTGAGCACAGTAGGCAGGCGCACATCATCGGTGGTCGGCGTGGTCAGGCGGATAAAGTCGATGCCTGCGGCCTGGGCCGGGTCGCACAGCTCGCCGTTGTGCTCGGGGGGCATGTCCACCACGATCAGGCCGTCGACGCCAGCTGCCTTGGCATCGGCAATGAACTGCGACACGCCATATTTATGGATCGGGTTGAAATAGCCCATCAACACCAGCGGCGTGTCGTTGTTGTCCTGGCGGAACTCGCGAACCATCTGCAGGGTTTTCAACAGGTTCTGTTTGGCGGCCAGCGCGCGGATATTGGCCAGTTGAATGGCCGGGCCGTCGGCCATCGGGTCGGTGAAGGGCATGCCCAGTTCGATCACGTCGGCGCCAGCGGCCGGCAAGCCCTTGAGGATCGCCAGCGAGGTGTCATAGCCGGGGTCGCCAGCGGTGACGAAGGTCACCAGGGCGGCGCGGTTTTGTTCTTTAAGTTGCGCAAAGCGCGTTTGCAGGCGGCTCATCAGTGTTTCTCCTGCTTGGACTGTTCCATATGGTGCATCACGGTCTGCATGTCTTTGTCGCCACGGCCCGAGAGATTGACCACCATCAGATGATCCTTGGGCAAGTTTGGCGCGCGCTTGAATACTTCAGCCAGGGCGTGGGCGCTTTCCAGGGCAGGAATGATCCCTTCCAGGCGGCAGCATTTGTGGAAGGCTTCCAGGGCTTCGTCGTCCGTTACCGACGTGTATTGGACGCGGCCAATGTCATGCAACCAGGCGTGTTCCGGGCCGATGCCGGGGTAGTCCAGGCCTGCGGAAATCGAGTGGGCGTCGATGATCTGGCCGTCGTCGTCCTGCAGCAGGAAGGTGCGAT
The DNA here is from genome assembly GCF_001896155.1 of Pseudomonas sp. FSL W5-0203. Classification (NCBI taxonomy): domain Bacteria; kingdom Pseudomonadati; phylum Pseudomonadota; class Gammaproteobacteria; order Pseudomonadales; family Pseudomonadaceae; genus Pseudomonas; species Pseudomonas sp. FSL W5-0203. The sequence goes on from NZ_MPOR01000010.1 coordinate 89,537, forward strand.
TGCCGTGCAGCACGCCCGGGACGCCGCCGTTGAGGCTGGCGGCGTGCTTGCCGGTTTCGATGCCATGGCCTGCGGCTTCAACGCCGATGATCTCGACGCTGGTGTCATCCAGGAACGGGTGGAACAGGCCCATGGCGTTGGAACCGCCGCCGATGCACGCCACCAGGCTGTCCGGCAGGCGGCCTTCCTGGGCTTGCAGCTGGGTGCGGGTTTCCTTGCCGATCACTGCCTGGAAGTCGCGCACCATCGCCGGGTATGGGTGTGGGCCGGCCACGGTGCCGATCAGGTAGAAGGTGCTGTCGACGTTGGTGACCCAGTCGCGCAGGGCTTCGTTCATGGCGTCTTTGAGGGTGCCGGTGCCGGCGACCACGGGGATGACCTCGGCGCCCAGCAGCTTCATGCGAAACACGTTGGCCTGCTGGCGCTCGATGTCGGTGGTGCCCATGTAGATCACGCATTGCAGGCCAAAGCGCGCCGCCACAGTTGCGGTGGCCACGCCGTGCATGCCGGCGCCGGTCTCGGCGATGATGCGTTTCTTGCCCATGCGCCGGGCCAGCAGGATCTGGCCGATGCAGTTGTTGATCTTGTGCGCGCCGGTGTGGTTGAGCTCTTCGCGCTTGAGGTAGATCTTGGCGCCGCCGCAGAACTCGGTGAGGCGTTCGGCAAAGTACAGCGGGCTTGGGCGTCCGACATAATCGCGCTGAAAGTAGGCCAATTCTTCGTTAAACGTCGGATCTACCTTCGCCGCTTCGTATTCACGGGCCAGGTCGAGAATCAACGGCATCAGGGTTTCAGCGACGTAGCGGCCGCCGAACGCACCGAACAGGCCGTTGGCGTCGGGGCCGTTGCGTAGATCGGTCTGGGACTGAGTCATGGGACGCTCCAGGAAAAATGTGTTTAAAGGCAATGACGGTCACTCTACTCATGACGCCCTGGCCTGAAAACCGATAAGATCGCCGTAACCTGTCAGGAAAACTCACAGATGAGTCGTAATCTCCCGCCCCTTAATGCCCTGCGCGCTTTTGAAGCCACTGCTCGCCTTAACAGCGTCAGCCAGGCTGCGCAGCTATTGCACGTGACCCACGGTGCTGTCAGCCGGCAGTTGAAAGTACTGGAGGAGCATTTGGGCGTGAGCCTGTTCGTCAAGGATGGACGCGGCCTTAAACTCACAGATGCTGGCGTCAGGCTACGAGATGCCAGCAGCGAGGCTTTTGAGCGGTTGCGCGACGTGTGCGCCGAACTCACCCAACGCGGCGCTGATGCGCCCTTCGTTCTTGGCTGTTCAGGCAGCTTGCTGGCGCGTTGGTTTATCCCTCGGCTGGGGCGGTTGAATGCCGACTTGCCGGATTTACGCCTGCACCTGTCGGCGGGCGAAGGCGATCTGGACCCGCGCCGTCCGGGGCTGGATGCCCTGCTGGTATTCGCTGAGCCGCCTTGGCCGGCGGACATGCAAGTGTATGAATTGGCCAGCGAGCGTATCGGCCCGGTCTTGAGCCCCCGTTTCGCCGGTTTTGAACACCTGCGTCAGGCCCCAGCGTCGGAACTGCTGGAGCAACCCTTGCTTCACACCACGTCAAGGCCGCAAGCCTGGCCCAGTTGGGCACGGCAACACGGCATCGAACCCGGTGCGCTGAAGCTCGGCCAGGGGTTTGAGCATTTGTATTATTTACTGGAAGCGGCGGTTGCCGGCTTGGGAGTGGCAATTGCGCCAGAACCGCTGGTGGCAGAGGACCTGCGAGCGGGTCGCCTGGTGGCGCCGTGGGGGTTCAGTGAAACCCGGGCGCACCTGGCGTTGTGGCTACCCAAGCGCGCCGCAGACGGGCGCGCCGGGCAGTTGGCGCAATGGCTCAAGGCTGAGCTGTTGCGTCAACCGGTGTAACCGGTCAATCAGTCACCGCGCTTGCACAGCAGGTAAGCCGCCAGCAGGCCCAGCGCGCCCACGGCGACGCCAGCGGTCGTCCATGGGTGCTCTTGTGCGTAGTCACGGGTGGCAGCGCTGGTTTCGCGGATTTTGACTTTGCTTTCTTCGTAGGCGTCGCTGATCAGATGGCGAGAGTGCTTGAGCGCGTTCTCGGCATTGCTCTTCAAGGCCTTCAGCGTTTTGCGCGACTCATCGGACGCGTCGTCCTTGAGGCTCTCCAGAGATTTGAGCAGGCTCGAAATCTCGGCTTCCATGCTTTCCAGCGACGCTTTGCGTAAAGAAGTGTTGGCCATGTGGACATCTCCTGAAGTGATTGAGTGGCGTGTGTAGATACCGACTGCGCCGGTTTCAGAAAGTGCAGTAATTCTGAACTTTCGCCTCCCAACGGTCGCCTGAAGCAGTACGCACATTCGCTGCTAGTCTTGATTGACGACCTAAAGGAGAAACGCCATGAGTGATCATCACACGTACAAGAAAGTCGAACTGGTAGGCTCTTCCACCACCAGCATCGAAGACGCGATCAACAATGCCCTGGCCGAAGCCAACAAGAGCATCAAGCATCTGGAATGGTTTGAGGTGACCGAAACCCGTGGTCACATCAAGGATGGCAAGGCTGCACACTTCCAGGTCACGCTCAAAGTGGGATTCCGCATTGCCAGTAGTTGATCGGCAGAGTTGAACTTTGCCCGCTGGCCGATTGCCATAACCTGCGCTACAAACAACGGGTGCCGACGCGATGAGCGTCGGCACGCTCTTTTTGATCAGCGCAAGGAAAGTAACGGATGAAGAAGTTTCTGTTAGCGGTAGGGTTGTTGAGCATTGCGGGTACCGCTATGGCGGCGGGCAAGCCTTGTGAAGAGTTGAAAAGCGAAATCGCAGCGAAAATCGACGCCAAGGGTGCTTCGGGGTATTCGCTGGAAGTGGTGGACAAAGGTGCTACGCCCAGTGACCACACAGTAGTTGGCACCTGCGAAGGTGGCACCAAGGAAATTGCCTACAAGCGCGGTTAATCTCGTGTTGTGGACATAAAAACCGACGCAAGTGCGTCGGTTTTTTTCGCTTGGATTTCAGCCCTTCATCACTTGTGCGAGCAGCTCGTAGGAATGAATCCGGTCGGCGTGCTCATACAGGTCACTGGTAAAAATCAGCTCATCAGCGCCGGTCTGCTCGATCAACACCTCCAGCTTGCCGCGAATCTTCGCCGGGCTGCCCACCATGGCCAGGCCGAGGAAGCTGCCCACCGCGTCTTTTTCGTGAGGCAACCACAGGCCGTCCATGGTTTTTACTGGAGGGCGCTGCACCAGGCTCTGGCCGCGCATCAACGCGAGAATACGCTGGTACACCGAGGTGGCCAGGTAATCGGCCTGCTCATCGGTGTCCGCGGCCACCAGCGGAATGCCGAGCATCACGTAGGGCTTGTCCAGCACCGCCGAAGGCTTGAAGTGATTGCGGTACACGCGAATTGCTTCGTGCATCAGGCGCGGCGCGAAATGGGAGGCGAAGGCGTAAGGCAAGCCACGCTCACCGGCCAATTGCGCGCTGAACAGGCTTGAACCCAGCAGCCACACTGGCACATTGGTGCCGGTCCCCGGTACCGCGATAACCCGTTGGTCGGGCGTACGCGGGCCCAAGTAGGCCATCAGCTCGGCCACATCTTCGGGGAAGTCATCGGCACTGCCGGAGCGTTCACGGCGTAGGGCGCGGGCGGTCATCTGGTCGGAACCGGGGGCGCGCCCCAGGCCCAGGTCGATACGGCCAGGGTAGAGGCTTTCCAGGGTGCCGAACTGCTCGGCGATCACCAGTGGCGCGTGGTTAGGCAGCATCACCCCGCCGGAACCCACGCGAATGGTCGAGGTGCCGCCTGCCAGGTAACCGAGCAGTACCGAGGTAGCCGAACTGGCGATACCGTCCATATTGTGGTGCTCGGCTACCCAGAAACGGTGGTAACCGAACTTCTCCACATGCTGGGCCAGGTCCAGGGAATTACGCAGGGACTGCGCCGGGTTGCCGTCGGCGCGCACGGGCACGAGGTCAAGGGTCGAGAATTTTACGTCGGACAGCGATTTCATCAGCCTGCTTCTCCAATAGGGCGTACAGGCTTTTTTAAACGAGCTAAAACCTGCCGCTGCATGTGCATACCCTATGCAATGAGGGCATATACCCGAGATTCAATAGTAACCGCCAAATTTCCTACTTAATCACTAGGTTTTTCTTACAAGTGAACTTTGCCGCGGCGTCTATCCTCAGAACCCTTACCGACGCAAAACCACCGTTCGAGGAGAAAGCTATGAGTATCGTTAAAAAGGCATCCGCGCATTGGGAAGGTGACCTGAAGACTGGCCTGGGCTCCATTTCCACCGAAACCGGCGTGCTGCGCGAAGCGCCCTACGGCTTCAAGGCCCGCTTCGAGGGCGGCAAGGGTACCAACCCTGAAGAATTGATCGGCGCGGCTCACGCCGGCTGTTTCTCCATGGCGTTTTCCATGATTCTTGGCGACGCCGGGCTCAAGGCTGACAGTATCGACACCCAGGCCGAAGTGACCCTGGACCAGGTCGAGGGCGGCTTTGCGATTACAGCAGTGCATCTGATCCTGAAGGCCAAAATTCCAGGCGCGAGCCAGGCGCAGTTCGATGAACTGAGCAAAAAGGCCAAGGAAGGATGCCCGGTGTCCAAGGTGCTGAATGCAACCATCACCTTGGATGCCACGCTGGTCAACTGACACAGCAGTCATCTTATGTGGGAGCGGGCTTGCTCGCGAATGCGGTGGATCAGCCGATATCTTCGGTGACTGATACTGCGTATTCGCGAGCAAGCCCGCTCTCACATTTTTGGTGCTGCGTTAAATTAGAACTCGTGTTTGCAAAATGTGGTCGAATAGCCCATGCAGCCTAGGCGCACACTCGTGCGCAGCGCATTCAGGGAGCTCCACACATGAAACGTTTTGCCTTGGCAATCATCTGCGGTGTATTGGCCACTTCGGCCGTGGCCGCGCCAAAAGATTGTGAAGAGCTCAGGAAAGAAATCGAAGTGAAGATCCAGGCCAAGGCGATTCCGTCCTACACCCTGGAAATCATCACCGCCGAAGAAGCCAAGAACCATGACGAAGCCATGATTGTCGGCTCATGCGAAAACGGCACCAAGCGCATCATCTATCAAAAGAACAACGACTGATTCAGATGCAGTTCACGCTGCGCTCTTCGGCCAATAGCTGGCGGGTTGAGTCGTACAGCCGGATGTTGGGCGTGAACGCCAGTGATCGCCCTTCCAGCACATAGTGCTGGCCGGCCTGAAAGTGGTCGTACTGCAGCGTCATGAAGCAGGTGCGATACATCATCTGGCTGAGGCCACCCAAACCGCCGCCGGCGGGCACTTCAAAATCAAAGCGCACCATCAGCTCGTGAGGGCCGGGAGGCATTTGAAAAAAACGCCCGTCGTCGAGGTTTTTCCCGTCCAGGCGCTGAGCCATCACCAACTTGGAACCCGGTGTCGGCGTGGTGAAATCCACCCAGGCCTGCTGCGGGTCCACAGGGGGGATGGGGGTATAGGCGCAAGCGCTGAGGAACACAGCGGCGAGGGGAAGCACAAGCTGGCGCATGGCAGGTACTCAACACGAAGAGAGGCTTGAGTATAAACACGCCATGCCGTGGAAAAATCCCCTGCAAGCGCGATAGTCTGGCGAACCCATCATCCAGGAGCAGTCAGGGCATGATCAGGCGTTTTCTTCCAGGGCTGATGGTTGTGCTGCTCAGCGGCTGCTCCAGTGTCAGTTATTACAGCCAGTTGGCGAGTGGCCAGTGGCAGCTGTTGCGGGCCCGGGAGCCGGTTGCCGAGGTCATCGCCGACCCTGCTCGCCCGCCAGTGCTGCGCGAGCATCTGGCTCAATCGCAGAGAGCCCGAACCTTTGCCAGTGAACAACTGCATCTGCCTGACAACCAAAGTTATCGGCTGTATGCCGATATCGGCCGGCCCTATGTGGTCTGGAATGTCTTTGCCACGCAGGAATTTTCTCTGTCACCACAGAACCATTGCTTTCCCATCGCCGGTTGCGTCGCCTATCGCGGCTACTACAACCAAGGCGCTGCGCGGGGCGAGGCGGCGCTGTTGCGGCAGCAGGGCATGGATGTGTCGATTGGTGGCGTGGAGGCCTATTCCACCCTGGGCTGGTTCAACGACCCGATCATGAGTTCGATGATGAGCTGGGGCGATGAGCGCCTCGCCACGCTGATCTTCCATGAGCTGGCCCACCAGCGCTTCTACGTGAAAGACGACACCGAGTTCAACGAGTCCTATGCCAGTTTTGTCGAGCAGGAAGGCACCCGACAATGGCGTGCGGCGCGGGGCCTGGCGCCTGTCGGCGATGCGGCGTTGAAGCAACGCGATCAATTTATCCGGCTGATTCTCGATACCCGCAAACGTCTGGAGGCGTTGTACGCGCAGCCGTTGGCGGCGGACGCGATGCGCCGGGCCAAAGCGGCGCAATTCGAGCAGTTGCGCAGCGAATACCGGCGCCTGCGCGATAGCCAATGGGGTGGTGACAAGCGTTATGACGCCTGGATCAACCAGCCGATGAATAACGCGCGGCTTTTGCCGTTTGGGTTGTATGACCAATGGGTGCCGGCGTTTGCGGCGTTGTTTGCGCGGGAAGGCGGGGATTGGGTGAGGTTTTATGCGACGGTGGAGAAGTTGGGTGAGCTGCCGGTGGAGCAGCGTAAGGCGGCGTTGAGGCAGTTGGAGAGGGTTGGCCGTTAGGGCCTTATCGCAGGCAAGCCAGCTCCCACAGTTGACCGAATTTCAACATGAGAATGCGGTCAACTGTGGGCGCTGGCTTGCCTGCGAAAGCGGTCTCAAGGACGCTGCAAAAACGCCTGATGCATCTGGTCAAACGTCTCGAAATGCCAGGTCGGCGCCTCGGCATTCAGCTCTTCAAAACTACCAAACCCATACCCCACGGCGACCGAATCCAGCCCATTACTGCGTGCCCCGATCAGGTCATGCTTGCGATCACCGATCATCAAGGTGGTGGCCGGGTCCAGTCGTTCCTCACGCATCAAATGCGCGATCAATTCCACCTTGTTGGTACGCGTGCCGTCCAACTCGCTGCCGTAGATCACCTTGAAGTGCTTGGCAAAGTCGAAATGCCGCGCAATCTCGCGGGCAAATTCCCACGGTTTGGAGGTGGCGATGTACAGCTGGCGCCCTTGGCTGTTCAACTCTTCCAACAACGGCATGACCCCGTCGAACACGCGGTTTTCATACAGTCCGGTAACCTTGAAGCGCTCGCGGTAGAAATTCACCGCCTCCCATGCCTTGGCCTCGTCGAAGGCGTAAAACTGCATGAACGCCTGCAACAAGGGCGGGCCGATGAAGTGTTCGAGCTTGGTCAGGTCGGGCTCATCAATGCCCAGTTTGGCCAGGGCGTACTGGATCGAACGGGTAATGCCCTCGCGCGGGTCGGTGAGGGTGCCGTCCAGGTCGAACAGGACGGTGGGGTGATGCAGGGTCATTGATCGAATCCTTCGGCCAGGTGCAGGTCTTTGAGCTTCACGTAGTTCGCCGCGCTGTAGGTGAAAAAGGCGCGCTCTTTGTCAGTCAATGCGCGAACCTGCTTAACCGGGCTGCCCACATACAAAAAACCGCTGTCGAGTTTCTTGCCTGGCGGCACCAGGCTGCCGGCACCGATGATCACGTCGTCTTCAACCACGGCGCCATCCATCACGATGCTGCCCATGCCGATCAGGACGCGGCTACCTACGGTGCAGCCATGCAGCATGACCTTATGGGCGATGGTCACATCGTCGCCGATCAGCAACGGGTAACCCTGCGGATTGAACGGCCCGGCATGGGTAATGTGCAGCACACAGCCGTCTTGCACGCTGGTGCGCGCACCGATGCGGATGCGGTGCATGTCGCCGCGAATCACGGTCAGCGGCCAAACCGAGCTGTCAGTGCCGATTTCGACATCGCCGATCACCACCGCCGAAATATCGACAAACGCCCCGGCGCCGAGGGTCGGCGTGTGGTTCTGATAGGTGCGAAGGGTCACGATAGCCTCTCTCTGTTGTGCTGATAGCTGCGGTGGGTGTTGATTGTAATTAAGATGGCCCCATCTTTGTTCTACATGTTTCTTCAGCCAAGGTGCCCACCGTGAGCGCGAACAACCCGCTTTTGCAGTCCTACGGCCTGCCGCCGTTCTCGGCGATCCGTGCCGAGCACGTCCAGCCGGCCATCGAACAGATCCTCGCCGACAACCGCGTGGCAATCGCAGAGATCCTGCAAAGCCAGGGTAAAAATCCGACGTGGGCCGGCCTGGTCCTGGCCATGGATGAACTCAATGATCGCCTCGGCGCGGCCTGGAGCCCGGTCAGCCATCTCAATGCCGTGTGCAACAGCGCCGAACTGCGCGAAGCCTACGAGGCGTGCCTGCCGGCCTTGAGCGCTTACTCCACCGAAATGGGCCAGAACCGTGAGCTGTTCCAGGCCTTCGAAGCCCTGGCCAACAGCCCGGAAGCTGCCGGTTTCGATGTGGCACAAAAAACCATTCTGGAGCACTCCCTGCGTGACTTCCGCCTGTCGGGTATCGACTTGCCGCCGGAGCAGCAAAAACGCTACGCCGAGGTACAGAGCAAGCTATCCGAGCTGGGCAGCAAATTCTCCAACCAGTTGCTGGACGCCACCCAGGCCTGGACCAAACACGTCACCGATGAAGCCACCCTCGCCGGCCTGACCGATTCGGCCAAGGCGCAAATGGCCGCCGCCGCTCAGGCCAAGGGCCTCGACGGCTGGCTGATCACCTTGGAATTCCCCAGCTACTACGCCGTCATGACCTACGCCCAGGACCGTGCCCTGCGTGAAGAGGTGTACGCCGCCTACTGCACCCGTGCCTCGGACCAAGGCCCGAATGCCGGTCAGAACGATAACGGCCCGGTGATGGAACAGATCCTCGACCTGCGTCAGGAACTGGCCCAATTGCTGGGTTATGCGTCGTTCTCCGAGCTGAGCCTGGCCACCAAGATGGCCGAGTCCAGCGACCAGGTGCTCAGCTTCCTGCGTGACCTGGCCAAGCGCAGCAAGCCGTTTGCCGCCCAGGACCTGCAGCAACTCAAGGCCTATGCCGCCGAGCAAGGCTGCGCCGATCTGCAAAGCTGGGACAGCGGTTTCTACGGCGAAAAACTGCGTGAGCAGCGCTACAGCGTGTCCCAGGAAGCGCTACGCGCCTACTTCCCCATCGACAAAGTGCTGGGCGGCCTGTTTGCCATTGTGCAGCGCCTGTACGGCATCGAGATCGCCGAGCTTAAAGGCTTCGACACCTGGCACCCGGATGTGCGCTTGTTCGAGATCAAGGAGAACGGCGAGCACGTCGGACGTTTCTTCTTCGACCTGTACGCCCGCGCCAACAAGCGTGGCGGTGCCTGGATGGATGGCGCCCGTGACCGCCGCCGTACCGTTGATGGCGTGCTGCAAAGCCCCGTCGCCAACCTGGTGTGCAACTTCACTCCGGCCGACAGCGGCAAGCCTGCCCTGCTGACCCACGATGAAGTCACCACCCTGTTCCACGAATTCGGCCATGGCCTGCATCACCTGCTCACCCGCGTGGAACATGCCGGCGTATCCGGTATCAACGGTGTGGCGTGGGACGCGGTGGAACTGCCGAGCCAATTCATGGAGAACTGGTGCTGGGAGCCTGAAGGCCTGGCGCTGATCTCCGGCCACTACGAAACCGGCGAGCCCCTGCCCCAGGACTTGCTGGAGAAAATGCTCGCGGCGAAAAATTTCCAGTCCGGCCTGATGATGGTGCGTCAGCTGGAGTTCTCACTGTTCGACTTTGAACTGCACGCCACCCATGGCGATGGTCGCAGTGTGGCCCAGGTGCTTGAAGGCGTGCGCGATGAAGTCTCGGTCATGCGCCCACCGGCCTACAACCGCTTCCCCAACAGCTTCGCTCACATCTTCGCCGGCGGTTATGCGGCGGGCTACTACAGCTACAAGTGGGCCGAAGTGCTGTCGGCGGATGCGTTCTCCAAGTTTGAGGAAGACGGCGTGCTCAACGCCCAGACCGGGCGTGCCTTCCGTGAAGCCATCCTGGCGCGTGGCGGTTCCCAGGCACCGATGGTGCTGTTCGTCGACTTCCGCGGACGCGCGCCGTCGATTGACGCACTCTTGCGCCACAGCGGCCTGAGTGAGGACGCAGCAGCATGAGTGAAGGGCCTGTGATCACCAAAAAGCAATTTATCGCCGGGGCGGTCTGCCCGGCGTGCAGCGAGCCGGACAAGTTGAAGATGTGGACCGAAGACAGCGTGCCGCACCGCGAATGCGTGGCCTGCGGGTATACCGATACGCTGAATGATCAAGGCCTGTCGGTGCCCAAGGAGTTGGGCACTAGGGTCAATACCACCGCGTTGAAAGCGCCGGCGGATCCTAAAGTGCAGGCAGTGCAGTTCTTCCCGAACCCGAAGCTGAAAAAAGACTAAAACCGCACTCACTGTAGGAGCGAGCAAGCTCGCTCCTACAATTTTTTCTCTTGCTGGCCCGTTGTGGTGATCCAGTCTTTCATTGAGCACAACGCAAAGGCGCTGGTGCTGCAATCCCCATTCGCCAAAGCTGTACGCAACTTGTCGACATCAGCTTTTATCATGTAGCGAACGCCGTCCTTGAAACCATTGCTGCTGCCAAAGCCGCCCAAGGTCATTTCGTTCAGCGCGTCCTCCTTGCTCCACCCTTGAACCACCACCCGATACATCGCTGCCATCAGGCCGGTGCGGTCGGCGCCGTGCTTGCAATGCATCAACACCGGGCCATCGGCCTCTGCTGCCTGAATCGCCCTGATCGCCGCCAGCACGTCGGCATCGTCGACGTGGTTGGTGCGATAACTCAACTGCACCTGTTTGATATCAGATGATTGGAGCCACTGCGCATCAGATTCCGGCAGGAAGTTGATGACCGTAGCGATCTTGAGCGTGTGCAACAGCGGCAGCGCACGCTCGTCCGGCAATGCACTGCGATAGAGCGTGGGTGTCATTTGATGCAGGTTGTATTGGTTACCCACCGGCTGGGCCCATTCCGGCGAGCGGATCGACGCAGCCTCATCGGCTTGTACGGTGTTGAGCAGGCTCATGAGCGCCAGGCCGAGAGCGAGCAGTATGCGTGTGTTGAACATGAACGTTGTGACCGAGCGAGGAAGTGGTTGATGGGCCACAGGCTCACTCACGGCGGGTCAATAAGGCGTGAGGTTCGCGTCAAAGAATCGTGATACTTGCTATCTGATCCGGTGTTTTTGTCGCCGAATTGACGCCTCTGAATTCTTAGCCTGCTATCATTTGTAACTAATGTTTGCCATTGTGCTGTATCTGCTTGGATCCAATTAGCCGCAAAGCCTTCACGCTGCTCCCAGAAGCGGCGGATAAACCCGTGACCACATGATGAGGTGTACCTATGTCTGATCAAGATCAAGACAACCCCCGGCGTGACTTTTTACGCAAATCCTTGACCTTGATCCCGGTGGTCACGGTTGCCAGCACTGGCCTTGGCGGTTCGATGTTGATGGCCACTCCGGCACCGGCCCAGGCCGAGCCGGCCAAACCTGCGGCGAGCGATAAAGCCTATGAGCCGAGCTATTTCACGGCCGAGGAATGGGCGTTTATCAACGCCGCCGTCGAGCGCTTGATTCCCGCTGACGCCCAGGGACCCGGTGCCTTGGAGGCTGGCGCGCCGGAATACATCGACCGCCAGATGAACACCCCTTACGCCAGTGGCGCTCTGTGGTTCATGCAAGGCCCGTTCAATGCCGATGCGGCGCCGGAGATGGGCTGGCAGAGCAAATTGGTGCCCAAGGAGATCTATCGCCTGGGTATTGCTGCGACGGATGCCTGGTCGAAAGCGTTCAACGGTAAAGCTTTTGCTGCGCAAGACAGCGCTACCCGAGACGATATGCTCAGGCGTCTGGAGGCTGGCGGCAGCGAAGTGGCGGCGCACTTCGACGCGGTGCCGCCCAAGATGTTCTTCAACCTTTTGCTGCAAAACACCAAGGAAGGCTTCTTCTGCGACCCTATCCACGGCGGTAATAAAGGCATGGTCGGCTGGACCATGATCGGCTTCCCCGGCGCCCGCGCCGACTTTATGGATTGGGTGGAACGCAACGAGCAATACCCCTTCCCGGCTGTTTCCATTCGCGGCGAGAGGGCATAAACGTGGCGACCATCATGAAGAAAGTGGATGCAGTGATTGTGGGCTTCGGCTGGACGGGCGCGATCATGGCCAAAGAGCTGACAGAAGCGGGCCTCAACGTGGTAGCGCTGGAGCGCGGCCCGATGCAGGACACTTACCCAGACGGCAACTATCCCCAGGTCATCGACGAACTGACCTACAGCGTGCGTAAGAAGCTGTTCCAGGACATCTCCAAAGAAACGGTGACCATTCGCCACAGCGTGAATGACGTTGCCCTGCCCAATCGCCAGTTGGGCGCATTCCTGCCGGGTAACGGTGTTGGTGGTGCGGGGCTGCACTGGTCGGGCGTGCATTTTCGCGTCGACCCGATTGAGCTGCGCATGCGCAGCCATTACGAAGAGCGCTACGGGAAGAACTTCATTCCCAAGGACATGACCATCCAGGACTTCGGCGTCAGCTATGAAGAGCTGGAGCCGTTTTTCGATTATGCGGAAAAAGTCTTTGGCACCTCCGGGCAAGCCTGGACGGTCAAGGGCCAACTGGTCGGCGAAGGCCGTGGCGGCAACCCCTACGCGCCGGATCGCTCCAACCCGTTCCCGCTTGCGGCGCAGAAAAATACCGTCTCCGCCCAGCTGTTTCAGAAAGCGGCGACCGACGTAGGTTACAAACCTTACAACCTGCCTTCGGCCAACACGTCGGGGCCGTACACCAACCCCTACGGTGCGCAGATGGGCCCGTGCAACTTCTGCGGTTTTTGCAGTGGCTACGTGTGCTACATGTATTCCAAAGCCTCGCCGAACGTGAACATCCTGCCGGCCTTGCGCCAGGTGCCCAACTTCGAGCTGCGGCCCAATTCCCACGTGCTCAAGGTCAACCTCGACAGCACCAAGAAGAAAGCCACCGGCGTGACCTACATCGACGCCCAGGGCCGCGAATGTGAACAACCGGCCGACCTGGTGATTCTTGGCGCATTCCAGTTCCATAACGTGCGCCTGATGCTGCTGTCGGGCATCGGCAAGCCCTACGACCCGATTACCAACGAGGGTGTGGTAGGCCGCAACTTCGCCTACCAGAACATGGGCACCATCAAGGCGTTCTTCGACAAGGACACCCACACCAACAACTTTATCGGCGCGGGCGGCAATGGCGTGGCCATCGACGACTTCAACGCCGACAACTTTGACCATGGCCCCCATGGCTTTGTGGGGGGGTCGCCGATGTGGGTCAACCAGGCGGGCAGCCGGCCGATTGCCGGTACGTCCAACCCGCCGGGCACCCCGGCGTGGGGCAGTGCCTGGAAGCGCGCCACCGCCGATTACTACACCCATCAAGTCTCAATGGATTCCCACGGTGCCCATCAGTCCTACCGCAGCAACTACCTGGATCTGGACCCGGTTTACCGCGATGCCTACGGCCTGCCGCTGCTGCGCATGACCTTCGACTGGCAAGAAAACGACATCAAGATGAACCGCTTCATGATGGAAAAAATGGGCAAAGTGGCCCAGGCCATGAACCCCAAGGCCATCGCCGTGCTGGGTAAAAAGGTCGGTGAGCATTTCAATACCGCCTCCTACCAGACCACCCACCTCAACGGTGGCGCGATCATGGGTACCGACCCGAAAACCAGTGCGTTGAACCGCTACTTGCAGAGCTGGGATGTGCACAACGTCTTCGTCCCTGGTGCTTCCGCTTTCCCACAAGGCTTGGGCTACAACCCTACCGGCCTGGTGGCAGCGTTGACCTATTGGTCGGCTCGCGCGATTCGCGAGCAGTACCTCAAAAACCCCGGCCCACTGGTTCAGGCATAAGGAGCGATGACCATGAAAGCATTCGTTATTGCCTCCCTGGCGCTGTTCAGCAGCTGCTCGATCAGCGCTGCCGAAACCGATCTGATCAAACAGGGTGAATACCTGGCGCGCGCCGGCGACTGTGTTGCCTGCCATACCGCCAAGGGTGGCAAGCCCTTCGCTGGCGGCCTGCCGATGGAAACACCGATTGGCGTGATCTATTCCACCAACATCACCCCGGACAAGACCGGCCTGGGCGACTACAGCTTCGAGGATTTCGACAAGGCCGTGCGCCATGGCGTCGCCAAGAACGGTAGTACGCTTTACCCGGCGATGCCCTACCCGTCTTACGCGCGCGTCAGCGACAGCGATATGCAAGCGTTGTATGCGTACTTCATGAAGGGGGTCGAACCGGTCGCCCAGGAAAACAAGGACAGCGATATACCCTGGCCCCTGAGCATGCGTTGGCCGTTGGCGGCCTGGCGCTGGATGTTTGCCCCGGCAGTCGAGGCGCATCAGCCGCAAGCCGCTGCCGACCCGGTGATCGATCGCGGTGCCTACCTGGTGGAAGGTCTCGGACATTGCGGCGCCTGCCATACGCCGCGTGCCCTGACCATGCAGGAAAAAGCCCTGAGTGCTACGGACGGCAGCGCCTTCCTGTCTGGCAGTGCACCGTTGGAAGGCTGGATTGCCAAAAGCCTGCGCGGCGACCACAAGGACGGCCTCGGCAGCTGGAGCGAGGAGCAGTTGGTGCAGTTCCTCAAGACCGGTCGCAGCGACCGCAGCGCGGTATTCGGCGGCATGAGTGATGTGGTCGTGCACAGCATGCAGTACATGTCGGAAGATGACCTGACCGCCATCGCCCGTTACCTCAAGAGCCTGCCGGCTGTCGATCCCAAGGATCAGCCGCACCAGTACGACAAGCAGGTAGCGCAAGCGCTGTGGAAGGGGGATGACAGCAAACCGGGTGCGTCGGTGTACATCGACAACTGCGCGGCCTGCCACCGTACCGACGGCTATGGCTATACGCGGGTATTCCCGGCGCTGGCGGGCAACCCGGTGTTGCAGACGGCAGATGCCACGTCGTTGATCAACATTGTGTTGAACGGCGGCACTTTGCCGGCCACCCATGCGGCGCCGTCAACCTTCACCATGCCGGCGTTTGCCTGGCGTCTGTCGGACCAGGAAGTGGCGGATGTGGTCAGTTTTATCCGTGGCAGTTGGGGCAACCAGGGCGCACCGGTCAAGGCGAGCGATGTGGCGGATCTGCGCAAAAACGATCTGCACACCACCTCGGGTGATGACCTGGGGCAGGTGACGCAAAAGCACTGATAAGTTCGCTGACCGCCCAACGGCACTGGTCAGAAGCTTCGCGCCTCGATACTGTATATAAAAACAGTATCGAGGCGTTTTCATGTCTACTGCGCTGCCGCCCCGTGGCCGGGGTACGGCCACCAACCTGCACAATCGCTTTGCACCCACCGTCAGCGTGGCCGAGGACGACGGTTGGTACCAGGAAGTGCCGCCGACCCAAGGCACCGAAGTGCGTATCGAAACGGCCAAGACCATCATCACCCGCAACACCTCCCCGGACTTGCCGTTTGATCGGTCCATCAATCCGTATCGCGGTTGTGAACATGGTTGAATATGTTCAGCGATAGGTTCCAAAATCTAGTAGAGTCCATGAAACGGGGGTTGATAGGTACAGTGCGTCAGGCGAGTATGTGAAGCACATCGCCATCACGGAAGGGGTACGTCAATGCCGCACACATTAGATATGGTCTGTCTTGCAAACTCGTGGAAGCATGGAGGGAGATGCATCGCGGGAAAAATATACGGTGGTGACCGCTCTGGCGAATGGATCAGGCCGGTAAGCCCAACCGTAGGCAAAAGACAAATTACATTTGCTCAAATGAATTATGGCCAAAATCAATTTGCTCAAATATTGGACATTATTCGTATTGAATTTACTGTCCGGGAACCTGATACCTTCCAGCATGAAAATTTAATAGTATCCGGCACCGGATGGATAAAGTTGGGCAGGCTCGATCAAAGAAATATACACCAATGGATTGATGCTCCAAACGCTCTTTGGAGTAATGGTGACAGCAGTGAATACGGTGAAAACGATAAAATTTCGGGGCATCGTCTAGCCCTAGACCAGCCGTCGTCTCTTGTAATAGTTCAACCGGATGGCGGACATTTGAATGTATCCGTTGCAAAAGAGCGAGATGATAAAATAAAAATACGCCTTAATTTTCACTATAATGGCGTTAAATACGCGTTAACAACCACTGATCTTTGGGCACAAGATCATTTTCGTGGCCGTGGTGTTGGTAATTATGAAATGAAAAATATCCAAGCAATGACGATCAGCTTGGGAGAACCGTTCGCCAATGGAAACACCACGAAAATTGTGGCAGAGATTTTCAGGGGATAATATGAAAATTTTTACAATCGGTTTTACCGAGAAAAAAGCAGAACGCTTTTTCTCTTTGATAAAACTATCAGGCACAAAGCGAATTGTTGACGTTCGATTGAACAATATTTCTCAACTCTCAGGGTTTGCAAAAAGAGATGATTTGAAATATTTTCTAAAAGAGTTATGTGACGTTGAATACGTGCATCTGCCAGAACTCGCACCAACGAAAGAGATTTTATCGCCATACCAAAAAAAGGAAATTTCTTGGCAGCAGTATGAAGATAAATTCCTCAATCTTATGGCGAAGCGAAATATTGAAAAACATGTAAAGCCTGAAATCATTGATGAAGGATGCTTGCTTTGCAGTGAGCATCAGCCGCATCAGTGCCATAGGCGGCTTGTTGCGAACTATCTCAAGCAAGCGTGGGATCAATCTGATGCGGTTCTCAAAGATTTAGTATGAGTAAAGATGCAAAAGTCTTAATTGCATATCCTATCGACTTCCTCTCATATTCGAAATTTGAGAGGAAAGTCGATAAAATTATCAGCTCTCTTGAAAAAGTAGAGCTGATTTTTGTGCGTGACGAAAACGACTTTATCGAAAAATATTCAAAGTCAAAGGGTTTGCAGGCAATTCTTTTCGGCTCGGATAAAGAAGCGTTGAACAAAGTCACGCACGCCATTCTTTTTCAAGATGAAGAGCGGAATTGTTTCTTTATACTCGATAATGAATTGCGAGAAAAAGAAATACCCACAAGAATTATAAATTTGAAAATTACCAAGGTGTCTAACAAAGACAACGGTGACAGCTATGATGTTTACATTGGTAGGGGAACCCTGTGGGGCAATCCATACCAGATGGGAAAAGAAGGCACACGCGACGAAGTTATAGCCAAGTTTGCTTATGATTTCGAAAAACGCTTTTTGAAATTACCGGAAAAATTTGATGAAAACATCGAAAAGCTCCGAGGTAAGACACTTGGTTGCCACTGCAAGCCTGCCGCCTGCCATGGTGACGTGATAGCTAACTATCTCAATTCCCAAGACGATGGGAAATGAAAAACGGCCATTCGATTGCTCGTGAAATTTCTCGTGTGTTGCAGAATGGATTAAGACGGTAGCGTTTAACCTGTGATTTCTTGGGTGTCTTTTCATCACTGGGATCATACCGGGAGTAATCGCGGCAAGACATGGAAACAGGGCTTGAAAGTCGGGCACTATGCCACCATGTAGGCTTGATCACTCAGTCAAGGGATACGACCAGCATGTCTAGTAGAATTGACGAAATTCTCGCCAAGTTACTGAAGGCGAACCCTACGTCTATCAAAGATATCAATGACCAATACGATTACGAGGATGCAAAGGGTGGGGGTAAGCGAGACGCTTCCCTCGTCTCGTGCGGTCAATGTGGTGATTACAATGAGCTTCAATACATATATGACACTAAGCTAAAACCGCTGGTCAACAGGTTCAAAATCACCGAAACGCAAGCCCTCATCGCCTTGGAAGAGTGCTGCTCAGAACTGAAAAACCCCCGTAAGCGTGAAGACTTCTATGAACTGCTGAGCGAAAAACTAAATCTGGAAATCTAGTAAAGGACACGGCCCATCTATGCGACTGATCATGTGTGGGTGGGCTTTAATCATAGGGAGAATAGTATGGCTTACGTTCAGCTAAATCACGACTTTACAAAGTTCATTGATCCAGAATTGTACGCAAGTGTTTTGGATAAAAAAGACGATGGCGATTGTGTGCTGCGACTTCAATTGATCTGCGAGCGATTTTTAAACGTATATTTAAAAGAGCGGATTGCACCCGAAAATATTGAATTCTTCACCAGTGGGCAAGGCAAGGGAGCTGAAATCCTCCGACATTTTAACGAAAGACTTACAACTGCTGTCGCATCTGGGCTACCCGCCGAACTGGCCCGACCGCTGAAACACCTGAACAAAATAAGAAATAATTTCGCACACAATCTTGATTATGAAATCAAGGATGTGGACATGAATAAATATTTTGAACTAGTAGACTTATTCACAGTTGACGTTGGGACGCCCCATGGGTTTGAAGGCAACGTAAAAGACTTTCAAATCCACGGCGATGGGAAAATCACAAAAGCCACCGATAACTTCCAAGCCGGATTTACGGCGGCAACCTATGCCTTGATGACAAAAGCGGGGATCTGGCTAGTCAATGATTTGAATAGACGCGGACAGTTGAACGTTGGCGGTCCACTGCAATAGCGTTTGCAGTCAAGACGGTAGCGTTTAACCTGTGATTTTCTGGGTGTCGTTTCATCACTGGGATCATACCTAACCCCCGGCTTTTCTCACTCCGTGGGTATTGGCCCGGTTGCGAACGCCCGGCCAATGATGCGTTAAAAGCTCCTAGGCTTCGATCAGGGTGGTTTGATGTGCGGGGACTTGTACCCGTGCAGAAAATCGCCGGGATACGCGATGTGTGGCACGGCATCCGTAGGGTTGGGTAGAATCAACGCAAGGTGCCATTGCAGGGCCACTACTCAACGATCTCTAAGGATGGCGAATGAAAAAAATAATTTTTGTGCTGGTTGCTGGATCACTACTGACTGGCTGCGTAACGCAAAAGCCACCGCTTTCTGATAGCCAATACACTGCATTTGCTACTCAATTGATAGGCATCCATAAATGCGTTGCCAGCGGAAACATGCCACCAGATACAGGTGCCCGTGGTCAGCAATATTCGATGGCAAATCTTAACACTTGGCAATTCGACCAAAATTATTTCATGAGCCGAGCTAAGCAGATAGCGGATTCGGTCAACCCGTCGCAAGGTGATTGCAACACATTGGCGATGAATATCATGCAAAGAAAAAATCAGATCGAGGCACAAAATCAGCAGGCCGCACAGGAAGCACAAGCGTGGCAAAACCTGCAAAATCAACAGGAACAGAATAAAACCACTTATTGCAATCAAATAGGCACACAGACTATTTGCAATCGATACTAAAACAAGGCGTGCAGCGGCTCGCCTATTCTGGTGGTAGCTTTGCTTGGAAAGTCAAAATAAAGGGCCTAACACCTAATAAAGTAAATGCCGTAAAAACGGGGAATTTCAATAATCTATTGCCGTGTTATTTCCCAATAACGGGTTATTGACATTTGAAATTTAAAAAGCCGATTTGATCAAGATCAATGATCTCTTAAAGCGGACCACGAAAAACGTAAAAAGCCCATGAATGAGCCTTTTTTTGTTTTTTCCCTTTAAATCAAGATTTTTAAATTTTCATGATATCAACCATATCTCGATAGTCCTTTTTACGGTCGTTAAATGTAGCCATAAACTCAATACCATCATCTTTATAAACCGGATTAGATAATGATGGCCTAGTGGCCTTTTTCTGCTTGCTGTCTTCTTCTTGATAGTCATATGGCTTTGAACCAACGATCAACGTGAAATAGCCAATATTGACAGTCATTTTTTTGATCAACTTTCTATTTTTTACAAGTGAAATCGAAACCCTAAACTCTGTGCGGACTTCTTGAAATTTGAAAAAGTCGTCAGGCTCTAACATTCCTTCAAAAGCCATTCTCAATACTGGATCAATCTCTATGCCGTTTGATGACGGTGTTTTACGGGTTATTATTCTCGTAAGCTTCTGGCATTTGGACAAAGATGAAACCGGCTTAAATTTATGTGTCCTAGTGAGCTTTATAGATGCCGCATCGTAATCATACTGATCAAGATCAATGATGTGAAATTTCTTATGGGTAGCGTCTTGATATTGAGAAGATGCGAAATAGTCTTTCAATAAATATTGCACATTAGACAACGTAGATTTGTTATCTGTGATCAATAGGTGTTTTGTGCTTATATCAACTACATGAACACCAATAACCGCTTTTGCATGACCGTGTTGAAACGTTTTATCTTTACCAAAAGTCGCATTCATGCAAAAAACTTGGCTACCTAATTCGACCGGGTTAAATTTAGTATTATTCATAAATCTCCTTTTCTGTTTTGTTACTTAAAATTAGAACACAGAAAAAGATAATGTCAAACTAAAGGGCCGCACTATTTTCATGAATGGGCTTTATTGTCTAACCCTATTTTTAAATAATATTCGACCTTAAATATATTTCCAACTTACTATTGACACGCAATTAATGGCTTGTCTAAGCCAAAATACAACCATCACAAAAATGACAAAACTCAAAAATTTGCAAGATATTCCAAAATAAAATTGTCGATATTTTATTGAAAAATAAATTGTCAAAATAAAGGGCCTAACATCATCAGGCACAAAAAAGCCCCGGTTAGGGGGCTTCATGGTGTCGCTAGATTTTAGATCTTTTCGGCTTTGAGTTTGTCGATCAAAGCTTCGAACGTATCAACCTCGTTTTTCTGCATCAGGTCAGCCAAAAACAAAGCGTAGGTTTTAAATCCTTTATCTTTCATGGCTTGACTGGCAATGCCTTGCTTCGCCTTCTTCAAGATAAATTCAACGCCGTCAATCTGCACTTTCCATTTATCGCTAGGCTCCTTGGGTGCCTTTGGTACGTCCTCGCTCACGCTTTTAGGTGTTTTAGCGGGGGTTTTGATTTGGTGAAGGGAATGCACCACATCAACAAATTCAGCCACTGAATAGCCGTATTTGACGCGAAGGGTTTCAAGCTCTTCAACAAATTCGATGACTTTTGCTTCTTCTTCATTTTCTCTTAGGTTCTTGATTTGTTCTTCAAGCTGTTTTTGCTGTGCGAGTAGATCAAGCAATTTCGACATTTTTCTTTTTTCCTTCAAGAATAGGATTGATCATCGGAGGATAAATAAACCAGAAAACGGCTGAACTCTATATTGATACGCTCGTAAAATTCTTGCCAATTGGCATCAACCAATTCAGCGATGGAACTACGACCATGTTCAAGGTTTTCTTGATCTTCAATTTCAGACGCTTCAAGTTGAAGGGTGTAAAGAATGACATAAAGGACATAGGGCTTTAATGCTGCCTTCAAAGCTGCTTCAACGCCGAATAAGCCAAGATCAACCGGCTTCTTAATCTCCAATATGTCGATGCAATATCGATCAAAATAAAGACAGTCTGATGGCTTGTCGGCCTTCGATCCTCTCCACCACTCATCACTTAAAGCACTATGGATAAGTTGTGTATTTACAAAAATCTCACCAATTTTCAAAATATTGTCCATTGCACATGGTTATGGAAAATTGATTTTAAAATCAATCCTTGAAAATGTCAAAATAAAGGGCCTAAGCTCTTACCAGAAAGGTTTTTGATTTTAGATCCACCAGATGAGCTTTTGACGTTCTGCCCTACATCTTATATATAGATTTACGAAGTAAATATCTTTTCTTTTGTGAAAACGTTCGAATAAGCCCGCAAGGATAAGGAAATCTTAAAAACCCCAGTTAACGCTCCTTATTTATTTACCCCCTTTCGGTTAACGCTCCTTATTTTTTAAAGTGGTTTATCTTTTAAAATATGGATAATCTCAAAGCATGATAATACGGTTAACAGCATTTGTTATTTTTTTACTGCCTTAATCTTGTAATTAGTTTTTTTTGTGGTTAATTATAGGTATAACAAGGGTGAAAAATAACCATGAAATACATTTTAAAGGAAAGCGGTAAAGAAAAAGAGGTGTTCAAACTCAAAGGTTATGTATCAGTTCCACGCGTTTTCCTAGCTCTTCCATTGTTCAACACAATAAACGCTCACAAAGAGCCGAGAGGCTTTGAAATAGCTAAAAACCACAATGCTAAAAACATTCATATTGCTTCAACGTCGCTGACTATATTCAATGACTTTGAAGTATTTCTTTTTATTTTGCGAAAAGTATACAGCAGCAAAAGCAATGAATTTGAATTTACTCTTGATGAAATAATGAATGACTTTGATGTTAAAATATCACATAGAACAATGTATTTTTCGATCTTCAAGCAGTCAATTAGAAAGCTCAATAAGATCAATATTGAATATGAAGAAGAAACAGAAGATGGAACGAAAACTGTTTTTCTAAACTTCATTATCGGCGAGCTGACTAAAAAAGGCGGAAAGATTGAAGTATCAAAACGTTTTATTGATTTTTTTGGTAGCCTAAAAGAGTTGTACGAGATCGACACGAAGATGCTGAGCTTATTAACTAATGAATATCAGCGAATTCTTTATGTATTGTACGTTTGTAATAGACGCAACAAAACAAACTATTTCAGCGTTGACATGTTAAAAGAACGTTTCCGCATCAGCGATAAAATGCCTTGTAAAACGTTCATAATGAAAATAAGAAAGGCCAATGAGGCACTCCAAGAAATGGGCCTAATTGAAGGTTTTAAAGAAGATAAAACTAATCGAGTAACTACAAGATTTTTAGTCGACTACAGTTATAATTCGCTCTACAAAGATTTTAAAGAAAAAAAGGCAATTGCTGAAAAAAAGAAAGCGGCAAGCATCGAAAAGAAAGCCGTTAAAGGGTCTAATTCAGACGATTTTGATCGTGAGTTGAGTGAGGATTTTTACGAAGAAATTGAAGAGCCAAAAGCACCAAATGA
This sequence comes from Pseudomonas sp. FSL W5-0203, assembly GCF_001896155.1. Classification (NCBI taxonomy): domain Bacteria; kingdom Pseudomonadati; phylum Pseudomonadota; class Gammaproteobacteria; order Pseudomonadales; family Pseudomonadaceae; genus Pseudomonas; species Pseudomonas sp. FSL W5-0203. The sequence goes on from NZ_MPOR01000010.1 coordinate 112,371, forward strand.
ATTAACAGATGACGGAGACGAAGAATGGAGATGAAAAAAGAAGAACAGAAACCGCAATTGCCCGGCTTAATAGTAGAAGCTTTGATAATGAGAATTGAGGCACTTATTCACCTAATAAAAAGCGACGTGATTAGATCGTCTATATCTGCAAAATTGGGCGAAATAAAGGACATTAAAGCTTTGTATCAATTGTTATCGCTAGCACAAACATCTATTGAAAATAGTGAACTGATCGAAAATAAGATCAAGGGGGGTCTAGTTTTCAATCCGTTTACTGGTGAGTTAATAAGTGAGCTTGATTACCACTACGCCATGGAAGATATGATCGAAATGATGAAAGGAGTTGTTAACAATCCAGCACCAAAAATGAACCCAAAACCGCCAACGGTTTAACATCGATCAGAGGGCAAATGAATGTAAGAAATTTAATCACCGCTTTAACGCTTTTATTATCAGTCAACGCTTCTTTTGCTGATGACCCTGCATGGTGGAGCGATAGCAAATGCAGAGAGCAAAGAAACAAGGATTACGCTTCGCTAATGTTGCACGGTTTTAAATCTCACGATGCTATTAAAAAGATAGATGAACAATTCAAAATTTGTGTTTGTTCGTCGGGCGATGAAACGAGGGTCGCAGTTCAGTCACTTGCGGATAATCATGAAATTGAAATGATGAGTAACGATGGAGTTATAACCGTCCCTATTAAGTATGGTCGAGATTTCGGAATGATGGCCTATAAAGGCCAATGTTATCTCAATATTGGAAAGCCGGAACTATGCAAAAATTCGGCGTTTATGGGTGAAGCAAAACAGTCATTTAATGTATATGAAACATACGACGAAAAAACAATGTATGTGCTTTTGATTTCGACAAGCAAAATAAATCAACGGGGGGATAATATGAACGAAGAATATTGCAGAGCAATGCTTGAACATTTCAGCATTAGAATATATTCATTACAAAAAGAATTCGACGCTTACAAGAATGACCAGATGATCCCAAGCGATGAAAGAAAAGCCGCAATGTTCGACCGCTATCACCGCATTAGGGCGTTAAAATTAGAGTTGCTTTACTTGAAATTGATTTGAAATAAGCAACGATCCCAGTTGGTGAATGTTCATGATGAAATCTAAGAAAAAACAAACGCCATAAGGCGTTTTTTTAATCTGGTCTTAACTGCTGCCTTCTTCTTTTTTCGTTTTGATAAGCTTCGTTTTCGGAACTGCTTTGACTGTTTTTAGCTTGTGCAGCAAGAACACGCATCTCAGAAAGTTTTTCATTCATCGAACCTGCGGCATCATGCACTGCGAATACATCAGCAGTCTTAACAAGTCCATCGGCTATACCAACGGCCCCGGTTTTTCCAAGCCTTTTGGCTTTCGTATCATCGTCAGCATTTACAGGAGGTATAAAGCTTTTTGATTTAGGATCTTCAAGATGATCCACCGCTTTTTTAACAGGTGTTGTAGGATGTGGCTTTTTAGCTGGCTTTTTAGCTGGCTTATTAGTCGGTGAAGATGTAACGCTAATCGCTTCAACCGGCTTCTTAAACGCTGGATTTTCAAGCTTAAATTTTTCAAGCTCTGCTTTATCGTTGGCGTTAGGTGTAAAACCACTTAATGAATACCCTTTTTGGTCTAGTCCCATCATTTGGAATTGTAGCCACGCATTACGCTTAAAATCGTGCGTTCCTGTTAAGTGCAGGGTTTGGGGTTTGCCGCTCTCTGTGAGCTTCTGCAAGCCCGCTTTAATCGCCATTGGGCTGGTGGTGTTGAAAGTGGCCGTGCGATCGCTGTATTCAAAAGCTTTCTTGTTCGTCCCTTTATAATAGAAATCATGACCATCAGGGGTATCGAAGCGAGTATCTAGGACGCGATTAGATTTCTTGATCCTTTTTTCGGTGATGCTTGATTGCTCATCATGAAAATCGCCGCCAACGCTGCCCATTTCACGTATAGGAGCCGTTTTTACTCCAAGACTTGCAAGCGTGTCGGAGAACAGGGGATCGTCGCCAAAACGGGCTTTAAGAGCTTTGTAAGAAGCTCCAACCTCAGAGGCTTTGAAGATCTGGCCGTCTTTCTCCATTGAGTACGCATTGTTGCCGTTGGTGATCAAGGTGAAGCCGTCAGCATGGAGGAACTCAAGGAACTCACCGGCTGTAATGGCCATTTCAGTCACAGCGTTTACAGCCTCTTTAAATTTTTTCTTCTCGGATTTAATGCCGCGGTTTTCAAGCCTATATTCGTTCGATGGTTTTGGACTTGTAGGCATTCCGGGATTTAAAGACTTTCTGTTTTCAACGACTTTTAACCCGTATTCTTCTTCGATTTCCTGACAAGCTTTTTCAAATAAAGCAAAATCGTTATGCTTAGTGTAAAGGTTTCCTTTGTTGTCTCTTTTATTCCATACAAGATGAACGTGAATTTCATCGGTGTCAGTATGAACTGCCCAACGGTGTTTTCGATTATCTAAGTCAAGAACGTTACGCCAAACGGTTAAAGCCAAATCACGGGCTATTTCAGGCGAAACTTTATCATCAGTGTGAAAGCTGATGATTTCATGTACTGCTTCTATTTCCTGAGTTCGGCCAGTTTTAGATTGATACTTGTTGTTAACCTGCCTGAATTTCTTCGCCCCGAATTCCGCATATTCTTCCATGCTGGTGTTGTCAAATTTTTCTTCACTACCGCCAACCAACTCGGCTTTTTCTAAAATATAATTCATTGTGCGAGTGGTCGCAGCATTGTCAGGGAGTTTGCTTTTTACGTCCCTGATCATTTTGAACCTCTTTTTTTGATTACTGTTTTTTTTGTTTTAGTTGCAACGAAGTCATAGAGCTTTTCAAAGCGGTCAGATACTTGTTCAAGTGTTTTACTGTCTTGCTCTGTGAACCTGCCGCCAGCGTTCACCTTCCTCGCCATCTGGTTAACATTGTTCCCAATGCCTTCGAGCATTTTTTCGATTTTTGAAAAAGAAGCGAGAAGATCGTCGTTGGTGATTTCGACAGTTTGAGCAAAGCCATCGTTAACGATTTTTTTGATTACTGCTGTTTTAGTCATTGAAAGACTAAAAGCGAGTTCGTTGAATTTTTGCATGTCTTCTTTTGAAATTCTTATTGATACTTTATCTTGTGCCATGTTTCTCCTGATCGATGTGTTTTTAATTTGGTGAACAAAGGCCGGGGCCTGTTGTTCGTTGGTGGATCATTAGCTTTTCGAAACGTCATCACCTTCGAGATCACCATGAATAATTACATTTAATCCATAGGTGAAGGCACCCATACATTGTAATTTGATTTCATCTTTTATCAGGTCGTGTGTAAAAACCTCGCCAAGAAGATAAGTGATAAACTTGATTTTTTCATGGTCGTCACTACCTAATAATATTTCTTCTACTACCCCTTCTTTCAAATTGAATACGCTTCCCTCATTAAGTCCGTTAATTAGTTTGTATAGTTGATCTAGATCTTCACCTGCTGAGCTATTTGGCTTCTTAGATTTGTGTGCATCAAAGTCGAATACGTTAGTGTCTTTTTTGTCTTTCATAATTTTCCTCATGTTTAAGTTTATTTTTCTGTAATGTCCGAAGGCATTGCAGGGACTTGCTTTTGCCTTACCATTTTCAAACGAAGTGCGAAAATCAAGAAGGAAACGGAACAAAAAAGACCGAAGGTTTTTTTGTGCCCGACAAATTTAACGAAGTTAAATGTCGGACGTTTCCATTGCTTGCCTGTTCTTTTAGAAGCCTATATAAAAGTTGTATCATATATTTTAATGTTTTCAATAGTGTCCGACATATCTGTATGACAGAAAAGTGTCCGACATAAAACGTTTGATGATTAGATTATTTATGTGCTCTTTTACCGTGTGATTTTTAGACTGCATAAAAAAAGGCTATCAAATTAATGACAGCCTCTTTTATACGTTTGATGGATAGACTTTATTGCGGTGCGGTTATTCTTGTGATTGATAGCCAGCTTTAAGATCAAAGCGTTCTTCATCTTCTGGCTCAAATTCTGGTGGCTCGAAACCTATGATTTGATCCCCGGTGTTGCCATCTTGATCTATAAACCTTTGGACGCCGTTAAAGAATTCGATTTCAAGGGCGTTTTCTAGATAATCTATACGAATATGCTTAATTATCTTTTTCAGCTCGCTATTGTATCTCACACGTTTTTCAATGGCTTCATCAGAGCGATCATAAATTATTTCGCTAATGTCATTCGATTTCAAACCTGAAAACGATTTTTCAGACATGTATATCAAATCAAGTTTTTTAGTTTCGCTTTCGATTTCTCGATCTATATGGGTGCGGTTGCTTTCTAGTTCTGCGATCAACTCGTTGTAAGTAGATGGTATGGTTTTACCGCTCATAATCATGTTTTTAACGTCGATCTTGAAGTCGTCAAGCCTACTAGTGATTTGATCTCTATTCGCTTCCATTTTCATGATTTGTGTTTTCAGTTCCTCGGCCTGTGTGTTTTCTTCAAGCAAAGCCGAAACATTCAAACCATCTGTGAAAGCGAAGAACATGCCAAATAATTTTTTACCTCGGATCGACAATTGACCAAAATGGCTATTTAGATCGCATTTTCCGGTCATTGAATTGGTGCAAATGAAATAATCCCTTTCACCTTTATTCATATAGCGGATGGTGCCGCCACACCATTTGCAATAAATCAGGTCACGAAAAACGTTATATCGTTGATTAGAGTATCTACCCGCGAAAGGTCTACGGGATTTGATTACTTCTTGAACCTGATAGAAAAGCTTTTCATCGACAACGGCGGGGTAATAATTCGGTATGGCATCGCCTTCGTCTTTACGTTTTAGTTGTCCACCTTCGTCATAATGGATTTTTTGCGGGGAATGCTCGCCAATCAGTTTACGATTAGACAATAGGTATTGTGTCTGGTGAATAGCGAGCTTTTCACTATAAAGATCGTTATATTCTCGCGTTGCTTCTTGTAGACCTTTCGACAATGAAAGCTTGAAAAGCGTGTTAATTCGTTCGACTTTTACTTGGTCAATGACAAAAGCATTGTTTTCGACTTTTAACCAAGTCGGCACCTTTTTAGTGACGATTTCACCGTTTCGCATTTTTTCGCGATTAAATTTCCATGCTTTGCTTGAAAAGTCGCTTTTTCGCTCACTCTCTGCGTTTGCTCGTTCAAACTCTACTAAGGCACTGATCCAATCCCCGAAATCTAGATTATCAGCATCATAGATTTTGTTTTTATCAAGAATGACGATCTTGATACCGGCGTAAAGGAGATCGGAAAAAATTTTGTTACTGCGGACAATTTTGTCACGCGAGAGCCGGTCGAAGTTTTCAATCAAGAGATACGAACCCTTGTCGATTTCGCCCATTCTCACTTGACGCAAAAACTGACCTAACACGCCTTCAGCACTGGCGTTTTTCCCCCGGTGAGCTGACGTACCAGCGTCTTCAAGGTGTCGATCCACCTCCAAGCCATGCTTGGTGACGAAAGCGTCTATAAGCTCGTTTTGGCGGGTTCTGGTGCTGCCGTCTTCTTGCCGGGTCGAGGAAAAGCGAACGTAGGGAAAGCATTTTTTGGTCATTTTTTAATCAACCCGGTGCAATGGAACGTATAGCGTAACATGTCTGCATCTACTGCTATGCACGGCCCAGCCATGCCTATTGGGACATGTCGCCCGGGCTGGACTTTGAAACCAGATTGATTGCCAAGAGCAACGCGGCCGATGTGCTGGAACAGCAGTTGTCGAAGCCGGGCTACGTGTGTGCGCCGATCAACCTGGGCTCCAATACCGATCCGTACCAGCCAATCGAGCGCGAATACCGGATCACCCGGCAAACCCTTCAAGTCCTGCTGCGCTACCGCCACCCAGTGACGATCATCACCAAGGGCTCGCTGATCCTGCGCGACCTCGACCTGCTGACCGAGTTGGCCCGCCAGCGCCTGGTGGCGGTGATGATCAGCCTCACCAGCCTGGACGATGAGCTCAAGCGCATCCTGGAACCGCGCACCGCAGCGCCCAAGGCACGGCTGCGGGCGATTCGGGTAATGCGCGACGCGGGTATCCCGGTGGGCGTGCTGTGCTCGCCAATGATCCCGATGATCAACGACAGCGAGCTGGAGAGCCTGCTTACCGAAGCTCACGCGGCCGGCGCACAAAGCGCGGCGTATATGATGCTGCGCCTGCCGTTGGAGGTGGCGCCGTTATTCGAGGAGTGGTTGGCGGCCCATTACCCCCAGCGTGCGGCCCATGTGATGAGCCTGGTGCGCCAGGTGCGCGGGGGTGAGGTGTATGACAGCCGGTTTGGCGTGCGCATGCGTGGTGAGGGGCCGTTTGCCGATTTGCTGGCGCAGCGTTTCAGCAAGGCAATCAAGCGCCTGGGGCTGAATCGGCGGGAAGGGTTCAACCTCGATTGCACGGTGTTTTGCCCACCGGGCAGGCAGATGGCTTTGTTGTAGACTGATGGAGAGACACGCACCTTTGCTGTAGGAATAGTCGCGTTTTGATATCACTGAAACCCGCGTTCTAGAGCGGTTCATTCAGTTTGAGTTAAGTTTCGACGGTTACCTTGTTCAGCGAGTGACTGATGAGTCGGCGGCCTGGCCGGTGCTTGTTTTACAACTATTTCACCGCCATGGCGTCGAACTGACCTGAACCCTCCCCTGCATTGATCAAGAGGATGAATCATGAGTGACAAGGATAAACAGCCGTTGGCTGCGTCGGCTTCAGCCCCTCAGGTGGCGGAATCCGCCGATGCAGCGCTGCAGCATATCGTTGACGGCTTTTTGCATTTCCATCACGACGTCTTCCCCCAGCAGGAAGAACTCTTCAAGAAACTCGCCACCGCCCAGAGCCCACGGGCGATGTTCATCACCTGCGCCGACTCGCGCATCGTGCCCGAGCTGATTACCCAAAGCTCCCCAGGCGACCTGTTCGTGACCCGTAACGTCGGTAACGTGGTGCCGCCTTACGGCCAGATGAACGGTGGTGTTTCCACCGCTATCGAGTACGCGGTGCTCGCCCTTGGCGTACAGCACATCATCGTGTGCGGGCATTCGGACTGCGGCGCCATGCGTGCGGTGCTCAACCCCGACAGCCTGGAGAAGATGCCAACGGTCAAGGCCTGGTTGCGTCACGCCGAGGTCGCCAAGACAATGGTCCATGACAACTGCGACTGCGCCAACGAAGGCGAGAGCATGGCGGTGCTGACCGAAGAAAACGTCATCGCCCAACTGCAACATTTGCGCACCCACCCTTCCGTGGCTTCGCGCATGGCCAATGGTCATTTGTTTATCCATGGTTGGATCTACAACATCGAGACCAGCGAAATCCGGGCCTACGATGCGGACAAAGCGGCGTTCCGACCGCTGAACGGCACCGAGCCGATCCCTTCAGCGACGCCTAAAGCGCGCTTCTAAAACACTTCCCTGCCGGGTAATGCGGTGGCTGCCATGGATGCAGCCAGGCTTTACCGCGCCCGGCGAATGCCTCGGGAGAGTCATCATGCGTGCTGCTCAATTGAAAGCTGTATTGCCACGGGAGCTGCTCGCCTCGGTGGTTGTTTTTCTGGTCGCCTTGCCACTGTGCATGGGCATCGCGATTGCGTCCGGCATGCCGCCGGCCAAAGGCCTGATCACTGGCATCATCGGCGGCTTGGTGGTGGGCTGGTTGGCCGGCTCGCCGCTGCAAGTCAGCGGCCCGGCGGCGGGTCTGGCGGTACTGGTGTTCGAACTGGTGCGCCAGCACGGCATGCTGATGCTGGGGCCGATCCTGTTGCTGGCCGGCTTCCTGCAATTGGTGGCCGGGCGTTTGCGCCTGGGCTGCTGGTTTCGCGTTACCGCGCCGGCGGTGGTCTACGGCATGTTGGCCGGCATTGGCGTGTTGATCGTGCTGTCGCAGATCCATGTGATGCTCGACGGCGCGCCCAAGCCGTCAGGGCTGGATAACCTGGCTGGCTTCCCGGCAGCGCTGGCTGAAGCGATTCCTACCTTCGGCGGCGGTCTCGGCTGGCAGGCTGGCGTACTCGGCCTGTCGACGATGTTGGTGATGTACCTGTGGGACAAATTCCGCCCGCAACAACTGCGGTTTGTGCCTGGCGCGTTGCTTGGCGTGGGCCTGGCGACCGTCGCCAGCCTGGTGCTGGCGTTGCAGGTCAAGCGCGTGGAAGTCCCGGAAAACCTGGCGGACGCTATCGACTGGCTGCGCCCCAGCGACCTGCTGAACCTGGCAGATCCACAGCTTTTGATCGCGGCATTCGCCGTGGCGTTTATTGCCAGTGCCGAAACCCTGCTGTCTGCCGCAGCGGTGGACCGTATGCACAGTGGTCAACGTTCCGATTTCGACAAGGAATTGTCGGCCCAAGGCGTGGGCAACATGCTCTGCGGCCTGGTGGGTGCATTGCCAATGACCGGCGTGATCGTACGCAGCTCGGCTAACGTCCAGGCTGGTGCTACCACGCGTCTGTCGGCGATGTTCCATGGCCTGTGGTTGCTGGGTTTCGTGCTTTTGCTGTCGAGCGTGCTGCAGAGCATTCCGGTCGCGAGCCTGGCGGGTGTGCTGGTATACACCGGGATCAAGCTGGTAGACGTCAAGGCGTTCAAGGCGCTGGGGCGCTATGGGCGGATGCCGATGTTCACCTATGCGGCCACCGCCCTGGCAATCATCTTTACCGATTTGCTGACCGGCGTGCTGGTGGGTTTCGGGCTCACATTGCTCAAGTTGGCCTTCAAGGCCTCGCGCCTGAAAGTCAGCCTGATCGACCTGCCCCAGGAAGGTGAGATGGAGCTGCGTTTGACGGGGGCGGCGACCTTTCTGAAGGTGCCGGCGTTGACTCAGGTGTTGTCGGCGGTGCCTGCGGGGACCACCCTGCATGTGCCGTTGAGCAACTTGAGTTACATCGACCACTCTTGCCTGGAGTTGCTAGAAGAATGGGGCCGGGCCAACGCGGCCAAGGGCTCGACGTTGGTGATCGAGGCGCGTGGGTTGAAGCGTCGGCTGGAAGGTCGGGTGCGGACAACGGTGGGGATCGGCTCAGCGCCTGCCTGACCGCTCAAAAAACTGTGGGAGCCGGGCTTGCCCGGCTCCCACATTGGATCCCTATCGGATCTGAAGTCTACGCAGGCTGATCCAGCGACAGCTCAACCCCAAGCTGGCGCGACAGGCATGGCCAGCGCTTCCAGGACGCTTCGGTCTGCGGGCTCTTGAGCTGTTCGCGATAGGCCTCGACCGACTCCAGCGCAAAGCTTTCCTCGTTAAGCATCTCATCCACCGCCAGGTGCACGGCTTCATCCAATTGGTTGGCGAAGTCTTCACCGATCAGTTGATGGGCGATCACGTTGGCCACGGTGGTATCCGCTGGAATCAACGGCTGGCCAAAATGCTTGATATACAGATCGTTCACTTCTTCGACCAGGCGATGCGCCAGGTAGGCCTCATCCAGCAGGCCATCAAGGCCGTCGTGTCCGGCCAGAATCGCTGGCGGCTGCAGGAAGAAATGTTCAGCGATTTTCAGTACCGGTTTGATCTGGCTTTCAATCCCGGCCTCACGGGCCACGTCATTGGCGGCGTCGAGCAAATCAGGAACCAGGTCGATGTAAGCGGTCACAAAACGGGTCATGACCATGTTGCGATCACCGTCAGCCAGGGCGATGGACGAATGCAGGTGCGGCACTTGTTTTTTCAGCTGGCTGACGAGCTGGCCGGTGCTGGCTTCGTGTTGATGGGCACGGGAAATCTGCTCGCGCAATGCGGCGGTGTTCATGAGGGCTCCAGTGAAGCAGGCGTAGGAAAAGGGAGAAGATAAGGTAGTTCGTTTATACGAGCGCCTAAGACGCATTTGTCATAATTATTTCATGGTTATAGGCAGGGGTTATATCGAAATGCCATCGTTCGTCGGATAAACGATTCCGCTGCCTATTTTACGGGCTCCGTCTGTCTGTTTCTATTCATTTGCCCCCACACATTGCGGGGTTGCTACGGCTGTCTATACTCGATTTTGTACGCAATTAGCTGATGACGCCCAACTGCATGACGCAGGCAAGGCTTGGCGGTTGTAAGCAGTATGGAAGCCGCTCCCTTCGCCGCAGGTGCAAACCGGCGGGATAACAAGAAACATAAAGGGGAACCCGCAATGACGCGACATCCACACGTTTGGATGGGCCTCCTGTTGTGGTCGGTATTCGGCCAGGCGCACGCCGCCTGGACTACGAATATGGCGCCAGGGGCTACTGAAGTCAGCCACGCTGTGTTTGACCTGCACATGACCATTTTCTGGATCTGTGTGGTGATCGGCATCGTCGTGTTTGGCGCGATGTTCTGGTCGATGATCCTGCACCGTCGGTCCACGGGCCAGGTAGCGGCCAAGTTCCACGAAAGCACCACCGTGGAAATCCTCTGGACCGTGGTGCCCTTGCTGATCCTGGTGGCCATGGCTATTCCGGCCACCAAGACCCTGATCAACATCTACGACAGCAGTGAGTCGGATATCGATATCCAGGTCACCGGCTATCAGTGGAAGTGGCACTACAAATACCTGGGTCAGGATGTGGAGTTCTTCAGCAACCTGGCCACCCCCGCCGAGCAGATCCATAACCAGGCCACCAAGGGTGAGCACTACCTGTTGGAAGTCGACCAGCCGCTGGTATTGCCGGTGGGCGCCAAGGTGCGCTTTCTGGTGACCGCTGCCGATGTGATCCACTCCTGGTGGGTGCCGGCCTTTGCGGTCAAGCGCGATGCTATCCCTGGCTTCGTCAACGAGGCCTGGACCCGCGTCGAGAAGCCCGGCATCTACCGTGGCCAGTGCGCCGAACTGTGTGGCAAGGACCATGGCTTCATGCCCATCGTGGTGGAGGTCAAGTCCAAGGCCGACTACGACACCTGGCTGGGCGAGCGCAAGGAGGAGGCCGCCAAGCTCAAGGAGTTGACCTCCAAAGAATGGACACTGGACGAACTGGTGGCACGTGGCGACAAGGTCTATCACACCACTTGCGTGGCCTGTCACCAGGCCGAGGGCCAAGGCTTGCCACCGATGTTCCCAGCGCTCAAGGGCTCGAAAATCGCCACCGGGCCGGCCAAAGACCATCTGAGCATCGTGTATCACGGCAAGCCCGGCACCGCGATGGCAGCCTTCGGCAAGCAGCTCTCTGAAGTGGATATCGCCGCCGTGGTGACCTATGAGCGTAACGCCTGGGGCAATAACAAAGGCGACATGGTCACGCCCAAAGACGTGCTGGCTCTGAAACAGGCCCAAAGCAAATGACGACTTTCATTGCCAATGCCCTGAATCGCCCCGCTCACTCGCTTGCAGGAGAACGGCCATGAGCACTGTGATCGACCACGGTCATGCCGACCACGCCCACGGCCCCGCCAAAGGCTTGATGCGCTGGGTGCTGACCACCAACCACAAAGACATCGGCACCATGTACCTGTGGTTCGCCTTCACCATGTTCCTGCTCGGCGGCTCGTTCGCCATGGTGATCCGCGCCGAGTTGTTCCAGCCGGGCCTTCAGATCGTGCAGCCGGCGTTCTTCAACCAGATGACCACCATGCACGGGTTGATCATGGTATTCGGCGCGGTGATGCCGGCGTTTGTCGGCCTGGCCAACTGGATGATCCCGTTGATGATCGGCGCGCCGGACATGGCCCTGCCGCGCATGAACAATTTCAGCTTCTGGCTGTTGCCGGCGGCGTTCCTGTTGCTGGTGTCCACCTTGTTCACGCCCGGCGGCGGGCCGAATTTCGGCTGGACCTTCTACGCCCCGCTCTCCACCACTTATGCGCCGGAAAGCGTGACGTTCTTTATATTTGCCATCCACCTGATGGGCATCAGTTCGATCATGGGCGCGATCAACGTGGTCGCCACCATCCTCAACCTGCGTGCGCCGGGCATGACCCTGATGAAAATGCCGCTGTTCGTGTGGACCTGGCTGATCACCGCATTCCTGCTGATCGCGGTGATGCCGGTACTGGCGGGCTGCGTGACCATGATGCTGATGGACATTCACTTTGGCACCAGCTTCTTCAGTGCGGCCGGTGGTGGTGATCCGGTGCTGTTCCAGCACGTGTTCTGGTTCTTCGGGCATCCCGAGGTGTACATCATGATCCTGCCGGCCTTTGGCGCCGTCAGCTCGATCATCCCTACCTTCTCGCGCAAGCCGCTGTTCGGTTACACCTCGATGGTCTACGCCACCGCGAGCATCGCGTTCCTGTCGTTCATCGTGTGGGCGCACCACATGTTCGTGGTGGGCATTCCGCTGGTGGGTGAGCTGTTCTTCATGTACGCCACCCTGCTGATTGCCGTGCCCACGGGCGTGAAGGTGTTCAACTGGGTCAGCACCATGTGGCAAGGCTCACTGACGTTCGAGACGCCGATGTTGTTTGCGGTGGCCTTTGTGATCCTGTTCACCATCGGCGGCTTCTCCGGGCTGATGCTGGCGATTGCCCCGGCGGACTTCCAGTACCACGACACCTACTTTGTGGTGGCGCATTTCCATTACGTACTGGTGCCCGGCGCGATCTTCGGGATCTTCGCTTCTGCCTACTACTGGCTGCCGAAATGGACCGGCCATATGTACGACGAAACCTTGGGCAAGCTGCACTTCTGGTTGTCTTTCGTGGGCATGAACATGGCGTTCTTCCCCATGCACTTTGTGGGGCTGGCCGGTATGCCGCGCCGAGTGCCGGACTACAACCTGCAGTTCGCTGACTTCAATATGGTCTCGTCCATTGGTGCCTTCATGTTTGGCGCCACGCAGATCTTCTTCCTGTTCATTGTCATCAAGTGCATCCGTGGCGGCCCGCCTGCGCCGGCCAAGCCGTGGGATGGCGCCGAGGGCCTGGAATGGAGCGTGCCCTCACCCGCGCCGTATCACACCTTCACGACGCCGCCGGAGGTCAAATGAAGCCCTCCCTATACTCCCCATGTGGGAGCGGGCTTGCCCGCGATGGCGGTAGGTCAGGCGCTGAATCTACCAGCCCTCAGGCCCTCATCGCAGGCAAGCCAGCTCCCACAGAAAGTCCAAAGCCAGGTGGGCGCTATGGCTGACTCCGTACCGCTCAAGCGCCTGGTCACCCGCCTGCTGATCCTGGTGCTGGCAATGTTCGCCTTCGGCTTCGCCCTGGTGCCGATCTACGACGTGATGTGCAAGGCGTTCGGCATCAACGGCAAGACCGCCGGGCAGTACGAGGGTGAGCAAATGGTTGACCCCTCGCGCCAGGTGCGGGTGCAGTTTCTGTCCACCAACGCCATCGACATGGTCTGGGAATTCCACTCCAAGGCCGATGAGATTGTGGTCAACCCCGGTGCAGTCAACGAGATGCTGTTCGTGGCCTACAACCCCACCGATAAGCCGATGACAGCCCAGGCGATACCCAGCATTTCCCCGGCCGAAGCGGCGATGTACTTCCACAAGACCGAATGCTTCTGCTTCACCCAGCAAGTGTTGCAGCCCGGTGAGCGCATTGAGATGCCCGTACGTTTCATCGTCGACCGCGCGATGCCCAAGGATGTGAAGCATTTGACCCTGGCGTACACGCTGTTCGATATCACTGCGCGCCAGCCGCCCGTGGCCGTCAGGACCGGGGGCTAGCTACTGTTTGCCCCCTCAATCAGGAGAGCGAATACATGTCGACTCATGATACGTACTACGTACCAGCGCAAAGCAAATGGCCAATAATTGCCACGATTGGCCTGCTGGTCACCGTGTATGGCCTGGCCGTGTGGTTCAACGACTTGAAGGCCGCGCGGCCCGAATCCCACGGGCCGTGGATCTTTTTCGTCGGCGGTTTGTTGCTGGCCTATATGCTGTTTGGCTGGTTTGGCGCGGTGATCAAGGAAAGTCGCGCCGGGCTGTACAGCGCGCAGATGGACCGCTCGTTCCGCTGGGGCATGACCTGGTTCATCTTTTCGGAGGTGATGTTCTTCATTGCCTTTTTTGGTGCGCTGTTCTACGTGCGCGTCTGGGCTGGGCCTTGGTTGGCGGGCGAGGGGCCCAAGGGCATTGCCCACATGCTGTGGCCGAACTTTGAGTTTGCCTGGCCCCTGCTGAACAACCCCGACCCTAAGCTCTACCCTGCGCCCAAAGGCACCATCAGCCCCTGGGGCCTGCCATTGGTGAACACCATCTTGCTGGTGAGTTCCAGCGTGACCATCACCATTGCCCACCATGCCCTGCGCAAAGGCCATCGTGGTGCGCTGAAAGTCTGGCTGGCGATCACCGTGCTGCTGGGCTTGGCGTTTCTTGGATTCCAGGCCGAGGAATACATCCACGCCTACAAAGAGTTGGGCCTCACCCTGGGTTCAGGCGTGTACGGCGCGACGTTCTTCATGCTCACGGGCTTTCACGGCGCCCACGTGACCATCGGCACCATCATTCTGTTTGTGATGCTGATGCGCATCCTGCGCGGGCATTTCAATGCCGAGCACCAGTTCGGTTTCGAGGCGGCCAGTTGGTATTGGCATTTTGTGGACGTGGTGTGGATCGGGCTGTTTTTCTTTGTCTATGTGCTGTGACGCCGCTTACCACGGCGCATGAGAGACCAATTGGCCGCTGAAAAAGCCCCAGGCGATCAAGCCCACGGTGATCACGGCCAGCGTGACACGCACGGTCAAGGCAGTGACGAGGCGGTTGGAGTTGCCCTCGTCCTTGACCAGGAAGAACAAGCCACTGAACAGGCTCACGACGGTCGCGATCAGCATCAGGGCAATGGCGGCTTTGAGCATGGTCTGGCTCCGGGCTAATTGGGGAGGGGCGATGAGATCGAGTATAGCCAGTGCCATGCAACGCTTTCGCCCGGGCATCGCGCCGACGCTGGTGGTACTGGTGTTGCTGCCGTTGATGGTGGGCCTGGGGTTTTGGCAATTGTCCCGCGGGCACGAAAAGCAACTGTTGGTAGACCGTTATGCCGAGCGCCGCGCCGCCGAGCCGGTCAGCAGTGCTCAGCTCAATGACATGGCTGATCCAGCCTTCCGTCGCGTTCACCTTCGCGGGCAACTGGATGGTGCACACAGCGTATTGCTGGATAACCGCATGCGTGACGGCAAGGCCGGTGTCGAGTTGCTGCAACCCTTTCATGACCAGGCCAGCGGCCTGTGGCTGTTGCTCAATCGCGGCTGGCTGCCCTGGCCGGACCGGCGTATCGCGCCCGCCTTTACTACCCCTGAACAGACGCTGAACCTCGACGCCTGGGTGTACGTCGCCCCCGGCGAGACCTTCCAACTGCATGCCGACCCGGCCAGCACGCAATGGCCGCGCCTGCTGACCGCGCTGCACCCTGCCGCCCTGTGGGGCGAACTGGGGCGCAGTGGCTTTGCCTATGAGCTGCGTGCCGAAGCGGGCCCCGGTACCTACGAAACCAGCTGGCCTGTGGTCGCCATGGGCCCGGAAAAACACCTGGCCTACGCTGTGCAATGGTTCGCCATGGCCATGGCGTTGCTGGCGCTTTACCTCTACCTCGGATGGCATAACAAAAAGGAGAAGCCCCATGGGAGCGGTCATGAATCCACCCAGCACATCTGACACGCCTGATCGGCGCAAGGGGCGCTGGCAGCTGATTTTGATCCTGATGATGGTGATCGGCCCGATGGTGCTGGCCACCTTCATGTACAAATTGCAGTTCTGGGTGCCGGACAGCCGCAGCTATCACGGCGAACTGATTGGCAACGGCCAGACCCGCGCCGACATCGGCGTGCAGGCCGATGAACAGCGCTGGCAACTGCTGGTCACCGCCCCCACCGCCTGTGCTGCCGATTGCCAGCAACTGGTCTACCTGGCGCGCCAGCTGCAGATCAGTCTTGGCCGTGATGCATCCCGTGCCAGCCATGCCCTGGCCGGCGCGCAACCGCTGAGCAGCGAATACGAGGCCAAGCTCAAAGCCGAATATCCACAACTGCAGCGCTACCCGCTGGATGTGTCGACCTTTACCAGGAACGCTGCCGCGCCTGGCGATGCGCAATTGTGGATCGTCGACCCCCACGGCAATCTGGTGCTGCGCTACGACGCCAAGGTCAAGGGCAAGGACTTGCTCAACGATCTGCGCTTGCTGCTGAAACTGTCGAACATCGGATAAGGGCACCCTCATGGCCAAGCCTGGATTTCGCCTCGCGCTGTTTGCCACGCTTCTGGCGTTGTTTGTCGTGCTGCTCGGCGCCTATACCCGCCTGACTCACGCCGGTCTCGGCTGCCCGGACTGGCCCGGCTGCTATGGCTTTATCAGCGTGCCGCAAAGCGAAGCCCAACTGGCCCATGCCGAGTTGCACTTTCCCGGCACGCCAGTGGAGGCCGACAAAGGTTGGGCCGAGATGACCCATCGCTACTTCGCGGGCAGCCTGGGCCTGTTGATCGCGCTGCTGGCGGCGCGTTCGTGGCGTCATCGACGCGATCCGGGCCAGCCGGTGAAGCTGCCGCTGTTCCTGCTGGCGGTGGTGTTCGCCCAAGCGGCGTTTGGCATGTGGACCGTGACCTTGAAGCTCTGGCCGCAAGTGGTCACAGGGCACCTGTTGGGCGGCTTTGCGACCTTGAGCCTGCTGTTTCTGCTGAGCCTGCGGCTGTCCGGCGTACTACCGGCGCTGGTCGTGCCCAAGCGCCTGCAATATTGGGCGACGGCGGGGCTGGTGCTGGTGATCGGGCAGATCGCCCTGGGCGGCTGGGTCAGTTCCAACTACGCGGCGGTGGCCTGTGTCGATTTGCCCACCTGCCATGGCCAATGGTGGCCAGCAGCGGACTTCGCCAATGGTTTTCACCTGACCCAGCACATCGGCCCCAATTACCTGGGGGGCCAGCTCGACAGCGAAGCGCGCACCGCCATCCACCTGACGCATCGCATCGGCGCCGTGCTGGTCACGCTGGTGCTGCTCGGTTTGGCCTGGCAACTGCGGGCAGTGGGGATGACGCGCCTGGCCGGCTTGTTGTTGATCGCCCTGGCCGCGCAGATCTGCCTGGGGGTGAGCAATGTGGCGTTCGGCCTGCCGCTGCCGGTGGCGGTCGCGCACAACGCTGGCGGGGCAACGTTGTTGATGACGCTGGTGCTGGTCAATTATCACGCGCGCACCAGCCTGGTTCGGGTGCGTCACCCGCGCCTGTTCGGCTGGCGTTTTATCCCGCGCAAACAGGTGTCAGGCCTGATCACCCTTAAAGGAGAACTGCCATGGCGGCCGTGATCGGCGCACGTCGCGACCGGGCGATCTGGCGTGACTATTTGGAGCTGACCAAGCCCAAAGTGGTGGTGCTGATGCTGATCACTTCGCTGGTGGGCATGTTCCTTGCCACCCGCGCCGGTGTGCCCTGGACAGTGCTGGTGTTCGGCAACCTCGGCATTGCCCTGTGTGCCGGCGGCGCGGCGGCGGTCAATCATGTAGTGGATCGACGGATTGATGCCGTGATGGCGCGCACTCACAAGCGGCCGATGGCTGAGGGGCGTGTCTCGCCGATGGCTGCGTTAGCGTTTGCGTTGTTCCTGGCTATTGCAGGATTGGCCCTGCTGCTGGTGTTCACCAACCCGCTGGCGGCCTGGCTGACCTTGGCTTCGCTGCTGGGTTATGCGGTGATCTACACCGGCTTTCTCAAGCGAGCGACGCCGCAGAATATTGTCATCGGCGGTCTGGCCGGTGCGGCGCCGCCGCTGCTGGGTTGGGTGGCTGTCACTGGGCATGTGAGTGCCGAACCCTTGCTGCTGGTGCTGATCATCTTCGCCTGGACTCCGCCACACTTCTGGGCCCTGGCTATTCACCGCAAAGAGGAATACGCCAAGGCCGACATCCCGATGCTGCCGGTCACCCATGGCGAGCACTACACCAAGGTGCATATCCTGCTGTACACCTTCGCCCTGCTGGCGGTGAGCCTGATGCCCTACGTTATCCACATGAGCGGGCTGCTCTACTTGGGCTTTGCGCTGGTATTGGGGGCGCGCTTTCTGCAATGGGCCTGGGTGTTGTACCGTGGCAGCCAGCCGCACGCGGCGATCAACACGTTCAAGTACTCTATCTGGTACTTGCTGCTGCTGTTTATCGCCCTGCTCGTAGACCACTACTTATTGTTGAACCTATGACTCGAACTCAAAAAACCGTCTTCATCCTCGTGGCCCTGGTGGCGTTGATCATGGGCCTGACCGTCAACAAAGTGCTCTCGGGCAAAGGCCAGGGCGACCCCACTGCGCTGATCGACGCCGGCATCATTCTGCTGCCGCAAAGCCGCCAGTTGCCAGCGGTGACCATGACTGACCAGGAAGGTCAGCCGGTGGTGGTCAATGAGTTGAAGGGCAAGTGGAGCCTGCTGTTTTTCGGTTACACCTTCTGCCCGGATATCTGCCCGACCACCCTCGCCCAGCTTCGCCAGATCAAGAGCGAACTGCCCAAAGAGGCTGTGGATAAGTTGCAGGTGATCCTGGTGAGCGTCGATCCGAACCGCGATACCCCGGCGCAGCTCAAGCAGTACCTGGGTTACTTCGACCCACAGTTCCAAGGCCTGACTGGCGCGAATGTGGAGGATGTACAGAAGGTTTCGAATGCGGTGAGCATTCCCTTCATTCCGGCGGATACCAGCAAGCCGAACTACACCGTCGACCACAGCGGTAACCTGGCACTGATCGGCCCGGATGGTACTCAGCGTGGGTTTATTCGTGCGCCATTGAACAACCAGAAGCTGGTGGCGCAGTTGCCGGGGTTGCTACAGCGCAAGTGAGCACCTGATGATCGTTCCAACGCTCTGCGTGGGAATGCAGTTAGGGACGCTCTGCGTCCCCAAGCGTGACGCAGAGCTTCACAAGAGGCGTTCCCACGCGGAGCGTGGGAACGATCAGATCAGGAGAGATCAGAACGCTGGCTTGATCGCGCCTTTGTACTTCTCTTCGATGAATTTCTTCACTTCAGGCGTGTGCAAGGCTGCAACCAGCTTCTTCACCGCGTCTGCATCCTTGTTGTCTTCGCGGGTTACCAGGATGTTCACGTAAGGCGAGTCGTTGCCTTCGATCACCAGGGCATCCTTGGATGGGTCCAGCTTGGCTTCCAGGGCGTAGTTGGTGTTGATCAGCGCCAGATCGACCTGGGTCAGCACGCGTGGCAAGGTAGCGGCTTCCAGTTCACGGAATTTCAGGTTTTTATCGTTGCCGGTGATGTCCTTGATGGTCGACAGGATGTTGGTCGGGTCCTTCAGGGTGATCAGGCCGTTCTTGGCCAGCAGCAACAGCGCACGGCCGCCGTTGGTGGCGTCGTTCGGGATCACCACGTTGGCGCCGTCAGGCAGGTCGGCCAGTTTTTTGTACTTGCTGGAGTAAGCGCCCAGAGGTTCCAGGTGCACAGCGCCGACGCTCACCAGGTGAGTGCCTTTGGCTTTGTTGAATTCATCCAGGTACGGCTGGTGCTGGAAGAAGTTGGCATCCAGGCGCTTTTCAGCCACCTGTACGTTCGGCTGCACGTAGTCGGTGAAGACTTTGACCTTCAGGTCCACGCCTTCTTTGGCCAGGGCAGGCTTCACGAATTCGAGGATTTCGGCGTGAGGCACCGGCGAAGCAGCGACCGTAATGGTCTCGGCGTGGGCGGAAAACGCAGCCACAGCGGCGAAAGCAACCAGTAGTTTTTTCATCCAGCAAGCTCCTTGTTCGGGCATCTGCCGGCTACGTGCCGGCAATGGCCGTTATTTACGAGAAAAGTGCACCACCAGCCGGTCGCCGACGGTTTGCAGAATTTGCACCAGAATCAACAGCATCACCACAGTGACCACCATCACATCGGTCTGGAAGCGCTGGTAGCCAAAACGGATTGCCAGGTCGCCCAGGCCGCCAGCACCGACCACACCAGCCATCGCGGTGTAGGAAACCAGTGTAATAGCCGTCACCGTAATCGCCGCGAAGATGCCAGGGCGGGCCTCGGGCAATAGGGCATTGGTGATGATCTGGCGGGTGGTGGCGCCCATGGCCTGGGTGGCTTCGATGATGCCACGGTCCACTTCGCGCAGTGCGGTTTCCACCAGGCGCGCAAAGAATGGCGTAGCGCCGACGACCAACGGTGGGATCGCACCGGCAACACCCAGCGACGTGCCGGTGATCAGTACCGTGAACGGAATCATCACGATCAACAGAATGATGAACGGCAGCGAGCGCAAGATATTCACGATCAGCGACAACAGCGCGTACAGGCCTTTTTGTTCGAACAGCTGGCGCGGGCTGGTCAGGAACAACAGCACGCCCAGAGGCAGGCCCAGCAGCACGGTGAAGAACAGCGAGCCGAACAGCATGGTCATAGTGTCGCCGGTGGCGAGCCAGATTTCAGACCAGTCGATATTGGCGAAGAAACTCAGGAACACGTCCATCAGCGCAGCACCTCCATGTGAACGTCTGCGGCGGTGAAGCGTGCAAACGCAGCTTCCATGTCACCGCCGGTGACGGCGAGGGTCAGTTGCCCGTAAGGGATGTCTTTGATGCGGTCGATACGACCGGCAAGAATGCTGTAGTCCACACCGGTTTCCCGTGCGACGGTACCCAGCAGTGGCGCGTAGGTCGCGTCCCCTTGGAACGTCAGGCGCACGATACGGCCTGGCACATGGGCAAAGTCGTCGCGCTGCTCGCCTTCGTCCACCTGTTCGGCTTCTTGTACGAAGCGTTTGGTGGTCGGGTGCTTGGGGTGCAGGAACACGTCGGCCACCGAGCCTTGCTCGACGATCACCCCCGCGTCCATCACCGCGACTTGGTCGCATACGCGGCGGATCACGTCCATTTCATGGGTGATCAACACGATGGTCAGGTTCAACTCGCGGTTGATCTCGGCCAGCAGTTGCAGGACCGACGCCGTGGTTTGCGGGTCGAGGGCGCTGGTGGCTTCGTCACAAAGCAGGATTTTTGGCTTGGTCGCCAGGGCTCGGGCGATGCCGACGCGCTGTTTCTGGCCGCCGGACAACTGCGCCGGGTACTTCTTGGCGTGGTCCGACAAGCCGACGCGGGCGAGCAGCTCAGCCACACGTTGGTCGATTTCCTTGCGCGACAGTTCACCGGCGAGCGTCAGCGGCAGCGCGACGTTGTCGGCCACGGTCTTGGACGCCAGCAAGTTGAAGTGCTGGAAGATCATCCCGACCTGCTGACGGAAGCGGCGCAGGCCGTTGGCATCCAGGGCGGTGACTTCTTCACCGTCGACCGTGATCTGCCCGCCGCTGGGTTCTTCCAGGCGGTTGATCAGGCGCAGCAGTGTGCTTTTACCCGCACCCGAGTGGCCAATCAGGCCGAACACTTGGCCGTTGGCGACGCGCAGGCTGGTGGGGTGCAGGGCGGGGATATCCTTACCGGCGACGCGGTAGGTTTTATGGACGTTTTGAAACTCGATCACGTAGCGAACCTTGTGGGGCGCATTGAAAAGGGATCAGCGGTTAGCCGGGCGCGCATTTTAGCCTGTCCGTATAGCGTTTCTTAGCATTTATTTCGTATTCATCCAGTCATTTGGCAATAACGCGATCAAAGGTCATAAAAAAGGAACGGTGCAAAACCGCGTCAGTCACTACTTAAGCAACTCGATTTCCCAGGTGCCGTGCCTGGGGTTTTGCTCAAACGAGCCGGGGACCGCTCTGGCCACTTTGAATAAGGAGTTTTGACTGATGAGTACCAAGAAGCCAGCCACCCCGCCGAAGAGTGAACTCGCGGGCACTGATACCCTGGACCGTGGCAACACCAACGCCAAGCTGCAGGCGTTGGAAGAATTCCGTTCCGATGCAACCGGCCAGGCCCTGCGCACCAACCAGGGCGTGAAAATTTCCGATAACCAGAACAGCCTGAAAGTCGGCGCTCGCGGCCCGTCGCTGCTGGAAGACTTCATCATGCGTGAAAAGATCACGCACTTCGACCATGAACGCATCCCTGAGCGCATCGTGCATGCCCGTGGTACGGGGGCCCATGGCTATTTCCAGAGCTACGGCGACCATTCGGCGCTGACCAAGGCAGGTTTCCTGCGCACGCCTGAGCATAAAACCCCGGTGTTCGCGCGTTTTTCCACGGTGCAGGGCCCGCGTGGCTCCGGCGACACCGTGCGTGACGTTCGCGGTTTTGCCGTGAAGTTCTTCACCGACGAAGGCAACTTCGACCTGGTGGGCAACAACATGCCGGTGTTCTTCATCCAGGATGCGATCAAATTTCCTGACTTCGTCCACGCGGTGAAACCCGAGCCTCATAACGAGATTCCTACCGGCGGTTCGGCCCACGATACGTTCTGGGACTTTGTTTCGCTGCAACCGGAATCCGCGCACATGGTGATCTGGGCCATGTCCGACCGCGCCATTCCAAAAAGCCTGCGCGCCATGCAGGGCTTTGGGGTACACACCTTCCGTTTGATCAATACCGAAGGTAAGTCCAGCTTCGTGAAGTTCCACTGGCGTCCAAAAGTCGGCACCTGCTCGCTGGTATGGGATGAGGCGCAAAAGCTGGCCGGTAAAGATACGGACTACCACCGTCGTGACCTGTGGGAAGCGATTGAAAGCGGCGATTACCCCGAGTGGGAGCTGGGCGTACAGATCGTGGCC
Organism: Pseudomonas sp. FSL W5-0203; assembly: GCF_001896155.1. NCBI lineage: Bacteria > Pseudomonadati > Pseudomonadota > Gammaproteobacteria > Pseudomonadales > Pseudomonadaceae > Pseudomonas > Pseudomonas sp. FSL W5-0203. The sequence continues at coordinate 134,860 of NZ_MPOR01000010.1, forward strand.
GAAGAAGACGAGCACAAGTTTGATTTCGACTTGCTCGACCCGACCAAGATCATTCCAGAAGAACTGGTACCGATCACGCCGCTGGGCAAAATGGTGCTCAACCGTAACCCGGACAACTTCTTCGCTGAAGTCGAGCAGGTTGCGTTCTGCCCGGGCCACATCGTGCCGGGCATCGACTTCACCAACGACCCATTGCTGCAGGGCCGTCTGTTTTCCTACACCGATACCCAGATCAGCCGACTGGGCGGGCCGAACTTTCATGAGATTCCAATCAACCGGCCTGTCGTGCCTTTCCATAACGGCCAGCGCGACGCTCAGCATCGCACCGTGATTGATAAGGGTCGTGCGTCCTACGAGCCAAACTCTATTGATGGTGGTTGGCCGAAAGAAACCCCTGCTGGTCCTACCGATGGTGGCTTTGAGTCCTACTACGAGCGCGTCGATGCCAACAAAGTACGTGAGCGCAGCGAATCCTTCGGTGACCATTTCTCCCAGGCGACGCTGTTCTACAACAGCATGAGCCACCACGAGAAAGAGCACATTATCGCGGCCTATAGTTTTGAGCTGGGCAAGGTGGAGCGCGAGTTCATCCGTGCGCGCCAGGTCAACGAGATCCTGGCCAATATCGACCTGGAGCTGGCCAAGCGCGTTGCGCAGAACCTCGGCTTGCCGGCGCCGACCAAGGGCACCGTGCCTGCACGTGAAACGTCGTTGAAAGAATCGCCAGCCTTGAGCCAGGTGAATTTGCTATCGGGTGATATCAAAACGCGCAAAGTGGCGATTCTGGCAGCCAACGGCGTTGATGGTGCGGCCATTGACGCGTTAAAAGCCGCGCTTGAAGCTGAAGGCGCCCATGCCAAGTTGCTGGGGCCTACTTCGGCGCCGGTAACCACCGCGCAGGGCAAGACGCTGCCGGTCGACGCCTCCATGGAAGGCATGCCGTCCATTGCCTTCGACGCAGTGTTTATCCCGGGTGGCAAAGAGTCCGTGAAGGCGCTGAGCGGTGATGGCGTGGCGTTGCATTACGTACTGGAAGCCTACAAACACCTGAAGGCGATTGCGGTAGCCAGCGATGTGAAGCCGTTGCTGGACCTGCTGAAACTGGAGGAGGATGCGGGGTTGATCGTGGGCGCGGATGCCAAGGCGTTCAAAGCGTTTTTTGCGGCGATTGCCCAGCATCGGGTGTGGGAGCGTGAGCCGAAATCCAAGGCGATTCCGGCTTAACTTATCGGTTGTTTGTTAGGTCGTCATCGCAGGCAAGCCAGCTCCCACACTGTTCAAATGTGGGAGCTGGCTTGCCTGCGATGCTTTTAGTCCGCCTTGCGCGGAATCAGCACAACCTGCGCCGGAATATGTTTCAGGATTTGCCGGTGAATCTTCAGGTCATACCCCGAATCAATCCGCTTGACCCGCTTGGTCAGTAACGTGGCCAGCCACGGGTAATCCTGGGTGCGTGGCACCTGGATGCTGACGTCGCACTGGTAATTCACCACATCGGTGGCGATGGCGTCCAACTGATGGCGCATGTCTTCAACATCCGCAAGGTTCAGCGCCACGGTGGTGCTCGGCGCTGCCGGGTCGATGACCTTGGCGGCAGGCTTGGCCTCAGCGGCTTTCAACGCAGCTTCTGCCTGGTCCAATTCGGCTTTGCGCGCATGGCTGATGGCGCTGTTGACGCCACCGGTCAGCGCAGGGGCCTTGGGCATCAAGGCGCGGGCGCGGCTCAGGGCCGTGGCGGCAGCGTTGACGTCGCCTTTTTGCAACACGATCTGGCTGCGTTGCAGGTAGGCTTCGGCCAATTGACGCTGGTAGGCCTCAAGTGCCGGGTCATTGGGCGATTGGGCCTGCAATGCAGCCAGCTGGTCTTCGGCGGTGGCCAATTCGCTGCTGGCCAGGTTTTGTTCCAGCTGCGCGATGGCCGCAGCCCGCGGATCCGGAGCCTGGGGGGCAGCGGGTGGCGTACTTTGGCAGGCGCCCAGCAGCAGTGAAAATGCGGCAAGGAGCAGATAACGGGAGGTGAACGGCTTCATTCCTGCGACTCTCTATTTGCGCAAAAAGCGAGCAAGTCTACACCCCTCGACGGGGCAGGACAAAACTCAGCAGAAACAGGGCGGCCGCCGTAACCACAATCGACGGCCCGGCCGGTGTGTCCTTGAACCAGGACAGCGCCAGGCCACCACACACTGCAAGCATCCCCAGGAGGCTGGCGCCAATCGCCATCTGCTCCGGAGAGCGAGCGTGGCGCTGGGCGGCGGCGGCTGGAATGATCAGCAGCGACGTGATCAACAATACGCCGACAATCTTCATCGCGACAGCAATCACCACGGCGATGAGCAACATCAAGGCCATACGCAGGCCTGCGACGGGCAAGCCTTCTACCTTGGCCAGTTCTTCATGCACGGTGATCGCCAGCAACGGGCGCCACAGGGCCACCAGCAACGCCAGCACCGCAGCGCTGCCGCCGAGGATCCAGGCCAGGTCGGTCGGGCTGATCGCCAGCAGGTCGCCGAACAGGTAGGCCATCAGGTCGATGCGCACTTCATGCATGAAGCTCAGCACCACCAGGCCCAGAGACAAGGTACTGGGCGCAAGGATGCCCAGCAGTGTGTCGGAAGCCAGTGGCTGGCGTTGCTGCAGGGTCACCAGCAGCACGGCTAGCAGCAGGCAGCCGACGGTCACGGCGATGGCCGGGCTTACATCCAGCAGAAAGCCCATGGCCACGCCCAGCAAGGCAGCATGGGACAAGGTGTCGCCGAAATAGGCCATGCGTCGCCACACCACGAACGAGCCCAATGGGCCCGCCACCAGTGCCAAAGCCAAGCCTGCCAGCAGGGCGTAGAGCAGAAAATCAGCCATGCTTGCAGCTATCTCCATGAACGTGGGGGGTATCGACGACGGCGCCATGCAGGTCATGGGCGTGGTCATGGTGGTGATGGTAGATCGCCAGGCTCTGGGCGTTCTTGCCGAACAGCTCCACGAACGCCGGGTCGCCACTGACCTGTTCCGGGTGGCCGGAGCAGCACACGTGGCGGTTGAGGCAGACCACTTGGTCGGTGGTGCTCATGACCAGGTGCAAGTCGTGGGAGACCATCAGTACGCCGCAACCATGGCGGTCGCGCAGGCGGGTGATCAGGCTGTACAGCTCGGCCTGGCCGGCGACATCGACACCTTGCACGGGTTCATCGAGTACCAGCAGCTCGGGCTCGCGCAGCAGGGCGCGGGCCAGCAGCACGCGCTGCATTTCGCCACCGGAGATGCTTTGCACCGGGTTGTCGATGACGTGTTCGGCGCCGACTTCCTTAAGCGCAGCCTGGGCGCGGGCGCGGTCTACGCCAGGCACCAGGCGCAGGAAGCGCAATACGGAGAGCGGCAATGTCGGGTCCACATGCAGCTTTTGCGGCATATAGCCCACGCGCAGCTTGGGCTTGCGCCAAACCGTGCCGCTGTGGGGCTTGAGCAGCCCGAGTACGGCGCGCACCAAGGTGGTCTTGCCAGCGCCGTTGGGGCCGATCAAGGTGACGATTTGACCCGGCTCCACGCTCAGTGCGATGTTCTCCAGCACGTTTTGCCCGGCGAACGTGACCCCGACCTGCTCCAGGCGGATTAACGCATTGCTCATCAAACCCCCTGGCAGCCTGCGCACAGGCCGACCACTTCGACCGTTTGCCCTTCGACCTTGAAGCCGACGTCGGCAGAGCTTTTGATAATGGCGTCGCTGATGCTTTTTTGTTCAAGCTCAATGGCGGCGTGGCACTCGCGGCAGATCAAGAACTGGCCCTGATGCGCGTGCTCCGGGTGGTTGCAACCGACAAAGGCGTTAAGCGAGGCGATACGGTGCACCAGGCCGTTTTCCAGCAGGAAATCCAACGCACGGTAAACGGTGGGCGGCGCGGCGCGGCGGCCGTCCTGCTCGCTGAGGACGCCCAGAATGTCGTACGCGCCCAAAGGCTTGTGGCTCTGCCACACCAGCTCCAGCACCCGGCGACGCAAGGCAGTCAGGCGCAAGCCTTTCTTTGCGCACAGGGTGTCGGCCTCTGACAATGCGGTGTGCACGCAGTGAGAGTGGTCGTGGGGACGGCTGGCAAGCGGTGTTTTAGGCATGAGCGGCGACAGATATTTGATAGAGACGTTATTATGTTACCCGTTCCTACGCCATCGAGTGGTCATCGTGTCCCGACTTTTTCCCGTTTTTGTCGTATTTGTCACCAGTTTGTTCGTTGCGGGTGCCGCTCAGGCCGAGGTCAAGGTACTGACGAGCATCAAGCCGTTGCAGCTGATTGCCGCTGCCGTGCAGGACGGCGTGGCTGTTCCAGAGGTATTGCTGCCGCCGGGGGCGTCGCCGCACAACTTCGCTTTACGCCCATCCGACGTACGGCGTGTGCAGTCGGTGGACCTGCTGTACTGGATCGGGCCGGACATGGAAACGTTTTTGCCGCGTGTGCTCAAAGGCCGTACGGCGCCAACGGTGGCCGTGCAGGACCTGCCAGGCATGAAACTGCGCATCTTCGGCGAAGATAGCCATTCACATGCCGATGAAGCCGACGAACATGACCACGATCACCGCCCAGGCAGTGTGGATGCGCACCTGTGGCTGTCCACGGTCAATGCACGTGTGATCGCCGCTCGGATGGCGGCCGATCTGAGCGCTGCCGACCCAGCCAATGCCGAGCGTTATCAGAGCAATGCGAAGGCCTTCGAAGAACGCCTGAACGCGCTGGATGCGCGCCTGAAGCAGCGTTTGGCGGGCGTTGATGGCAAACCATACTTCGTGTTCCACGAAGCCTTTGATTACTTCGAAGAGGCGTACGGTTTGAAGCATGCTGGCGTGTTCAGCGTGGCCGCCGAAGTGCAGCCGGGCGCGCAGCACGTAGCGGCGATGCGCGCGCGTTTGCAGGACGTGGGCAAGACTTGCGTGTTCAGCGAGCCGCCGTTGCGACCTCGCTTGGCCGAAACCCTGGTGGCCGGGTTGCCGGTGAAGTTGGCGGAATTGGATGCGTTGGGTGGCTATACGCCGGCTACCGCGCAGGGTTATGAGCAGGTGCTGGAAAAACTCGGCAATGATCTGGCCGGTTGCCTGGAGTCGCTCTGACAGGCAATACAAAACCCCTGTGGGAGCGGGCTTGCCCGCGATAGCGGTGTGTCAGTCGATACCGCTATCGCAGGCAAGCCAGCTCCCACATTGACCGAGTCGGTCTTTTAAAGCGCGAACGGTAGATGGAGCGTGACCTGCTGACGCTGCGCCAGGCGATGCTCGAACTCAGCCGGGTCGTGAATCAACACATCCTGCCCGGCAAATGACTCGGCCGCGATCAGCCGGGACAGCCAGAACCGTACGCACGCCACGCGCAGCATGGTCGGCCATAGCTCGGCTTCCTTCGCGGTAAACGCTCGTAGCCCCGCGTAAGCGCCCAGCAGCGCCCGGGCACGGTGACCGTCAATCACGCCATCGGCATCCGAGCACCAGTCATTCAAGGCGATTGCCACGTCGTAGAGCATCGGCCCCGAACAGGCGTTGTAGAAGTCGATCAGGCCCGTCAGGTGCGTGCCTTCAAACATCGCGTTATCGCGAAACAGATCGGCGTGCACATTCGCTCGTGGCAGGCCGAGGATGTCAGCCTTGTGAGCGTCGATCTCGGCCAGCGCATCGCGCAACAGGCGTTGCTGGGCCTCGTTGAGGTGCGAAATAAGCTGCGCGCCCTCGCTGAGCATCCACGCCAGGCCGCGGTCGGTCTTGCGTTCAAGTACCTTTTCGCCCTGGGTGGCCAAGTGCAGGTGGCCGAGCAGTTCGCCAACCTGGGCGCAATGCTGCGCATTGGCCTCCTTGATGTGCTTGCCCGCCAGGCGCGGTTGCAGCAAGGCCGGTTTGCCCTTGAGTTCGCGCAAAGCGATACCGTCGGTGGTACGCAGGGCGTACGGCACGGGCAGATCGGCGTCGTGGAGCACGTCAAGCAGTTCGATGAAGAACGGCATTTCTGCCACCGGGCCACGCTCAACCAGGGTCAGGACGAATTCACCCTGTTCCAGGCTGATAAAGAAATTGGTGTTTTCGCTGCCGGCGGCAATCCCCTGGAAATCAAGCAGGCGGCCGAGCCCGTAAGGGGCGAGAAAGGTTTCCAGCTCGGGCCGAGCCAGGGGGGTGAACACAGACATGGTTAAAACTGCCGTTACGGGCGCTGCGGTGGGCAGCGCCGGTTAAAATTAAGAAATCATTTCCATTCGAAGATCTTCCATGACGGGATCAGCATATCCGGCTGGTCAGAGCGGATGAAGTTCGCGTCGGTGCCGTCCGCACGTACCAGAAAGTACGGTGGTGCGCCCTTCGGGGTGACTTTGATTGCGTACAGAAAGCCGTTTTGGCGGTATTCCTGGATGGTTTTGTCGCCTTCCGTGCGAATGGTAACTTCCGGATCACCTCCAGGGGCACTGTCTGCCGCCGTGGCAGCCATCGGAGCGAGTGCAATCAAACCGGTCAACAGCAGGCGATTGAATGTACGCATGATAACCTTGTCCCTTTGTTTTCATTGGTCCGGCTATTCTAGCGCCTGACCCGCCGAAAAGGTTGATCCTGCTCATGAGCCAAGCGCCCCTCGTCCTGGTGGACGGTTCTTCTTATCTGTACCGCGCCTTCCACGCGCTGCCACCGCTGACCACCTCCAAAGGCCTGCCCACCGGTGCGGTCAAGGGCGTGTTGAACATGCTCAAAAGCCTGCGCAAGCAGTACCCGGACAGCCCATTTGCCGTGGTTTTCGACGCCAAGGGTGGGACGTTTCGCGATGAGATGTACGCCGAATACAAAGCCAACCGCCCGAGCATGCCCGATGACATGCGCCTGCAGATCGAGCCGCTGCATCAAAGCGTGATCGCTCTTGGCTTCCCGTTGCTGTGCGTCGAGGGCGTTGAGGCCGATGACGTGATCGGCACTCTGGCCCGCAGCAGCGCGGCCGCCAGCCGCCCGGTGGTGATCTCGACCGGTGACAAAGACATGGCGCAGTTGGTGGACGGCCACATTACCTTGGTCAACACCATGACCGGTAGCTCGATGGACATCGAGGGCGTTAAGGAGAAATTCGGTGTCGCTCCGGAGCAGATCATCGACTATCTGGCGTTGATGGGGGATTCGTCCGACAACATTCCCGGCGTTCCGGGCATTGGCCCCAAGACCGCCTCTGGCTTGCTGGTAGGGGTCAATGGCGGCCTCAAAGAGCTTTATGAGCAGCTGGATATTGTGCCGACCCTGCCCATCCGTGGGGCCAAGACCCTGCCGGCCAAGCTGGAAGAGCATAAGGAGATGGCATTCCTGTCTTATCAGTTGGCGACGATCAAGATCGATGTGCCGCTGGATATCGGGTTGGATGATTTGCACCTGATCGAACCGGATCGCGAAAAGCTGCTGGAGCTGTACACGCTGCTTGAGTTCAAAAGCTGGTACGACGAGATCCAGCGCGATGCCAAGCGTGTCGAGCTCAAATCGGCGAGCGAAGTTGCGCCTGCCGCCGAAATGCCGGTCGAGGCTGTTATATCGGTACCGGTAGAGGCGGTTTACACCACCATTCTGGACCAAGCCACCTTCGACGTGTGGCTGAAAAAACTCCACGATGCGCCGTTGTTTGCTTTCGACACCGAAACCACCGGCATCGACGCCCAGCAGGCGCAATTGGTCGGGGTCTCGTTTGCTGTGCAGCCCCATGAAGCCGCCTACATCCCGCTGACCCATTCCTATATCGGCGCGCCGGATCAATTGGACCGCGACACCGTGCTGCTGGCCCTGAAACCGCTGCTGGAAGACCCGACCAAACTCAAGGTGGGCCAGCACGCCAAGTTCGATATGAACATCCTGGCCAACTGCGCCATTGGCGGCGACCCTGCCCAGGGCATTACCGTGCGCGGCATCGCCTTCGACACCATGCTTGAATCCTACGTGCTCAATTCCACCGCGACGCGGCACGATATGGACAGTCTGGCGAAGAAGTACCTGGACCACGACACGGTCAGCTTCCAGGACATCGCCGGCAAAGGTGCAAAGCAACTCACGTTCGACCAGATCGCCCTTGAGCAAGCCGGCCCCTACGCGGCCGAAGATGCCGACGTGACCTTGCGCCTGCATCAACACTTGTACGCGCAACTGGCCGCGATCCCGACCCTGGCCAGTGTGCTGACGGACATCGAGATCCCGCTGGTGCCGGTGCTGGCACGCATCGAGCGCCAGGGCGCACTGGTAGACAAGGACCTGCTCGGCATCCAGAGCATCGAGCTGGGTAACAAGATGGTCGAGCTGGAGCGCCAGGCGTACGAGATCGCCGGTGAAGAATTCAACCTGGGTTCGCCCAAGCAGCTCGGGGCGATCCTGTACGAGAAGCTCGGCATGCCGGTGCTGAAGAAAACCGGCAAGGGCCAGGCATCCACGGCTGAGGAAGTACTGGCCAAACTGGCCGAGGATGATTTCCCGCTGCCCAAGGTACTCATGCAGTACCGCAGCATGAGCAAGCTCAAAAGTACCTATACCGACCGCCTGCCGGAACAGATCAACCCGCGTACCGGGCGTATTCATACGTCCTACCATCAGGCCGTCGCGGCGACCGGGCGCTTGTCCTCCAGCGATCCGAACCTGCAGAACATCCCGGTGCGCACCGCCGAGGGACGGCGCATTCGCCAGGCGTTTGTCGCGCCCAAGGGTTACAAGCTACTAGCGGCGGACTATTCGCAGATCGAGCTGCGGATCATGGCGCATTTGTCCAAGGACGAAGGCTTGATGAACGCCTTCCGCAATGACCTGGACGTGCATACGGCCACGGCGGCCGAAGTGTTCAAGGTCGAGTTGAATGAGGTCACGTCCAACCAGCGCCGCAGCGCCAAGGCGATCAACTTCGGCCTGATTTACGGCATGGGCGCCCAGAAGCTGGGTAAGGACATCGGCGTCGATACCAAGACCGCCAAGGCTTACATCGATGTGTACTTCGCCCGCTACCCAGGGGTGCGCGAATACATGGAGCGCACCCGCGCCCAGGCGGCGGATCAGGGGTATGTCGAAACGTTCTTCGGACGACGGCTGTACTTGCCGGATATCAACTCCAACAAGCCCCAAGAGCGCGCGGCGGCCGAGCGCACGGCGATCAACGCGCCGATGCAGGGCACGGCGGCGGACATCATCAAGAAAGCCATGGTGCAGGTGGATAACTGGCTGACCGAGTCGGGCCTGGATGCCAAGGTTATCCTTCAAGTGCACGACGAATTGGTGCTGGAGGTGCGTGAAGACTTGGTCGCGCAGGTCAGCGAGAAGATTCGCGAGCATATGAGCGCGGCGGCGCAGTTGGACGTGCCTTTGGTGGTGGACGTAGGCGTAGGCGATAACTGGGACGAGGCGCACTGATTCTGCGGCTTTGCCATCATCGCCAGTGGTGGCGAAGCGGTTTAGAGCGCAAACGGGGGTCAGTTATTTCCAATAGTTTTTTGAGCCTGTCGGAACTTAACCTGTGAACTGCCACTCAGAGTTACTGAATGGGTGGTGAAGCCCTTCAATGCTCCTATGTTGTGTTAAGTGTTGGCAGATAATTCCGGACCCCGCCCTAGCGGTCCGGAACTTGAACCCCGAACTTCCCCTCCCCAAAAGAAGTCCGGGGTTTTTTTTGCCCGCAGAAAAGTTATTCGGCGATTTCTGCGCCCTTGTCCGCCAATTCCATCCAGCCGGCCAGTACGGTGTAGGCTTCTTCCAGGCCCATGCGCTTGGGGGCGGAGAACAGTTGAATCGTGATGGTATCGCCCCAGCCCTTACGGATTTCGGACTGCACTTTGAGCAGGGTGTTCTTGGCTGCGCCGTAGGTGAGCTTGTCGGCCTTGGTCAGCAAAATGTGCATCGGCATGCCGCTGGCGACAGCCCAGTCGAGCATCAGCAAGTCGAAGTCGGTCATTGGATGACGGATATCCATCATCAGAATCAAACCCTTCAAACTCTCGCGACCACCCAGGTAAGCCTCAAGGTGACGCTGCCAGTGCAGCTTCAGCGGGATAGGTACTTTTGCATAACCGTAGCCCGGCAGGTCGACCAGACGCCGATCATCGTCTAGCTTGAAGAAATTGAGTAGTTGCGTGCGGCCCGGGGTTTTCGAGGTGCGCGCCAGGCTGGCGTGAGTCAGGGTGTTCAGTGCGCTGGATTTACCGGCGTTGGAACGGCCGGCAAAGGCGACTTCAAAGCCCTCGTCATCGGGGCATTGGTCCACTTTGGCGGCGCTGAGCATGAAGGTGGACTGTTGGCACAGGCCGAGGATGGGGTTCTTGAGTTGCATGAGATTTCCGATGTGGGCGGTGCCGAGAAAGGGTGCGGCAAGCGGTGTCGTTTCCGTTTCAGTAGCGCCAGTATATAATGCCGCAGATTTTGTGTGTGCTTTGTCCCAGCGAAGGATGAGGTTCACGGGAGCGAAAGACCTTTATTGCGCATTAGAACGCAAAACGCTCTCAAACCCTGAATAGGTCGATGTATGGACCGACGGTTGCTCGCTTCTGCTGCCCTGATTCCGCTTTACGGCGCTCAGGCTACACAGGATCAACCGAGTTTGCATGGTCAGGCTGACGCAGTGCGTGACCCAGGGTTTCAAGGCAATGCCGCCGCGTGGTTTGTGCATGGACTGCAGTACTGAGGATTACCAGGCCGTCATTGATTTGGTGGTGAGTAAACCCGGTAGATAACTCTTAAACCCTTAGCCGTAGTTGGATTAGCTGATGAACAAACTGATCGTGAGTCTGCTGTTGACCTTGGGCATCACAGGCGCTGCCGTCGCTGCAGAGGGCCCCGTCAAAGGTGATGCCACTGCCGGTCAAGCGAAGGCCGCCGTGTGTGGTGCCTGCCACGGGCCGGATGGTAACAGCCCGGCGCCGAACTTCCCCAAACTGGCCGGCCAGGGTGAACGTTACCTGAGCAAGCAGATGCACGACATCAAGGACGGCAAGCGCACGGTGCTGGAAATGACCGGCCTGCTGACCAATCTCAACGATCAGGACCTGGCGGACCTCGCGGCGTATTTTGCCAGCCAGAAGGGCAGCGTGGGAGCTGCCGATCCTAAACTGGTCGCCCGCGGAGAGCAGTTGTTCCGTGGCGGTAACCTGGAAAAAGGCTTGCCTGCCTGCACCGGTTGCCACTCGCCCAATGGCGCAGGCAACGCTGCCGCAGGCTTCCCGCACCTGAGCGGCCAGCACGCCACCTACATCGCCAAGCAGTTGACCGACTTCCGCAAAGAAGAAGCCGGCCGGGCCAACGATGGGGACGCCATGACTATGCGCACCATCGCTCGCAAGCTGAGCGACGAAGACATCGCAGCCCTCTCCAGTTATATCCAGGGCCTGCACTGACGGGGCTGGGCGTTAACGCTCGATTAATCCCGCGATGCAAGCATAAAAAGGGTGGCTCAGGCCGCCCTTTTTTGTGGCCGCTGCCGTTACACTAACGAACTCATGTCCGCGTAGACCTGTCACAACAAAGGTCGCGTGAGGCGACTTTATTTGTCCAGGAGTAAAGCATGCGTAATCTGATCCTCAGCGCCGCTCTCGTCACTGCCAGCCTCTTCGGCATGACCGCACAAGCTGCCGATGTGCCGCTTGAAGCCGGTAAAACCTATGTTGAGCTGTCTAATCCGGTTCCGGTTGCGGTACCCGGCAAGATCGAGGTGGTGGAGCTGTTCTGGTACGGTTGCCCGCATTGCTACGCGTTCGAGCCGACTATCAACCCATGGGCTGAAAAGCTGCCCAAGGACGTTAACTTCCGTCGCATTCCCGCCATGTTCGGTGGCCCATGGGACGCCCACGGCCAACTGTTCCTGACCCTGGAAGCCATGGGTGTTGAGCACAAGGTCCACAACGCCGTCTTCGAAGCGATCCAGAAACAGGGCAAGCGCCTGACCAAACCGGACGAAATGGCTGACTTCGTTGCTACTCAAGGTGTCGACAAGGACAAGTTCCTGGCGACCTTCAACTCTTTCGCTATCCAGGGCCAGATCAAACAGGCCAAGGAACTCGCGCAGAAGTACGGCGTGCAAGGCGTTCCCACGCTGATCGTCAACGGCAAATACCGTTTCGACCTGGGCAGCACCGGTGGTCCTGAAGCGACCCTCAACGTTGCTGACCAACTGATTGCCAAAGAACGCGCTGCCAAGTAAGGGGCTCGCCATGCGCCGCTGGGGTACCGAGCGTGTCGTTGGCCTGCATGAACCGCAGGTCAACGAGCATCACCTGGAGTCCACAGGCCTGCCGGCAGATAGCCGCTTGCGCCTGCTCAGTTTCAATATCCAGGTGGGCAACAGTACCGAGAAGTATCGGCATTACCTCACGCGTGGCTGGCAGCACCTGCTGCCCCACAAGGGGCGTACCGGTAACCTGCAGAAAATCGGCGACCTGCTCAGCGACTTCGACTTGGTCGCGCTGCAGGAAGCCGACGGCGGCAGCCTGCGCTCCGGCTATATCAACCAGGTGGAACACCTGGCTCAGCTGGGCGCCTTCCCGTACTGGTATCAGCAACTCAACCGCAACCTGGGGCGCCTGGCGCAGCACAGCAATGGCGTACTCAGCCGCCTCAAACCCACGGCTATTGAAGATCACCCCTTGCCAGGCCCCAAAGGGCGCGGGGCGATCCTTGTGCGTTTTGGCGAAGGCCCGGAAGCCTTGGTGGTGGTGATGATGCACCTGGCCCTAGGGGGGCGTACGCGCAACCTGCAACTGGCCTACGTGCGTGAATTGATTGGCAACTACAAGCACCAGGTGCTCATGGGTGACATGAACACCCATGCCAACGACCTGCTGCAGAATTCTCCGCTGCGCGACCTGGGGTTACTGGCGCCGCAAGTCGAAGCCACGTTTCCCAGCTGGCGCCCGCAGCGCTGTCTTGACCATATCCTGCTCAGCCCAAGCCTCACACTGGAAAGTGTGCAAGTGCTGGCGCAGCCCATTTCCGATCACCTGCCGGTCGCGGTAGAGATTCGTCTGCCGGGTTCGCTCACGGCTGATGCATTACCCGCGTTGAGCCCAGGCCCTCGCGGACCCCTTGCATGAGCGACGACGCCCAGCGCTGGAAAGAGAAATACCTCCAGAGCATCGAGCAACAAGACAAACTCGAACGCCGCTGGGCTGCCCGCCTCGATTTGCTGCGCCGCGGGCTGGTGCGCAGCACGCTGGCCGCCGAAGGCACCGACCGAGCTGTCGACCAATGCATGAAGGAAATGCGCGATGTCGTGCGCACGGACGACATGGATGCTGCCCTCGCCGCTTTACTGCCACGCCTGGAAAAGGCCGTGCTGGATTCGGAGCAGCGCCGCGAAACCCGCGTCGACCAGATCAGCGCCGCGCTCACCGCCTTGGTCACCCAGTTGCAAAAGCTGCCGCTGCCCCGCGAGGTGGCTCGTCCGCTGAAAACCTTCGCCAAGCAACTCGATGGTCGCGTGGCGCAAGCGCGGGAGATACCGCTGCTGCTCAGTGAGCTGAGCAGCCTGCAGGGGCAGGCGCTGAATAATCTGGAGCCTGAAGGCGAACCCGCACGCCCAGGCCCGGGTCTGTTGCAACGCCTGTTCGGTAGTAAAGAGGCCGCCGGTGAAGCGCTCCCGGTTGACGCGGAGCCACTGCCGGCAGCGCAATTGGCACCGCCAAAGCCTGCAGCGCCCACACCCGCGCCCGAACCGGAAGAACCTGCGCAATCGGAAGAATTGACCCAAGCCTTGCGTGCCTTTGCACCGCTGTCACCTACGCCCGTGGCCTTGAAGCCTGCGCCTGTTGCAGCGGCCGGAGGGCAAGAGGTCGCCAGCGACACGCCGTTATTCGACGCTCCAGAGCTGCCGTCGATTGCGGCGCCTGCGCAATTATCTGAACCCGACGTGCAGGCGCCTCCGGTTGCGGAGCCTGCTCAAGAAAGCGCACTCGCCGCCTTTATCGAACCGCCGCCGGTTCCAGTCGAAACGCCGGATGAAACCACCATCGGCAGCCTGTCGCTGCCCCCTGTGCTGGAAGGTCCCGAGCCCGACGAACTGCAACCGGACGGCACCTACGCCCTGCCTGATTCGCCTGAACCGTCCTATAGTTCGGTGGCCAAGCACATTGAAGGCTCTTTGCTCGGCCTGCTGGAAGACCTTTCCCTGCCTGAACGTCACCAGCCCCAGGCCGAGGCGATGCGTGAACGTCTCGCCCATGGTTTGAATTGGTACGAACTGCTGCCGATCCTGGATGACCTGGCCGTGCTGATGCTGGCGGTCACCGACAGTGGCCAGCATGAGTTCGAGGCTTATCTCAAGCAGCTCAACGAGCGTCTCGAGGCATTCCAGGGTCATCTGCAGGTCGCCAGCGAGGGCCACGCCGACAGCAGCCTGGCCGCGCGGGAGTTGGACACGCAGATTCGCGAGCAGGTCGACGGCCTGCAAAGCAGCGTGCAGGACGCTGCCGACCTGGACAGCCTCAAGCAGGTGCTCGAAAGCCATCTTGAAGGCTTGCTCGGCACCATGGATGAACACCAGCAACAGCGTGACCTGCGCGAACAGGAAGTGGCCGCACGCCTCAAAGGTCTGGCTGAACGCGTGGCCCATATGGAGCAGGAGGCCCAGGGCTACCGCGAGCACCTGGAGGTACAACGCCAGAAGGCCTTGCTCGATCCGCTCACCGGGTTGCCCAACCGTGCGGCGTGGAGCGAACGCCTCGATTACGAAGTCAACGCCTGGCATCAGCGCGGTAACAGCCTGTCGCTGGCCATGCTCGACCTGGACCACTTCAAACGCATCAACGACGGCTACGGTCACCTGGCAGGGGACAAAGTCTTGAAGATCATCGCCAATGTGCTGAGCAAGCGCCTGCGGCCGACGGACTTCATCGCGCGTTTCGGGGGTGAAGAGTTTGTGCTGCTAATGCCCGACTCGGCCTTGGCGGATGCCTTGGCCGTAGGTGAAGTATTGCGTGAGGCTATTGCAGCGTGCCCGTTCCACTTCAAGGGTGAGCCGGTAACGATCACGGTGTCCATGGGCGTGGCGCAGTTTCAACCCGGCGAGCGCAGTGACCTGGCGCTCAAGCGTGCCGATGAAGCGCTCTACAGGGCAAAAGCTGCGGGACGTAATCAGGTGCAGGCGGCATAAAAGATGTTCCATTTTGTAATTTGACCGCTTGGCCGTGAGCCGTACGTTACACTGTTGCATTATCGTCTTTCAGTGTAATGCCTCTCGCCATGAAATCCTTGTATATCGCTTTAGCGTTTCTTCTGCTCGCCGGCTGCGCCAGTGGCCCGCGCCTGAACACCAGCCATCCTTCGGTTAACCACGACAACCGCGTGCAGTTCGTTGTGGTGCATTACACCTCGACCAACCTTGAACGTTCCCTGGCGCTGTTGACCCATGGCCAGGTCAGCAGTCATTACCTGATCGGCGACGACGCCTCCGGCACCATCTACAAGCTGGTGGATGAAAGCCAGCGCGCCTGGCACGCGGGGGAAAGCGAGTGGATGGGGCGCACCTGGCTCAATTCCAGCTCCATCGGCATCGAGATCGTCAACCCAGGGTTCAGTGATACTCCCACGGGGCGTGTGTGGTACCCGTATTCCGAAGCGCAGGTGCAGTCGCTGATCGTGCTGCTCAAGGACATCAGCAAGCGCAATGGCATCGACCCCAAGAACATCATCGGGCACAGCGACATCGCCCCACTGCGCAAGCTGGACCCAGGCCCGTTGTTCCCTTGGAAACGCTTGGCGGCAGAAGGTCTGGCCGTGTGGCCGGATGCCCAGGCAGTGGCCCGGTTCCAGGTGCAGTACGCCGCGCAGTTACCAAGCATTACCTGGTTCCAGGAAGAGCTGGCGCGCCTGGGCTACCAGACGCCGCAGACTGGCGAGTTGGATGTGGCCACGCGGCACGTCATCGCCGCGTTCCAGATGCGCTTCCGGCCATCGCTGTTTGATGGCACTCCGGATGCTGAAAGTGCCGCAATCCTGCGGGCCTTGAATCACCGCTGATGGTGTACAGGTAGGAGCGAGCAAGCTCTCTCCTACAGGGGTAATGCCATATAGAACTGCGTACCCTGCCCCGGCCGCGAGTACACACCCATGCGGCCGCCGTGCAATTGCACGATTTCCTTGCACAGTGCCAAGCCCAGGCCCGCACCGCCCTTCTTGCGGCCCACCTGTACAAAGGGTTCGAAGATCCGCCCTTGCTGGCCGTAGGCAATGCCTTCGCCGTTATCCTCGACGCTGATAATCACCCGCTCACCATGCCGTCGTGCCTGCAGACGAATCTGCCCGCCTTCGGCGGTGTGGCGCAGGGCATTGCCCAGCAGGTTGTCGAGCACCCGCTCCAGTTGCACTTGGTCGGCATACAGCCGTGGCAATTCAGGTTGAGCTTCTACCAGCAACTCAATGTGCTGGGCGTTCGCAGGCTCAGCAAATCGGGCCCGTGCGTGCTCCAGCAAGTCGGTGACATCGCACGTCCCCAGGGTGAGTTTTTGCAGGCCGTTCTGGTAACGCGAGAAGTTGAGCAGGTCATTGATCAACTGCATCAGGCGCTGCATCTCTTCATTGACCGTATCCAGCAGGTCCGCCTCGCGGGAGTCCGCAGGGAATTTGGCCCGCTCACGGAACAAGCCGAAGGCCATGTGCATGCCGGTAACCGGGGTGCGCAGCTCATGGGAGGCGCGCAACACGAACTCGCTGCGCACCCGTTCGAAGGCGCGCTGTTCCGTCACGTCATGCAGCACCATCACGGCCCCGAGAATGTGCCCCTGTGTATGGCTAACCGGGGTCAGGCTGTAGGTCAGCAGGCGTAACTCACCCTCGACTTCCACCTCCAGATCATCCGGGGCCCGCTCCAGGTTGCCGCCGCGTAGCACCAGTTGCAGCTGTTCATCCATTTCCGCGCGACCCATGGCTTCGCCAAGCCCTTGACCCAGCCGCTCCTCATCCCAGCCCAATTGGCGCTGCGCCACAGGGTTGAGGTGCTCCAGGCAGCCTTGGCGATCAATCATCAACAGGCCGTCATCGATACTGTCGAGCACCGCTTGCAGGCGCTGTTGGCCGGCCAGCAGCTCATCGATGTTAGTGGCCTGATGTTGGCGCAACGCTTCGGCCATGATGCCGAAACGGCGGGTCAGCAGGTTCATTTCCGCTGCGGAGGAGATCGGCAGCGTGACTTCAAAGTCGCCCTGCCCGATCTTGTCGGCGGCCTTGGCCAGGGCCTCGATGGGACCACCGAAACGCCGGGCGATGCCATGGGCCGTGACGAAACCGATGATCAGCACCGCGAGCCCCACCAGCCCGAGCAGGCCCGCTATCAACAACGCGCGCTCACGGGATTTATGCTCACTGGTACTGATATTTTCCAGCGCCCGCTTGTGTTCGGCAATCAAGCCGTTGCGCAGTATGTTGAAGGTTTCGGTGAGCCTTTCCTTGCTGCCCGCAGGCGGTGATGCCTGTTGGGATTGGTCAAACGCATTGAGCAGATTCTGGTAATCCGAGCGTGCCTGGCTGAAACCATGGTTTTTGCCGTCGACCTGTTCATGGGCGATGCCCTGGTCCAACAGATCGAAATAATGCTGCTTTGAGGCTTGCAGGGCGTCTGGGTCGGGACGCTTCTCCAGCATCATGATCAACTGGTCGCCCAGGCTCTGACGCAACTTGAGCCCCAGGTCCAGGGTGATGAAATTACTGCGGATCAACGATTCCTGGGTCTTGGCCATTTGCATGACGCTGACCAAGCCCAGGATCAACCCCAGCAAAGCCACGGTAATCAACGCTGAGATGCTCAGGAATAACCGGGTGCGCAGTTTCATCGCGAGCTTCATAAAGTCCTGTTCAAAGGTTGTACTGCTTGCGTTTGCGGTACAGCGTCGACGCATCGATGCCGAGTGTGCGGGCCGCTTGGTCCAGCGTGTCGCTGGTCGCAAGTACGGCGCCGATATGAGCCTTTTCCAGCTCGTCCAGGCTCAAAGCCGCTCCGATACGCGGTGCATTGTTGGCCGGTTGCTCGGCCATCCCCAGGTGGCTGATCTCCACCTTTTCCTGAGGGCAGATGATGCTGGCGCGTTCCACCACGTTACGCAGTTCGCGGATGTTGCCGGGCCAGCGATAGTTGAGTAGCGCTTCGCGGGCATTATCACTGAAGCCGCGTGCCGGGCGTGCGTATTCCTTGACGAAGCGGGCAAGGAAGCGGTCAGCCAGGGTCAGGATGTCTTCACTGCGTTCGCGCAGCGGCGGCAAGTGCAAGGTGATGACATTCAGGCGGTAGAGCAAGTCTTCACGGAACCGGCCATCGCGCACCATGTCTTCCAGGTTCAGGTTGGTGGCTGCGAGGATGCGCACGTCGGCGCGGCGAGTGACCGGGTCGCCCACGCGCTCATACTCTTTGTCCTGGATAAACCGCAGCAACTTGGGTTGCAACGTGAGGGGGAAATCGCCGATCTCGTCGAGAAACAGCGTGCCGCCGTCCGCCTGATTCACTCGGCCCAAGGTGCTTTCACTGGCGCCGGTGAACGCGCCACGGCTGTGGCCAAACAGTTCGCTTTCCATTAGTTCGGCGGTCAGTGAGGGGCAGTTGATGGTCACGCAGGACTTCTTCGAGCGTTTGCTCCAGCCGTGTATCGCCCGGGCCAACTCACCTTTACCGGTGCCGGACTCGCCGAGGATCAAGATGTTGGCGTCCGTTCCGGCCACCTGCCGCGCGGTTTCCAACACCACCATCATGGCCGGACTATGGGAGTCGAGGCCGTCTTTGGGCTGGCGCACTTCGCCTTCCAGTGCTTCCAACCGCGCTGAGAGCTGACGCACTTCCAGTTGCTTGGCGGTAGCCAGGCGCAGTTGGTCTGGGCTGCAAGGTTTGACCAGGTAGTCGGCGGCGCCAGCCTGGATGGCGTCCACGGCGGTATCCACAGCCGAATGGGCGGTCACAATCACCACGCGCATCCACGGAGCCTGCACGCGCATCTGGGCCAGCACGTCCAGGCCATTGTCCTCGCCCAGCCGCAGGTCGAGGAAGCACAGGTCGAACACCTGACGCTGCATCAGGGCATCGGCCTGCGCGGCGCTGTTCGCGGTGGCGACGGTGTAGCCCTCATCTTCCAGGCAATAGCGGAAGGTGCGCAGGATCGCGGATTCGTCATCCACTAAAAGAATGCGGCCTTGAAGTTCCTTGGCTGAATCCATCTGTCCCGCACTCCTTAACTATAAATGTGATGGTGTTTAGTCCCGGAATAATCGGGCAAGTTGCATGGTTTATTCTGATTCATAAAAGGCTTCTTCGTGCAGCTATCTGCGCGCCTTCCTACAGACGTGGTTTGCGGACATTTTAAGGCCTTATTGCTCTTCGACCCTTCGATGTGCGCGCCAAGTGTCTGGTTCCGTCTACTGGGCATCGTGCATTTCGCACGGCCTATACCGAGGCATCGTGCAGGATGCTAGGCGATGATTCCATCGATCAAGTATAACTTATTGATTTTATTAGGTTTTATTTTGCAATAAAGCTGGCATGCACTCTGCAATATCTCCCCCAAGAGCGTCATGAACGAATAATCAGAATGCGGGAGTAATGCTGTATGACTCGCCAAAGCTTCAGCCAATTGCGTGTATCGCCGCTGCGCTTGCAGCAGGGCCTGTTCGCCAGCCTGGCGTTGATGGTCACGTTGATTGCCGGCCAGCAGTTGCAGCATTGGCAGGAGCGTGCGCAGCCAGCCCCGCAATTTGAACGTCCCGTCATGACCCAGACCCATTTCCGTTCCATTGGCAGCGCCAGCGCCGATGTGACTGCCCCGCAATTGAGCCTGGTAGATCAGGGTTCCACTCTGGACGAACTGCCGGCCCATGACCGTTGGGTGTTCTAGGCAAAAAACGTCGCTTATGTTGAGCGACTGCACGGCATCACTGCTGTTACCCCTATAGAAGCATAAGGAGAATCACCATGTTGAGTTGGGCAATCACATTTCTGATCATCGCCATTGTGGCCGCAGTCCTGGGCTTCGGTGGTATCGCGGGCACCGCCACCGGCATCGCCAAGATCCTGTTTGTGGTCTTCCTGGTGATGTTTATCGCTTCGTTCTTCTTTGGTCGCAAAGGCCGAGGTTGAATATGGTCAGCCTGCCTTTTAAAGCCCTTGCTGCTGCCCTGCTGTTGGGCGGCAGTGGCCTTGCCTTGGCCGCCAATGACGGCCAATCCCGGGCTAACGAATTGCTCAGCGCGGATCCGCAGTACCGTGAAACCTGGCAAGACGTGGTGAAGAAAGAGGAACGCCTGCCCGAATGGGTGATGAACCTGTCGGGCACGGCCGAGCAAATGAATGCCGTTGAGGAAGATGGCGACAAGTATTTGGTCGGGCCGCTCTGCGAAACCGCAGACACCTGCCTGAACAAGCGCCTGATCGTCGCCTTCAGCCTCGACAAGGAAGATGCCTACGCCATGTTGGTGGAAGTCCCGGCTGGTTTGCCAGCGGACAAGTCGCCGACACGGCACGCCGATTACCGTTTTCTCGGTAAGCCGGACGAGGGTATGCAAAAGCTGCTGATGGAGCAGCTCAAGAAAGACCCGAATTGGTACTAGGTTCCGTCTGACGGAGCTGGCGTCCATAGAAGGAAGCCCTTGTGCTTCTTTCTGTTTGCATCGCTCCTTGAGTGATGCATGACCAGGGGGCCGGGTTGCTCTGATCGATCAGGATCGGCGTGACCTACGGGTACAGGGAGTACCTGCGCAAGGGCCGGGTCAGGCGAAAAGCTGCGACGCAAGTTCACAAGACCTCAAGCTTGCTGAACTTGCGGCGGGCTTACGACTCTCATCCCCGCGTTTCATGCCGCTCATAGCCGCCGTTTTGCTTTTTGCCTCTGGCCAACCATTACCGGGTATGTCGTTGTGACCATCTATCGAGAATTTTTCATCGACGCTATAGGATCTTTCTGGCGCTAGGTGATGGATTTCTCAGACATTTCTGCCAATCAATCCGAGTCGTCCAGTATCTCTGCGCGAGCCTGATTTAGCCGCTCAACGGCATATTCACCCGCCGGAATGGCAGATACGAACTGACCGTTTGGACAAATTATTTCAAAAAAAGCCATGCCGATTCGGCATGGGGTAGGCGTTTACGGCATTAGACGTCGCTCCCTTGCATGGGAATAGTTGCGCCTTTTTTCGCCTGCCAGTAAGCCATTTCGGCCACGCTGCGGTGACCTTCCATGGAGGCAGATGCACACACTTTTTCGCTTTCGAGCGTTGCAGCTGGCGCATTTGCCGTAAGTCCACTTGAAGCAAGGGTAATGACATGAAGAAGGCAAAGCTAAGCCTCGCCTGGCAGATCCTCATCGGTTTGGTACTGGGCATTGCAATCGGTGCAGTACTCAACCATTTCAGTGCTGAAAAGGCCTGGTGGATCAGCAATGTGTTGCAGCCGGCGGGCGATATCTTTATCCGCCTGATCAAGATGATCGTGATCCCGATTGTGATTTCTTCGCTGATCGTCGGTATCGCCGGTGTAGGCGACGCGAAAAAGCTCGGTCGTATCGGCGTCAAAACCATCCTCTACTTCGAAATCGTCACCACCATCGCCATCGTGGTGGGCCTGTTGCTCGCCAACCTGTTCCACCCAGGCGCTGGCATCGACATGAGTACCCTGGGTACCGTGGATATCTCCAAGTACCAGGCGACTGCCGCCGAAGTGCAGCATGAACATGCGTTCATCGAAACCATCCTCAACCTGATCCCCTCGAACATCTTCGCGGCTGTTGCCCGTGGCGAGATGCTGCCGATCATCTTCTTCTCGGTGCTGTTCGGCCTGGGGCTGTCGAGCCTCAAGCCTGAGCTGCGCGAGCCGCTGGTGACCATGTTCCAGGGCGTGTCCGAGAGCATGTTCAAAGTCACCCACATGATCATGAAGTACGCCCCTATCGGTGTATTCGCGCTGATCGCGGTGACGGTCGCCAACTTCGGCTTCGCCTCGCTGCTGCCGCTGGCCAAGCTGGTGATCCTGGTTTACGTCGCGATCCTGTTCTTCGCCTTCGCGGTCCTGGGTTTGATCGCCCGCCTGTTCGGCTTCTCGATCCTCAAGCTGATCCGCATCTTCAAAGATGAGTTGGTATTGGCTTACTCCACCGCCAGCTCCGAAACCGTGCTGCCGCGTGTGATCGAAAAGATGGAAGCCTACGGCGCGCCGAAAGCGATCTGCAGCTTCGTGGTGCCGACCGGTTATTCGTTCAACCTCGACGGTTCGACCCTGTACCAGAGCATCGCAGCAATCTTCATTGCCCAGCTGTATGGCATCGACCTGTCGATCGGCCAGCAATTGATGTTGGTACTGACCCTGATGGTGACCTCCAAAGGCATCGCCGGCGTGCCGGGCGTGTCCTTCGTGGTGTTGCTGGCGACGCTGGGCAGCGTGGGCATCCCACTGGAAGGCTTGGCGTTTATCGCCGGTGTCGACCGTGTGATGGACATGGCGCGTACCGCCCTGAACGTGATCGGCAACGCCTTGGCCGTACTGGTTATCTCCCGTTGGGAAGGCATGTACGACGACGCCAAGGGCGAGCGCTATTGGAATTCCTTGCCGCACTGGCGCAGCAAGGAAGCCCTGCCTACGGCACAAGCCACCCGTAGCTGATTGCAGATTGATCGAAAACAAACCCCGGAGAATTCCGGGGTTTGTCGTTTCTGCCAGCCCCGTTATCATTCGCCCCATCTTTCGGGGGATTTATCTGATGCTCAATGGCCTGTGGCTTGGCTTCTTTGTCGTGGCAATGGTGTCAGCGCTGGCGCAATGGCTGGTGGGCGGTAACGCCGGGATCTTCGCGGCGATGGTCGAAAGCATTTTCGCCATGGCCAAATTATCGGTGGAAGTTATGGTGCTGCTGTTCGGTACCCTGACGTTATGGCTGGGCTTTCTTCGGATCGCCGAAAAAGCCGGGATCGTCGATTGGCTGGCCAAGGCCCTCGGCCCGCTGTTTCGCCGCCTGATGCCCGAAGTGCCCGCCGGGCACCCCGCGATCGGTTTGATCACCCTCAACTTTGCCGCCAACGGCCTGGGCCTGGACAACGCCGCCACGCCCATCGGCCTGAAAGCCATGAAGGCGCTGCAAGAGCTCAACCCCATCCCCAATACGGCGACCAACGCTCAGATCCTGTTCCTGGTGCTCAACGCGTCCTCGCTGACGCTGTTGCCGGTGACCATCTTCATGTACCGCGCCCAGCAAGGCGCTGCGGACCCGACGCTGGTGTTCCTGCCGATCCTGCTGGCCACCAGCGCCTCGACGCTGGTGGGCCTGCTGTCGGTGGCGGTGATGCAGCGCCTGCGTTTGTGGGACCCGGTGGTGCTGGCCTATCTGATCCCCGGCGCGCTGGTACTGGGCGGCTTCATGGCGCTGCTGGCGACCCTGTCTGCCACAGCGCTGGCCGGTTTGTCGTCGATCCTGGGCAACCTCACGCTGTTTGGCTTGATCATGCTGTTCCTGGTGATCGGCGCGTTGCGCAAGGTCAAGGTGTACGAGGCCTTTGTCGAAGGCGCCAAGGAAGGCTTCGACGTGGCCAAGAACCTTTTGCCCTATCTGGTGGCGATGCTGTGTGCGGTTGGCGTGTTGCGTGCCTCGGGCGCCTTGGAGTTCGGCCTGGAAGGGATTCGCCATGTGGTGGCCTGGACGGGCCTGGATACGCGCTTTGTCGACGCGCTGCCGACCGCGATGGTCAAGCCGTTCTCCGGCAGCGCGGCGCGGGCGATGCTGATCGAGACCATGCAGACCCAGGGTGTGGACAGCTTCCCGGCCTTGGTGGCGGCGACGATTCAGGGCAGTACGGAAACCACTTTCTATGTGTTGGCGGTGTACTTTGGTTCGGTGGGGATCCAGCGGGCTCGGCATGCGGTGGGGTGTGCGTTGTTCGCGGAGTTTGCTGGTGTGGTCGCGGCTGTTTCGGTGTGCTACTGGTTTTTTGGTTAAGGCTACAATCGCTATCGCAGGCAAGCCAGCTCCCACTTTGACTGTGTTCACAAATCAGACTGTGGGAGCTGGCTTGCCTGCGATGAGGTCCTCAAGGTTTCAGTGCTGTATTGCCCTGACTCACCACCCAATCCACCACCTGCTTATTCAACTGATCCCCAGCCTGGCCAAAAGCAGCCACCACCGCTGGCACCTGGGTGTCACTCACTGGCTGCCTCACTTCAAACCGACGGCTGGCGATAATCCTTTGATCACGCCCACGCACCAATCGCGCGTCGAGGCGAATCACCACCTCCACCGTCTTGCCCCGATACTCGCTCTGAAACGCCTGCAACTGCCCGCCCAGTTCATAGTCGGCTTGCAGGTTGGTCTCGTCAGTGCTCAACAATGTCACGCGCCCGTCGCGCTGGAAGCCATCCAGCAGGCGATTACGCAGCAGCACCGGCGCCGGGTCACTCCAGCGCGAGTTCGCATAGTTGCTGATCAAGTTGCCATCTGGCACCACGGCGATGCGCGGGCTGTCGAGAAACTCGCTGGTCTGCGGCTTGGTCACGCGCAGCGACCAACTCACCGGCGTGCCTTGGCTGGCCGGCTGGGTGGACGCCAGGCGGTACACGTCCGAAGGGTCCGGCTTGGGTAGGATCGAGCACGCGCTGACCAGTGCCAGGGCCATGGGGACGATCATGTGATACGCACGCTTCATGGCGTGAACTCCTTGTTCTTGTCGCTGCCCAGCAGGTAACCGCTGGGGTTGGCTTCCAGACGGCGGGAGATGGCGCGCAGCGAGCCGAGGGTTTCACGCAACTCGCGCACGGCTGGCGCCAGTTCGTTGAGGCCCTGCATGCCGCTGTTCACCGAGTCCTGGTTATTGGTCAGCAAGGTATTGATGGTGGCGGTGCTTTGCTCCAGGGATTTCATCGCCTGCTCGGCGCTGCCGAAGGCTTGCTTGCCTTGTTCACTGAGCAAACCATTGGCGCTGCGCATCAGCACGGTGGTTTGCTCCAGCGCCGCGCCCGCCTGTTTGCTCACTTGCATCAATTGCTGCATCACCACCTTGATGTCGCCGCGTTGCTCGGCAATGGCGCCGGTGGTTTGTTGCAGGTTGTCCAGGGTGTTGCTCAGGCGTTCGACGTTTTCCCGCGAGAACAGGTGGTTGGCGTTGTGCAGCAGCAGGTTGACGCTGGTCATCAGGTCGTTGCTGTTATTGAGCAGGCGTGCGATAGGCGATGGCGACGCGATGATTTCCGGCAGGTTGCCGTCCTTGCCCTTGAGCTCCGGGCTCTGCGGGGTGCCGCCACTGAGCTGGATGATCGAGGTGCCGGTGATACCGGTCAGGGCCAGTTTGGCCTGGGTGTCCTCCTTGATTGGCGTTTGCCCGGCCAGGCGGATGCGCGCCAGGACGCGGCGTGGGTCTTTGGGGTCCAGGCGCAGGCTGATCACGTCGCCCACCTTGATGCCGCTGTACTGCACCGCACTGCCCTGGGACAGGCCGCTGACCGCTTCGTTGAAGATCACTTCGTAATCCTGGAAGGCGGTATCGACGCTGGACTTGGCCAGCCACAGGCCAAACAGCATCGCGCCGACCACCACAATTACGCTGAACAGTCCGATCATCACATGATGGGCTCGGGTTTCCATGTCATACCTCGTTGAGCGATTGAGCGGCATCCAATGCCGCGCGGCCCCGGGGGCCGTGGAAATATTCGTGAATCCAGGCGTCGTCCGTTTCCGAAACGACATCGATGGCGTCGGCCACCAGCACTTTCTTCTGCGCCAGCACCGCCACACGGTCGGTGATGGTGTACAGCGTGTCGAGGTCGTGGGTGACCAGGAACACACTCAAGCCCAGCGCATCGCGCAGGGTGAGGATCAGTTGGTCGAACTGCGCCGCGCCAATCGGGTCGAGACCGGCGGTGGGTTCGTCCAGGAACAGGATGTCCGGGTCCAAGGCCAGTGCGCGGGCCAGAGCTGCGCGCTTGATCATGCCGCCGGATAACGAGGCCGGGTATTTGTCGGCCGCCGACAGCGGCAACCCCGCCAGGGCCAGCTTGACCGCCGCCAGGTGCTCGGCATCGGCGCGGCTGAGGCCGGCGTGCTCGATCAATGGCAGAGCCACGTTCTCGGTCACCGTCAGCGAGGAAAACAGCGCGCCCTTCTGGAACAGTACGCCAAAGCGGCGTTCTACCAGTGAGCGTTCATGTTCAGGCAGGCTCGGCAGGTTTTTGCCGAACACCCGCACTTCGCCCTCGCTGGGGCGCCGCAGGCCAACGATGCTGCGCAACAACACGGATTTACCGCTGCCAGAGCCCCCCACCACCGCCAGGATCTCGCCCTTGTACAAATCCAGGTCGAGGTTCTCATGCACGCTTTGGCTGCCGAAACGGTTGCACAGGCCACGTACTTCAATCACCGCCTCAGTGGGCGCACGGTGTAGACGACTCACCAGCCCATCTCCATGAAGAACATCGCCGCGACCGCATCCAGCACGATCACCACAAAGATCGATTGCACCACGCTGGACGTGGTGTGCGCGCCGACCGACTCGGCACTGCCGCTGACTTTAAAACCTTCCAGGCAACCAATGGCCGCGATCAAAAACGCAAAGATCGGCGCCTTCACCATGCCCACCAGAAAGTGCTGCACGCCAATGTCCGATTGCAGCAGCGAAAGAAACATCGCTGGCGAAATATCCAGGGCCACCGCACACACCACACCACCGCCGACGATCCCCGAGAGCATCGCCAGGAAGGTCAGCATCGGCAACGCCACCAGCAGCGCCAGCACGCGGGGCAATACCAACAGCTCCATAGAGTCCAGGCCCAGTGTGCGGATGGCGTCGATTTCTTCGTTGGCTTTCATGGAGCCGATTTGCGCGGTGAACGCACTGGCGGTACGGCCGGCGATGAGGATTGCGGTGAGCAATACGCCGAATTCACGCAGGAAGGAGAACGCCACCAGGTCCACGGTAAAGATCGTCGCGCCGAAGCTCTTGAGCACAGTGGCGCCGAGGAAGGCCACGACGGCGCCGACCAGAAAGGTCAACAGCGCAACGATAGGCGCCGCATCCAGGCCGGTCTGTTCGATGTGGGCGACCATGGGCGTCAGGCGCCAGCGTTTGGGCCGCCAAATGCCGCGGGCGAAGGTTTCGAGGATCAGGCCGATAAAGCCCAACAGCTTCATTGCGTCTTGCCAGACCGTGTCTACTGCACGGCCGATGCGAGCCAACACTTGAATGCCGGCGGCCTCTTCCGGCTCTTTGATCGGTACGCAAAAGTCATTCAGGGAGCGGTAGACGGTCTTGAGCAGTGCACGGTCGGCGGCTGCCAGGGTGCAATCGGTCTGTTCGGCAGAGTGTTCGATGCGTGCAGGGCCCAGCAGCTCTACCAGCAGCGAGGCGCCGGCGGTATCCAGCGCGCCGAGGCCGTTGAGGTCAATGCGGGCGCCGGCGTCGTATTGGCCGTCGAGTGCGGCCGACAGCTTCTTCAGGTCGGCGTAGTGGGCCAGCGTCCAGTCGCCGGTAATCCGTAGCGAAGGCGGGGTGCTGGACGTATCTAGATGGGCCGCGCCGGCCGTCGTGCGAGTGGTCATAAGCTCCGAGCTTGTTTGGCTATCCACAATTGCTACGTAATAGCACGATCCGGCTTACTTTGGGTTGTCCGCTTGTGCTGTGTCTATCACCTTGAAGCGCAGAACGCCGATGACTTGCCCGTCTTCGGTGAGCACCTGCACCTGCCAGCGCCCTACGGCGTCACCGGGGAAGTTCTGCTTGTGGGTCCAGGCGCGATAGCCTTCCTTGCGCCCACCATGGATGTCCAGGGCAATGCGGTCGACTTCCTGGCCGTTGAATTTCCACACATGGTAAATCCGCTCATCCAGCCCGCGTGGTGCGTTGATGGCGGTGTACGCATACAGCCCACCGCTGCGCAATTGGGCGGCGGTGACTTGCTTGAGGTCGTCGCCCGGCGTGCGGTCTTGCAGTTGGGTGCTGATGGCGACTTCGGTCATCCATAGGGTGGCGGGCGGTACCCAGCTGCGCAGGAACCAGCCGGCGCAGCCGATGGCGGCCGTTACCCCCAGCAGCATCGCCCAGCCCTTGAGGCTACGCAGCGGCAGGCTGACGGCCAGGCTCGGGATCGACAGGACCATGGCCACGCCCAACGCCAGTTTGTAACTCTGGGCGGTGGTCAGGTGCATGATGATCGGCAGCGCGGTCAGCAACGCGGCGAATAGGGTCAGGGTGTGCAGGGCCAGGAATAGCGAGCGTTTGGGCGCCAGCCATTTGTAATACAGCGGGTCGATGATCGACACCAGCGCCGCTGCGCCGAGCAGGCCAGTGAACAACGATTGGCCGCTGTTCCAGGCGGTGGTGACGAAAAAGAAGGGCAGGACGAAAAACAGACTTTCCTGGTGGATCATCTGGGTGGCGTAGCGCAGCAGCGGTTCAGGGATCTCGCGATTGAAGACTTTGGTGAACAGTTGCGTAAAGCTGTTCTCCAGCATCAGCCACAACCAGCTCACCAGCATGATCACCGCGATCCAGCTGGCCATGCCCTGCTGGCGGTCTACCAGGATGAAGCTGCCCACCCCCGAGATGAAACCGCCGAGTGCAATCACCCCTGGGTAGCGCTTGATCAGTTCTATAACGCGCTGGATGAGGGGCGGCAAGTTCGGCATGGGCGGTTCACTGGTTGTGGGAAAAATCTCAGACAGAATAACGCCTTGGCCCGATATTCTGTGCCTCATTACTCAACAGGTTTGCGATAAAGCCTCAGGCCGATCAAACCAAGGATGATCAGGCCCAGTAGGCCCGCACCGATCCAGGTCAAGGCGTCATAACTCAACAGCGGTTTTTCGATGCGCCAGTAGCCCGGCTGCTGGAACGCTTCGCGCATGGCCTGGTTGGTTTGCGCCAGGCTCACGGCCTTGATGCGTTTGACCGGGTCGCTGAAACGTCCATTGGAGTAGTCGCCGGCCGCACTCCAGTAATAGTCGGCCAACGCGCTGTTGCCCTGCACTGCCCAGGCTTGGCGGGCAATGGCGGCTTGTTGCAGGCGTGTGAATACTGTTGGGTCGAGGCCATCCTTGAGCAGTTGGGCCTTGAGGTCTTGCAAGACCTGCTCGGCTTCAGCGAGGTTTTCTCGCTCAAGGTCGGCATTCAGGCTGAGGAACCCAACGCCGCCGAGCACTTCGCGTTCTACCCACGGGCCGTAGGACAAACCGTGCTTGAGGCGCAGTTGCCGGTACAGCGCCCAGTCGAGGTAGTCCTTGAGCAGGTTGTAGGTTTCATCATGCTGGTCGTCCAGCACAGGCTCCGGGAACAGCCAGTGCAGCTTGGCGCCATCGCCCACCCAGCCGCGGATCAGGTCGCGGTGGCTGGCGGCGGTATGCTGGATTTCCGGGAGGGGGCGATGTTCGCTCGGCTCCACTGGGTCGAGTTGACCATAGGTGCGTTCCAGGTAGGCGGGCAGCAGTTTGTCGAGATCGCCGACGACGATCAGGGTCATGTTGTTCGGCGCGTACCATTCTTTGCGCAGCTTCTCCAACGAGTCGCGGGTGAGGTGGCTGACCTCGGCGCGTTCGGCGCACTTGAGGCCCAACTCCACGGCCAATTGGTTACTGGCGCTGTGACCGAGGTCTTGGCGATCCAGCAGGCGTTGCAAGTGTGAATAATGGCCGCCGTCTTCGCGCTCCACCACCTGTTTGGCGGCGTTGATATGAGCGTCGGTCAGTTGCGTGCGCGTGAGGATTGCCAGCAGCAGGTCCAGTACTTTGCGTTGGTTCTGCGCGGGCGCCTCGATCACGAAGGTAGTGTCGGCGTTGCTGGTGTAGGCGTTCCACTCGCCGCCCAGGGCTTGCATGCGGTCTTCGAGGTCGCCTTCGCCGCCGCCATCGATGCCACTGAACAGCAAGTGCTCGAACAAGTGCGGCAGTTCTTTTTCTTCGCAACCGAAGTCGTCCAGGCCCACCCCAACCACCAGGCGAATAGCCACGTGCCCACGCTCGGTGCCCGGTTTGAGCAGCAATTGCAGGCCGTTGGGCAAGGTGTAGCCCTCGACTTGCAGACGGTCAAAGGCAAAGGTGTGTACCGAGCCCAAGAGCAGGCAGGCGAGTAACAGGCGACGCATAACAAGCTTCCTGGCGAATGAGGTCCATTGTTAACTGACTTCGCTCGCGGGCGTACGTTCAGGGCGAATGGGTGATGTCGGCAATACTTTCGGCAGAGAGCGCGCCGGTGTCGGACGTTTCCAACACTACATAAGCACTGCTGCAAAACAACGAGTTCAAGCGTTTCATGTCGGCAATCAGTTCCAGATGCAGGGAGCTGGTTTCCAGGCTCTGCACGATCTTGCGCTGCAAGCGGCTGACATGGGCGTGGGCCAGGCGGCGTTCCTGGGCACGGAAGCGGCGCTTTTCTCGCAGTAATTGACGGGCGCTTTCCGGGTCGCCGCTGAGAAACACCGACAGGCCCAGGCGCAGGTTGGCGATCAACTGGCTGTGCAGGCCACTGAGTTCCTCCAGGCCCACTTCGGAAAATTGCCGGCGTTGCGAGGTCTTCTGTTGCTGGACCTTGCGCAGCATGCGTTCGATCAGGTCACCGGCCAATTTCAAGTTGATCGACAGCTCGATGATCTCGGCCCAGCGGCGGTTGTCCTGTTCACTCAGGTCTTCACGGGGCATTTGCGCCAGGTAGAGTTTGATCGCGCTGTAGAGCGCTTCGACGTCATCGCTCAGGCTGCGCATTTCTTGGGTAACGGCGGTTTGGTTGCCGCGCAGCACTTCCTGCATCGAAGTGAGCATATTGTCGATCAAGTCACCCAGGCGCAGGGTTTCGCGGGCGGCGTTCGCCAGGGCCAGGCTTGGGGTATTCAATGAGGCCAGGTCCAGATGGCGTGGCTTGGCCTTGCCATTGGTTTCGGGGCGTTCCGGCAGCAGCCATTCGCACAGGCGTGCCATGGGCCCGATGGTGGGCAACAGGATCAGGCAACGGCTGACGTTGTAGAGCAGGTGGAAGGTGATGACCATGCCCTGAACGCTGTAGTCCAGGCCGTCCATCCAGCCCACGAGCGGGTCAAGCACCGGAATGATCAGCAACAGACCGATCAATTTGTACAACAGGCTGCCCAGGGCCACTTGGCGACCGGCAGTGTTTTGCATGCTGGTACTGAGAAACGCCAGCACCCCGCTGCCGATGTTGGCGCCGATTACCAGGCCGATGGCCACGTGCAAGCCGATCACGCCGGCACCGGCCAGGGTGGCCGTGAGCAGCACCGCAGCGAGGCTGGAGTAGGAAATCATGGCGAACAGCGCGCCCACCAGGGCGTCCAGCAAGATATCGCCGGTCAGCGAAGCGAAGATGACTTTCACGCCCTGGGCATGGGTAATGGGCCCGGCGGCTTCGACGATCAATTGCAGCGCGAGGATGATCAGGCCCAGGCCGATCCCCACCCGGCCTAACTGTCCTGCCCGCGTCTGCTTGCGCGACAGGAAGAAAATCACCCCGAGGAAGATCAGCAGCGGCGACAGCCAGGACAAATCGAACGTCAGCACCCGCGCCATCAAGGCCGTACCGACGTCGGCGCCAAGCATGGTGGCCAAGGCCGGCGTGAGGCTCATCAGCCCTTGGCCGACGAACGAAGTCACCAGCATCGCGGTGGCGTTACTGCTTTGCACCATGGCCGTCACCAGGATACCGGCGACAAATGCCAGCCAGCGCTTGGACATGTTCTGCCCGATGACTTGGCGCAAATTGGAACCGTAGACCCGCAGGATGCCGGTTCGGACGATATGCGTGCCCCAGATAAGCAGGGTCACGGCGGAAAGCAGATTGAGCAAGGTCAGCATGCTCGGCCCCCCGTGTGGGTGCGCTCCAGCAGGAGCGAAGGAAAGTTACCGCGTGCCGCTCTACGTCTTGTACCTAAGCTGTAGTTGGCGAATGGGCTCTGCGCCAGCATCGCATAGCTAAACTTGGGATTGAAACAAAACTGTCATGAAGATCGTTCCCCACGCTCGGCGTGGGAACGCATCCTGTGACGCTCTGCGTCACTTTGCGGACGCGGAGCGTCCGAGAGGGCATTCCCACGCGGAGCGTGGGAACGATCACTCGCGGGTCAAATTTACTGACCCGGAATGTCCTTGCGCAGTTTCACTGGGTCCTGCTGTTTCTTCTTTTTCGCGATGGCGGTACGCATCTTGATGTTCACCGCTTCCACCGCCAGCGAGAACGCCATGGCGAAGTAGACGTAGCCTTTTGGCACGTGTACGTCGAAGGATTCAGCGATCAGTACGGTACCCACGACCAGCAGGAACGACAGCGCCAGCATTTTCAGCGACGGGTGCTTGTCGATGAACTCGCTGATGGTGCCGGCAGCCAGCATCATCACCAATACCGCAACGACGATGGCGGCAACCATCACCGGCACGTGGGAAACCATGCCGACGGCGGTAATCACCGAGTCCAGGGAGAACACGATGTCGATGATGGCGATCTGGATAATGGTGTAGATGAACTTGCCACCGGCGCCTTTGGGCTCGTCGTGGGTTTCATCTTCACCTTCCAGCGCGTGGTACATCTCCTGGGAGCTTTTCCACAGCAGGAACAGGCCACCGAAGAACAGGATCAGGTCACGACCGGAGATGCCTTGGCCAAACACGACGAACAGGTCGGCGGTCAGTTGCATGACCCAGGTGATCGACAGCAGCAACAGGATGCGCGTGACCATGGCCAGTGCCAGGCCGAAGATCCGGGTGCGCGCCTGCATATGCTTGGGCATGCGGCTGACCAGGATCGAAATCATGATGATGTTATCGATGCCCAGGACGATCTCGAGAGCCGTCAGGGTGAAGAAGGCAATCCAGATTTCCGGATTGGTCAGCCATTCCATGTGTATTCCTTTGAGCAAGTGTTAACCGCGCAAGCTGTAGCGCCGCGCGGTGAGTGAGTCGGTACGATTATAGAGTGCTGAACAGCGGAAAAATCCCCATCAGCAGTGCGGCGAACATTATGCACAGGCACACCAGCACTGCCCACTTGAGCGTGAAGCGCTGGTGATCGCCGAATTCGATACCCGCCAGCGCAACCAGCAAGTACGTCGAGGGTACCAGTGGGCTGAGCAAATGCACGGGTTGCCCGACGATCGACGCCCGCGCCATTTCCACCGCGGTGATGCCGTAATGGCTGGCAGCTTCGGCCAGTACCGGCAGTACGCCGTAGTAGAACGCATCGTTGGACATGAAGAAGGTGAACGGCATGCTCACCAGCGCGGTGATCACCGCCAGGTAAGGGCCCATGGCTTCGGGGATGACTGCCAACAGGCTCTTGGACATGGCGTCGACCATGCCGGTGCCCGACAGGATGCCTGTGAAAATACCGGCGGCGAAGATCAAGCCCACCACCGCCAATACGCTACCGGCGTGAGCCGCGACGCGGTCTTTCTGCTGCTGCAGGCACGGGTAGTTGACGATCATGGCGATACTGAACGCCACCATGAACAGCACCGGCAGCGGCAACAGGCCGGCAATCAGGGTGCACATCAACGCCAGGGTCAGGGCGCCGTTGAACCAGATCAATTTCGGCCGGCGGGCGTCGGGGAATTGCGACACGCTGATTTCGCTGTGGTCGATCTCGTCGCCCGGCAGGTGCAGTTCACCCAGGCGCGCACGTTCGCGCTTGCCGTACATGTAGGCAATCACCAGGATCGCCACTACACCGGCGGCCATGGCCGGGATCATCGGTACGAAGATGTCCGACGGGTCTACATGCAGCGCACTGGCGGCGCGCGCCGTCGGGCCGCCCCAGGGGGTCATGTTCATCACGCCACCGGCGAGAATGATCAGGCCGGCCATGATCCTTGGGCTCATGCCGATGCGCTGGTACAGCGGCAGCATGGCCGCGACGCAGATCATGTAGGTGGTGGCACCGTCACCGTCCAGGGACACCACCAGGGCCAGCACGGCGGTGCCGACCGACACCTTGAGCGGGTCGCCCTTGACCATCTTGAGGATCTTGCGCACGGCCGGGTCGAACAGGCCGGAGTCGATCATCAAGGCAAAATAAAGGATGGCGAACATCAGCATCACGCCGGTCGGCGCAAGCTTGGTGATGCCTTCGAGCATCATCGGGCCGATCTTCGGTGCGAAACCGCCGAACAGCGCGAACAGGATCGGCACGATGATCAAGGCGATCAGCGCGGACAGGCGCTTGGTCATGATCAGGAACATGAACGTGATGACCATGGCAAAGCCAAGGAAAGTCAGCATAGGAATACTCCAGGCGTAGCGCGGCTAGGGAATGGCGGACCGAGTGGCGGTCAGCGCAGAACGAAAGGCACGAGGCGTACGGGTGGAGTTGGAGCGAACAGGCGGGTACGAGCGGACATCGGGAATCACCATTGTTGTTGTTAACAGCCGGTCTGTTGCCGGCAGTGAGGGCGATCCTAGACGGGGAAGCTTTCAGCCAGCTTTCGCTGAGAAAACAGCTGATGAAGGGCAGGCATCATTCTTCAGGTTGGTGCAGAACAAAATGTGGGGGGCTGGCTTGCCTGCGATGGCGGTGTATCAGCCAACATCTCTTATGGCTGTGACACCGCCATCGCAGGCAAGCCAGCTCCCACATTTGGATAGTGGTCGCTGCCAGACTATCAGGGTAGTTCCAGGCCGCCGGCGGCTTTGTGCAAGGCCCGCAAATGCTCACCCACCTGCTTGAGGTTGGCTTCACACGCGGCGATCTCGGCGGCGCGGGAAGGATCGAGCAGCGCCCTCACCTCCTTATCCAGCTCGCCGGTCAACGACTGCAACTGTTTCTGGCGTTCGGCGCTTTCTGATTCAAGGCGCTTGGCTTCCGAAGGTTGCGGCAGGCCATAACCCCCGCTGTCCAGCAACTCGGCCGGGCGACTCAGGAAGCCGCTGTTGGCGAGAATTTGCTGCAGCGTGTTGTTGGCTTTCTCCATGCCGCCGTATTTCAGCTCGCGGGCATTGAGGTAGCGTTGTTTGACCTCATCCTGGGCGAGCATCAGTTGTTTGCGATAGCTGGCCTGCTCCAGCAGCAACAGCGCGGCGCTGGTGCGCAGGTCGGCCTGGCTGAACCATTGGCGACGCGCTTGCGCATCCAGGGACAACCAGTCTTCGACCTGGGTCTGCTTGATCGGCAGTTGCTTGCGCAGCACATCGAACATGGCCTGGTAGCGCTCGCGGAACGAGTCGAAGTGATACCCCAGCCGCAGTGCCTCGCGCTTGTCATTCAATACGCTGGTATCGGCCAGGCCGCGGGCGCTGAGCACTTCCAGCAAACCGTTGGGGGTGATGTTGTCCAGGCCGGTCAATTGCGGGTTGGCGCTGCCGCTGCGCAACAGTTTCAGGCTTTCGACCGCACAATTGTTGGAGATAAAGAAGTAGTTGCCGTCATAGCTCCAGTGCATCTGCGCCGCATGTTCGACGGTGTCGTTGATTTCCTGGCGGCTGAGCTTCAGCGGCACCGACGCCAGGCCACGCAGTTCGGTCTTGGTGTACTCATCGATGACCTGGGCCAGCGGCAGTACGAACAGCCGCGACGGGTATTTGCCCACCAGGCCATCCCAGCTCGACAGCTGGACATCCCCGACGAAGGCGCGGTAGGACAGCACCAGATGCCGGTCCAGGTCCAGCCGGCAATCCGGGCCACGCGGGCGGCCCGGCGCACAAATCACCAGGCGCAACATGCTATGGCCCCAACGGCTCACCAGGTTCTGGTTGGCTTCGGCCAGCAGATAGTCGATTTCATACACGCGCTCCGGATCGATCTGGCCCAGGGGCGTCTTGGCGAAATCGTTGCCCGCGTTCAGGAAGGCATAGGTCCTGGCGCAGGTGTCCTGTTCAGGCGGGGCCCAGCCGAAGTGATCCTTGTAATAACGGAACAGCGCGGGGCGGCGACAGGCGTAGCTGGGGTCCAGGAGGAAATACTCCATGTTGACCGCCACGAACTCCAGCGGGCTGGTGGTTTCGTAGATGTCCGGGCTGCGCACCACCTGATGGTTGTGCTGCTCACGCTCTCCGCGCCGACCCACATATTGTGGCCAGCCGGCAAGATCCAACAGGCGTGGGTCGTCACTGAGGGTAAAGCGGCGGTCGTTCTGGCCACGGCACTGGTCGGGCAAGCCTATCAAGCCGGTAATGTTGTTCTGACGGCTGCAGCGCTGGATCAGCGTGCGCTCGTCCTGGGACCACAGGCGCGCACGGTCATAGATGTGGGTCAGTTCATGCAGCACGGTGGCGAGCATTTCTCGGCGCACAGTACCGTGGGGGCGATTGGTTTTCTGGGTGGCGGCGCTGCCGTCAGTCAGGCTGGCGAGCAGGTTCTGGTTGAGGTCCAACTCGGACACCAGGGACGCCTGGCCGTAGGCGTTGTCAGGCATCTTGTCGGTCCAGCCGACATCAATACGTCGGTCCAATTGCTCGACAAAGCGCGGCGGCAAGGAGCGCAGCGCTTCATCCAGCAATGCCTGGCTGGCCTGCTGTTCGGCCGGGCTCAAGCCTTCGGTCTTGAGCCGCAGTTGCAGGCCGGCCTGGGCCGTACTCGCGCACAGCAGCACGGCCCCGGCCAGGAGCCAGGTTTTGAGGCGCCTCACAGAGCGAGGATAGCTTCGGCGAGGGTCTGGTCGCTGGCATCACGGGCTTCTGGCACGCGGGTGCGAAGGGTATCGAACGCTGCTTCCAGCTGGGCGCCACGGATCTCGCCATTGGTGGCGACGAAACTGGCGGCGTCATCGTGGGCTTCGCGCACGATCTTGGAGTCGCGGATGGAGGTGGTGGTGTCCGAGGTGAAATCAATGGTGCGCGCCGAGGCACGCACGACGATGTTGCTGGTGGCCTTCAAGGTTTGCGCCTGGGCGACATCGGCCAAAAACAGCAGGCCGAGGGCGGCGACGATCAGCGGGCTACGCATGGGGTGACTCCAATGACAAAGATAGAAATACAACGATGATTATTGGACGAGAATTGCTTGCGCCAGTTCAAGGTCGCTTGCATGAAGTTTTGGCTGGGTGCGGCGCAGATAGTCCAGCGCGGACTCCAGGCGTGCGCCCCGCCATTGGCCGTCAGTGGCAATGAAAGCGGCAGCATCATCCCGAGCGGCCAGGACCAACTTATTGTCGAACGGCGCAGAGGTCACTTTGCTGGTGGCATACACGCTGACAACCGTGCTCTGGGTGGACACATCCAACGCTGAAGCCATGGGTGACCAGCAGGCGCAAAACAGTACAGGAACACTCAATAAACGGTATGAAAAAGCCATGGGACTCGACAATTGAAAGCGAGCGCCAAGGCTAGCGCAACCGCCGGGCGAGAGCCAGCGTCGAGCCATGCGGGAGCGGCAGGCGCTCCCGTCTGGTTGCCGTGGGTCAGATAGCCAGGATGGCCTGTGCCAGCTGCGTATCGGTAGCGGTATTCAACTGCGGCGCTTGTTGGCGGATCTGGGCCAGGGCGCTTTCCAGTTTCACGCCACGGATGGCGCCCTGGCTGGCGACAAAGCTGGCGGCGTCGTCACGGGCCGCTTGTACGACCTTGTTGTCGCGCAGGGATGAGGTGGCATCAGACGTGGCATCGGAGGTTGCCTTCAGAGCGCCGACGATCGAGTCAGTCGTCATGATCAGGCTGCTCGCGTTGGCATTGGCAGCCAGAGTCAGCACAGCGGCAGTGCACAGCAGGCGAAGACGGGACATGGGGTAACTCCTGTAGACGAATAATAAGGTGGCGCGAAACGGCCACAATGAAACGGACTGGGACTGTCGAGCATCAGACGCACGCTCTACAGGGTTCGCCACGTGGTGAACCGATATTAGGCGTGTGCAGGACTATTCGGAAGCCTGTAATTAAACTGTACCTGTCATATTTTATAAATTTGAAACTGTATCTGTGTGCTTGAATCGAGCCTATCCAATGCGCTATCGCAGATACAACAAAGCCCGCCTCCGGTTACCCGGGGCGGGCTTTGCTTTGACAAATCAGGGTGCTGGCAGTGGACCCGTCAGGTCAGGGCCAGCGGGCGCCACTTAGCGCCAGAACGGCTTGCTCAGCTCTTCGTAGCGTTGAGCTTCGCTGATACCGGCGTCAGCCAGCAGGCGCGAATCCAGGCGAGCCAACTGGTGGCGGCTGGAGATGCGGCGCTGCCACAACATCAGGTTGGCGAGAACGCGCAAAGGCAGGGACGCCTGGGTGTTTACAGCTTTTTCTTCAAAGAACAGTTCGGAACTGAGTGTACGTTCCATGATGACATCCTTCCGCTTGTGGCGGGATTAGGTAGTGGTTTAACTGATGCCAATGATCCTCCTCCGAGGCAAGACTCTCTAGATACAGTTCACCTGTATTGTGAGAGGCCAGTTAACTGTTTAGCGAGGCTGTACGGTACGAAATTGGGGCAACTGTACCTGTGCGCACTTAAAAGGTGCGAAATAGGCATTTTTGAGTTGGTGTATGGGATATTTCGGTAGGAAATGACCAGTACAGCAGTACAGTTTTTTCCATAAGTGCGGGTGGGTTCACCGAGCTGATGAAACTGTATTTGCATCAGCCCGGATCTGTATTCATCAAGCCTTGAGCATGTGCCCGGTTTCTTCCAGGTTAATGTGCCAACTCAGTGCTTCGCGCAAGATGTGCGGCGTATGCCCACCGATGGCGCAGGCGGCATCGAAGTAAGTGTTGAGGGCATCGCGGTAGGCTGGGTGCACGCAGTTATCGATGATCACCCGAGCGCGCTCCCGTGGCGCCAGGCCCCGCAGGTCGGCAAGGCCTACTTCGGTGACGAGAATGTCCACGTCATGCTCGGTGTGGTCCACATGGCTGACCATCGGTACCACGCTGGAAATTGCGCCGCCCTTGGCAATGGACTTGGTGACGAAGATCGCCAGGTGCGCATTGCGGGCGAAATCCCCGGAGCCGCCGATGCCGTTCATCATCCGCGTGCCGCAGACGTGGGTGGAGTTGACGTTGCCGTAGATATCGAACTCCAGCGCGGTATTGATACCGATGATGCCCAGGCGCCGTACCACTTCAGGGTGGTTGGAAATTTCCTGCGGGCGCAGCACCAATTTGTCCTTGTAGTGCTCCAGGTTGCCGAACACATCGGCATTGCGTCGCTCCGACAAGGTAATCGAACTGCCGGAGGCAAAGCTCAGCTTGCCGGCGTCGATCAGGTCGAAGGTCGAATCCTGCAACACTTCCGAGTACATGGTCAGGTCTTCGAACGGCGACTCGATCAATCCGCACATCACCGCGTTGGCAATATTACCGATGCCGGCTTGCAGCGGGCCGAGCTTGTTGGTCATGCGCCCGGCATCGACTTCTTGCTTGAGGAAGTTGATCAGGTGATTGGCGATGCCTTGGGTGTCGCTGTCAGGCGGCGTTACCGTGGAGGCGGAGTCCGCCTGGTTGGTGATGACGATGGCGACGATTTTCTCGGGCGGGATCGGAATCGCGGTGCTGCCGATACGGTCGTCGACTTTCACCAGCGGGATCGGCGTGCGCGTCGGCCGGTAGGTCGGGATGTAGATGTCGTGCAGCCCTTCCAGGTTCGGGTTGTGCGCCAGGTTGATCTCGACGATCACCTGTTTGGCAAAGATCGCGAAGCTGGCCGAGTTGCCTACGGAAGTAGTGGGCACGATATGGCCCTGCTCAGTGATCGCGACGGCTTCGATCACGGCGATGTCGGGCAATTTGAGCTGATTGTTGCGCAGTTGCTCGACGGTTTCCGACAGGTGCTGGTCGATAAACATCACCTCGCCGGCATTGATCGCCTTGCGCAGAGTGCTGTCGACTTGAAAGGGCATGCGTCGTGACAGTACGCCGGCTTCGGTCAACTGCTTGTCCAGGTCATTGCCCAGGCTGGCGCCGGTCATCAGCGTGATTTTGAGTGGCGAAGTCTTGGCGCGTTCGGCCAGGGCGTGGGGGACGGCCTTGGCTTCACCGGCACGGGTGAAGCCGCTCATGCCGACGGTCATGCCGTCCTCGATCAGTGCAGCGGCGTCTGCCGCGCTCATGACCTTGTTCAACAACGAAGGCAAGCGGATACGATCACGGTACATGAATTGTTATCTCTGGCTACGGAAAGCAAGGTGGGCAGTGTAGTGATTTCAAAAAGTTTCGGCCCGCTACCATGGTCGAATGCCAGGTCGCGATTTAGAGCCTTTGGTCGGGTTTCATGTGTGTGCAAAGCGGGACGCAGAGCATCCCTGGATGCGTTCCCACGCGGAGCGGGGGAACCATAAAAAAACCCCAGCCTACGTGAGGCCAGGGTTTCAGGTATTGCGCTGGCGCAGTGTTATTCGACGGCCTTGACCATGTCTTCGATGACCTTCTTGGCATCACCGAACACCATCATGGTCTTGTCCAGGTAGAACAACTCGTTATCCAGGCCGGCGTAGCCGCTGGCCATCGAGCGCTTGTTGACGATGATGGTCTTGGCCTTGAACGCCTCGAGAATCGGCATGCCGGCGATGGGTGAGTTCGGGTCGTTCTTGGCGGCCGGGTTGACCACGTCGTTGGCGCCCAATACCAGCACCACGTCGGCCTGGCCGAACTCGGAGTTGATGTCTTCCATCTCGAACACCTGGTCGTAAGGCACTTCGGCCTCGGCCAGCAATACGTTCATGTGCCCCGGCATACGGCCCGCCACCGGGTGGATCGCGTACTTTACGGTGACGCCGTGGTGGGTCAGCTTCTCGGTCAGCTCCTTGAGCGCGTGTTGTGCCCGCGCGACCGCAAGGCCGTAGCCTGGGACGATAATCACGGTGTCGGCGTTGGTCAGCAGGAAGGTGGCGTCATCAGCGGAGCCGGACTTCACCGGACGTGCTTCTTTGGAGCCCGCCGCAGCGCCAGCATCCGGCGCGTTGCCGAAACCGCCCAACAGCACATTAAAGAAGGAGCGGTTCATCGCCTTGCACATGATGTACGACAGGATCGCGCCGCTGGAGCCCACCAGGGAACCGGCGATGATCAGCATCGAGTTGTTCAGCGAGAAACCGATGCCCGCCGCTGCCCAGCCGGAATAGCTATTGAGCATCGACACCACCACGGGCATGTCGGCGCCGCCAATCGGGATGATGATCAGCACACCCAGCACGAAGGCCAGGGCCAGCATCAGTGCAAATGCGCTGAGATTGCCGGTGAACATGAACGCCAGGCCCAGGCCCAGGGTTGCCAGGCCGAGTACCAAGTTCAGTTTGTGTTGGCCGCCGAACTGTACCGGTGCGCCCTGGAACAGGCGGAACTTGTACTTGCCCGACAGCTTGCCGAATGCGATCACCGAGCCGGAGAAGGTGATTGCACCGATAGCGGCACCGAGGAACAGTTCCAGGCGGTTACCGGCCGGTATCGAATCGCCCAAGTGCTTGACGATGCCCAGGGACTGCGGCTCAACCACGGCGGCAATGGCGATGAACACCGCTGCCAGGCCGATCATGCTGTGCATGAAGGCGACCAGCTCGGGCATCTTGGTCATTTCAACACGCTTGGCCATGATCGAGCCGGCGGTACCGCCAACCAATAGGCCAACGATGACGTAGCCGATACCGGCAGTCGCCAGTTCAGCCCCCAGCTTATAGATGAGGCCGACGGTAGTGAGTACCGCCAGCGCCATGCCGAGCATGCCGAACAGGTTGCCGCGCCGCGAAGTGGTCGGGTGCGAGAGGCCTTTAAGGGCCTGGATGAAGCAGATCGACGCGATCAGGTAGAGCGTCGTCACGAGATTCATGCTCATTACTTGGGCGCCTCTTCTTTTACTTTCGGGGCTTTCTTCTTGAACATCTCAAGCATTCTGCGGGTGACCAGGAAGCCACCAAAGACATTTACCGCCGCCAGGGCCACGGCCAGTGTGCCCATAGTCTTGCCCAACGGGGTGACGGTCAGCGCGGCAGCCAGCATGGCGCCGACGATGACAATCGCGGAAATGGCGTTGGTCACGGCCATCAGCGGCGTGTGCAATGCAGGTGTTACGTTCCAGACCACGTGATAACCGACATAAATCGCCAGCACAAAGATGATCAGGTTGTAGATACCGGGGGAGATAAGCTCTTCCATCGTCTGAATCCCTGCTTAGGCGTTTTTGCGGATGACTTGGCCGTCGCGGCACATCAGGCACGCGGCGACGATGTCGTCTTCGAGGTTGATTTCAAACTGCCCTTCCTTGGTGAAGACCAGCTTCAGGAAGTCCAGCAGGTTGCGCGCATACAAGGCCGACGCATCGGCGGCGACAGCGCCCGCCAGGTTGGTCGGGCCGCAGATGATCACGCCGTTTTCCACCACGACCTGGTCGGCCACCGTCAGCGGGCAGTTGCCACCTTGGGCTGCAGCGAGGTCGATGACCACCGAGCCGGGTTTCATCTGCGCCACGGTATCGGCGCTGAGCAGGGTCGGCGCCTTGCGGCCCGGGATGAGGGCGGTGGTGATGACGATATCGGCCTGTTTGGCGCGTTCGTGCACGGCCAGGGCCTGGCGTTGCATCCAACTGCTGGGCATCGGGCGCGCGTAGCCACCGACACCGACGGCGCATTCACGCTCTTCATCGGTTTCGTACGGTACGTCGACAAACTTGGCGCCCAGGGATTCGATCTGCTCCTTAACCGCCGGGCGTACGTCGGACGCTTCGATCACCGCGC
Organism: Pseudomonas sp. FSL W5-0203; assembly: GCF_001896155.1. Classification (NCBI taxonomy): domain Bacteria; kingdom Pseudomonadati; phylum Pseudomonadota; class Gammaproteobacteria; order Pseudomonadales; family Pseudomonadaceae; genus Pseudomonas; species Pseudomonas sp. FSL W5-0203. The sequence goes on from NZ_MPOR01000010.1 coordinate 177,369, forward strand.
CCAGGCGCTTGGCCGTGGCGATGGCTTGCAGGCCCGCCACACCGGCGCCGAGGATCAGTACGCGCGCGGCTTTTACAGTGCCGGCAGCAGTCATCAGCATCGGCATGAAACGCGGGTAGTGATGAGCGGCGAGCAACACGGCCTTGTAACCGGCGATGTTGGCTTGCGAAGACAGCACATCAAGGCTTTGAGCGCGTGAAGTGCGCGGCGCGGCTTCCAGGGCGAAGGCGGTGATGCCGCGCTCGGCGAGCTTGGCGATGGTTTCGTTGCTGAACGGGTTGAGCATGCCCACCAACACGGTGCCACTTTTGATCAGCGCAAGTTCGCTGTCGCTGGGGGCAACCACTTTGAGAATCAGCTCGGCGCCAAACGCGTCGTTGGCACTGCCAATGGTGGCGCCTGCCGTTTCATAGGCACTGTCGACGATGCTGGCATTGATGCCTGCGCCGCTTTGTACAGTGACCTTATGGCCCTGGCCGATCAGCTTCTTGATGGTTTCCGGGGTGGCAGCCACCCGCGTTTCACCGGTCTGGGTTTCGAGAGGAACACCAATGTGCACGTCAAATCTCCTGCATGATCTTTTTGCTTTTGATCTTTTTGTAAAAAGGCCAGTGCACCGCGAGTGGCGCAACTGGGGCGGCCGATCAGCACGATCCCGCTGAAATGACAGCGGGGCGCGGCATTTTGCAGGCGAACTTTACGGCCATCAAGGGATTATGACGGGTGACGAAAAATTAACTACAAGTCACCCTGTGACTGATTGTCGCAACAAGCTGAAATAACCTCTTTAAATACAGGTCTTTAAAGGTGTTCAGGCGTTTTCGCTCCGTTTTTCCATTGCCAGTGTGAATAGTCGTGCATTGGCCGGTAAGAGTCGCTACGAGCCATGAGATACATGCCTTTTAGCCTTATTTTGGGCTGACAAGTACAGTCTGTTTAAATGCGACATATACGTACATCTGTAGGATCTTAATTTATCTGACTACAAAGTCAGCAATTGCGCTTTGTCCTTTATTTACATGGGTTGTAGCGTCTTGACTGGTCGAGCAGCCAGTCCCTGAATGCATGCAGTGAGGCGGATTCGACCTTTTTGTCAGGAATCATCAGGTAATAAGCCTTTTCGCTGGTCAGTGCTTCGGTGCTCGCGATTACCAGTTGTTGCTCCTTCAGCTCCCGCTGTATGAGGAAGGGAGGAATCAGTGCGATGCCCATGTCATGCATGGCCGCTTGAGACAGCATCGAGAATAGCTCGTATCGAGGGCCTGTCATGTCGCGAGGGATGCTCAGGTGTTGGGCGTTGAACCATTGGCGCCAGGCGTAGGGGCGTGTGGTCTGCTGCAACAGGGGCAGCTCGGCGATCTGTTGAGGGGTGAAGTGCGTGCGGTCGCCGAGTAAGCGCGGGCTGCATACCGGTACCGGGTTTTCGCCCATTAACCGGTGGGATTGCGTACCCGACCAATCGGCATCCCCGAAGTAGATCGCCGCATCGAACTCAGTATCGGCGAACAGGAAGGGGCGTGTGCGGTTCGTCAGGTTCACCGTGACTTCCGGGTGCTGATGTTGAAAGTCTTTCAGGCGTGGGATCAGCCACTGCGTGCCGAAGGTAGGTACCACCGCCAGTTCGATCACATTGGCGCCCTGCTGGCCCATCACCGACAAGGTGTCGCGCTCTACGGCGTCCAGTTGCGTTGCAACCCTGCGGCTATAAGACAGCCCCGCCTCCGTCAGCTTCACCCCACGGCGTGAGCGGCGAAACAGCTCGACACTCAAAAACTCCTCCAGGCTGGCGATCTGTCGGCAAATCGCGCCTTGGGTGATGGAAAGCTCCAAGGCTGCCTTGGTGAAGCTCTCGTGCCGGGCTGCTGCCTCAAAGCTGATGAGCGCGGTGGTACTGGGGATTTTCCTGCGCATGTACGTTGCCCTCACAGATAAAGCGCATTTCTGGGCTTTTTTAGTGTTACGAAGTGAGAAATTAGCACAAGCCTATGCAAAAACCTCGTTTGCCCTCTGCGCTGACCGCGCCTAGTCTGGTTCCACGACTTCTGATTTTTTCCGCGAGGACTTATTCATGGCTGGCAAGGCAAGCTTCAACTGGATCGATCCACTGCTGTTGGATCAACAGCTCACCGAAGAAGAGCGCATGGTGCGTGACAGCGCCGAGCAATTTGCTCAGGACAAGCTGGCTCCCCGCGTGCTCGAAGCCTTTCGCCACGAAAAGACAGACCCTGCTATTTTCCGCGAGATGGGCGAGACCGGTTTGCTGGGGGCGATGATCCCTGAGCAGTACGGTGGCAGTGGCTTGAACTATGTCAGCTACGGTTTGATTGCTCGGGAGGTGGAGCGTGTCGACTCCGGCTATCGCTCGATGATGAGTGTGCAGTCTTCCCTCGTCATGGTGCCGATCAATGAGTTTGGTACCGAGGCGCAAAAACAGAAGTACTTGCCCAAACTGGCCTCTGGTGAATGGATCGGTTGCTTCGGGCTGACCGAGCCCAACCATGGTTCCGACCCAGGTGCGATGATTACTCGTGCACGCAAAGTGGATGGCGGCTACAGCCTGACCGGCGCAAAGATGTGGATCACCAACAGTCCGATTGCGGATGTGTTTGTGGTGTGGGGCAAAGATGATGCCGGGGACATCCGTGGCTTTGTCCTGGAAAAAGGCTGGAAAGGTCTGAGCGCTCCGGCTATCCACGGCAAGGTGGGGCTGCGGGCCTCCATCACCGGTGAAATCGTGATGGATAACGTATTTGTGCCCGAAGAAAATATCTTCCCGGATGTACGGGGTTTGAAAGGGCCGTTTACCTGCCTTAATTCGGCACGGTACGGGATTTCCTGGGGGGCGCTGGGGGCTGCTGAGTTCTGCTGGCATACCGCACGCCAGTACACACTTGATCGCCAGCAGTTTGGTCGCCCACTGGCTGCCACTCAGTTGATCCAGAAGAAGCTGGCAGACATGCAGACCGAGATTACCTTGGCCCTGCAAGGTTGCCTGCGCCTGGGTCGGATGAAGGATGAGGGGACGGCGGCGGTTGAGATCACTTCGATCATGAAGCGTAACTCGTGTGGCAAGTCATTGGATATCGCGCGCATGGCCCGGGACATGCTGGGCGGCAACGGTATCTCCGACGAATTCGGAGTGGCGCGCCACTTGGTCAACCTTGAGGTGGTCAACACCTATGAAGGGACCCATGACGTGCATGCCTTGATCCTGGGGCGCGCGCAAACCGGTCTTCAAGCGTTCTATTAATGGGAGCATGGGCATGGGCGCGCTTTCGCATCTGCGAGTGCTGGATTTGTCGCGAGTACTCGCGGGCCCCTGGTCCGGGCAGATTCTTGCAGACCTTGGGGCTGAGGTGATCAAGGTCGAAAGGCCGAGCAGCGGCGATGACACGCGCGCTTGGGGGCCGCCCTTCCTTAAGGATGCGGATGGCGAAAATACCAGTGAGGCGGCGTATTACCTGTCGGCCAACCGTAATAAAGAGTCGGTGACCATCGACTTTACGCGGCCGGAAGGCCAGAAGCTGGTGCGTGATCTGGCCGCCAAGTCGGACATCCTGATCGAAAACTTCAAGGTGGGCGGCCTTGCAGCGTATGGGCTGGACTATGAATCCCTCAAAGAGGTCAACCCGGAGCTGATTTACTGTTCCATCACAGGGTTTGGTCAGACGGGCCCCTATGCGATGCGTGCCGGCTACGATTTCATGATCCAGGGTCTGGGCGGGCTCATGAGCCTGACCGGGCGGCCTGAAGGGGATGAAGGCGCCGGGCCGGTAAAGGTTGGCGTAGCCTTGACCGACATCTTGACCGGGCTTTATTCGACCGTCGCGATCCTGGCTGCGCTAGCTCATCGCGATCACGATGGTGGTGGGCAGCATATCGATATGGCGTTACTGGATGTGCAGGTGGCTTGCCTGGCGAATCAGGCGATGAATTACCTGACAACCGGGGCGCCGCCCAAGCGCCTGGGGAATGCTCACCCTAATATCGTGCCTTATCAGGATTTTCCTACGGCCGATGGAGATTTCATCCTCACCGTAGGCAATGACGGGCAGTTCCGTAAATTCGCTGAAGTCGCTGGGCAACCGCAATGGGCGGATGACGTGCGTTTCGCCACCAATCGCGCACGGGTAGCTAATCGTGCGGAGCTGATTCCTTTGATTCGCCAGGCGACGGTCTTCAAGACGACCGCTGAGTGGGTGTCGCAGCTGGAGCAAGTGGGCGTGCCGTGTGGGCCCATCAATGATCTGGCGCAGGTGTTCTCCGATCCTCAGGTCCAGGCGCGGGGTTTGGCGATTGAGTTGCCTCACGCATTGGCGGGGACGGTGCCCCAGGTTGCGAGCCCGATACGCTTATCCAAGACGCCTGTGGAGTACCGGAGTGCGCCTCCTCTATTGGGGGAGCATACGCTTGAGGTGCTGCAGGGGGTTTTGGGGTTGGGAGCTGCTCATGTGGCCGCACTGAAGGAGGCGGGCGTTATTTGAACTTCCCTTCTATAATAGACGCGCAGTGGATGCCGGCTGTTTTTTAACCGAAGCTAACTTATTGATAGAAAAGCAAAATTAAGAGTTGACGGCGAATTATATCTGTCTATAATTCGCCCCACTTCCGGCGCAGTCGAAACGGAAAACTCCTTGGTAAACAATGAGTTACGCAG
>NZ_MPOR01000094.1:0-937 GCF_001896155.1 Pseudomonas sp. FSL W5-0203
AGGTGTGAATCAGTCGAGCGGTAGCGTTTCGGTTCTTGCTCCTGATGACGTGTACAAGGGCGACCAAACTGTCACCACCGCCATCAAAGGCGTAACCGGCGGCGAGCATTTCGAGAACCTGGTGCCGGGCACTACCGCGGTGAACACCATCGTTACGGACACACCGGGTACCGACAACACCACTACTGTGACGCTGACCGCTCCGGCCGAGGCAAACGAAGGTGGGCAGATCACGTACACCGCCACGCTTTCCAACAAAGCGGGCACTGACGTAACGCTGAAACTCGACAACGGTTCTTCGATCACCATCAAGGCTGGCGACACTGTTGGCACTGTGACCGTGCCCGCCCCGACCGATGACGTGTTTATCGATAAGAGCAGCCAGACCGTTCAGATCACCGAGACCACTGGCGGTAACTTCGAAAAACTGGAAGTTGCAGGCAACGGCGCCACCACCACGATCAACGACACCATCGACAAAGTCGATGTGGTCCTGACCGCCACTACCACCGTCGGCGAAGGCGGCAATATCGTCTACACCGCCAGCCTTGTGGATAAGAACGGCGCACCGGTGACCAACATCACCAATCCGCTGACCGTCACCCTCGATAACGGCAAGACCATCACCATCGGTGTGAATCAGTCGAGTGGTTCTATCACCACTATCGCGCCAGACGATGTGTACAAAGGCGACCAGACTGTCACCACCGCCATCAAAGGCGTCACTGGCGGCGAGCACTTCGAAAACCTGGTCCCTGGCACTACCGCGGTGAACACCACCGTTACGGACACACCAGGTACCGACAACACCACGACTGTGACGCTGACAGCGCCTAACGCTGTTAACGAAGGTGGACAGATTACGTACACCGCCACGCTCTCCAACAAAGCTGGCACTGATGTAACGCTGAAGTTGGATAACGGTTCGTCGATCACC
>NZ_MPOR01000095.1:0-920 GCF_001896155.1 Pseudomonas sp. FSL W5-0203
CCTCGGGGCTGGTCAGTTCCTGCGGGGTGCCGAGGTGGTCGAGTTGGTAGTGGTAGGGCTTGGTTTCTTTTGGGCCGAAACCGTCCAATAGTGCCAATGGGCGGAAGCTGCCGGGCTCGTAGAGGTAGCTGCGATGGCGCTCTGCATGGTGTTCGGCAATCAGCTTGTCGCCTTGCCAGAAAAACTCGGTGGTCTTGGCGTCCACGGTTTTGCTGATGCGACGTCCAAATGGGTCATAGCGATAGCTGGCGGTTTGGCCGTTGGGCGTTGTAACCCCGACTAACCGATGCTGGCAGTCGTAGCGGTACTCAGTGACAAGTTGCTGGCCCTTGCCGCGTCGTTCGCGGATGAGGTTGCCGAAGGCGTCATAGTCATAGTGGCGGTCACCCTGGATCACCAGACGGTTAGCGGCCACGATGTCTGGCCCTGGGCGGTCTTGCATCAGCAAGTTGCCCGCCGGGTTGTGGGCGAAGCGTTCCTGTACGTCCTGCGAGTGATCGGCGCGAGTCAGGCGGGCGAGGGGGTCGTAGTGGTAGCGGTGTTCGCCTTTGCGGGTGTCGAGCAGGCGGGTGAGGTTGCCGGATTTGTCGTAGTCGTATTGGCGTTGGTAGAGGTGGTTTTGCTGTTGGGTCACCGCGTGGGCGTGTAGGCGGCTCTGGTCATCGTAGTGGTAGTGGCTGAGCAGTTGGCCTTGCTGGCGCTGGTGTTCGCGGCCGCTGTTGAATAGATGTGAGGTGAGTACTTCACCGTTGAGTTCGACCGTGGCGAGGTGGCCGCCTTTGTCGTGGTTGAAGGTGAGGCGGTTGTTGTCCGGTAGGCACAGGTTTTTCAGCTGGCCGCAAGCGTCGTAGCCGTAGCGCAGGGTGCCCCAGCCTTGGTGTTCGGCGGTGAGGCGGTTTTGGCGGTCGTATTCGTAGGCC
>NZ_MPOR01000113.1:0-271 GCF_001896155.1 Pseudomonas sp. FSL W5-0203
CAGCCCGTGACGCTCCGCGTCACCCCTCAACTGCGGCGGGACGCGGAGCGTCCCAGGTGGCGTTACCACGCAGAGCGTGGGAACGAGCATGTACCTGCTGCCGGGAAGATCGTTCCCGCGCTCCGCGTGGGAATGCAGCCCGTGACGCTCCGCGTCACACCCTCAACGCGGCCGGACGCGGAGCGTCCGGGTGGCGTTACCACGCAGAGCGTGGGAACGAGCATGTGCCTGCTGCCGGGAAGATCGTTCCCGCGCTCCGCGTGGGAATGCA
>NZ_MPOR01000011.1:0-160224 GCF_001896155.1 Pseudomonas sp. FSL W5-0203
GCAGCGGTAGTTCAGTCGGTTAGAATACCGGCCTGTCACGCCGGGGGTCGCGGGTTCGAGTCCCGTCCGCTGCGCCATATCTGCCTCAAGGCCCACTGAACGCCTTGAAGCACAAGGAAAGCCACTGGCTCACCTTGATCCGATAGCAAAGACCCTGGTCGAAAGACCGGGGTTTTTTGTGTCTGGGGTTTGGAAAAAACCTCATCTTCTTCGCTACCACCAGCGCTCATTATCGGCAAACGGCCGACAGATCATTTCGATTCTGTCGGCCGTTTTTGCGTTCTTGTGTCAAAAAATTTCAATGTGGTTATTTGCCGCAGGCGCAGAAACCTTTAAAGTTAACCCTTCGGTCAACTTTGCACTGTCATCATGGCCTTTTGATTCGTCGAGAAAGGCTTCTGCAAGTCTCCAGATTCGGTGTACTTAACCATAAGGGCGGATTTATAACCGCTCAGAGGATGATCCATGTCCAACCGTGAAATAACCCGGCGCTCGTTCCTTCAGGGCGGGCTGGTGGCGGGTGTGAGTGTCACGCTCACGCCGCTCAGCACCCAGACGCTGGCTGCCTTGATGGAAAACAGCGTGACCGTGCCGTCTGAAAAGTGGCTCGGCCATAACGGCAAGGCGCGCCAGCGTAACGATGCCTTGTCGAAAGTCTGCGGCAGCAAGGTGTTTGCCCGCGACATCCGTTCCAAGGACATGCCTGGCTGGCCCCAGCAGCAAGGTCACGCCATGTTGCTCAAAACCATCAAGGCCGACCACATCTACGCGGGCTACGACCTGTCGTGGCTTGGCGCCGAGTTGCAGCCGGACCGCATTGTCACCGCTGCCGACCTGGACAAAGACGGTATCGTCTTCCCGGAAGAACATGCGCCGGATCCGTTGTTGCCCGAGGGCAAAGTGCCGATGTTCATCGGTCACCCGGTGGCGATCCTGATCTGGAACGACTTCGAGCGTTTCCGTCAGGCCAAGAACAAGCTCAAGTTCAATGACAAGGCGATTCGTTACGGTGCCAAAGTGCCGTATTACGAAGGTGACCCCTACGGTAGCTTCCGCTACGTGCGCGTGGGTGGCCCGACCTCGGCCGACGAAGACGAATTCGCCAGCCTCAAGGATTCGATCCTGTTCCCGATGCTGAAAAACCGTCGCCCGGTGTGGAATTCCCAGCCAAACCTGCACGGCAACCTGACCGAGCGCGGGCTGTTCTACGCCGAGCGCATGAAAAGCCAGATCAACACGCCACCGGACAACTGGCTGGTGTTTGACGAGCGCTACAAAACCCCATCGATCGAACCGGCCGCCATGGAGCCGGACAACGGCAACGGTTGGTACGATCCGGCGACCAAGACCCTGCACTTTGTGGTGGCCACCCAGTGCCCATTGGAAGTGGCGACCGAGACCGCCAAGATGATCTCGCCGTCGCGCTTCGGCCTGGCCCACCTGAACATGCATCCGGGTTATACCGTGGGTTACGGTTCCAAAGACCACAACATTTTCGTCTACTACGCCGCCCTCGCTGCGTTGTATGGCGCCGGTGTACCGGTGCGTCTGGCCAATGATCGTTACGAGCAATTCCAGAGCGGCATCAAGCGTCACCCGTTCGATATCCGCTATCAGTTGGCGGTCGACAAGAACGACCACAGCTTCAAAATCTTCCTCGCCGACATGAGCGTCGACGGCGGTGGCCGGATCAACTACAGCCCGTCGGTGGCTGCGGTCGGCGCCACGGCGGCGCAGTCGATCTACTACATGCCGCAGAACGACCTGCAAGTCACCGCGTACCATTCCCGTGGCGTTGAAGCCGGTTCGATGCGGGGCTACGGCACCCTGCAAAGCATGGCGGCGACCGAAATGATGGTCGACGAAATCGCCGGTCGCCTCGGTGTGGATGCCATTGAATTGCGGCGCAAGAACGCACTGCGTTCGGGCATGAAGAACACCCAGGGAGCGATCCCTGCCGGTGCGTTGCGGCTGCACGAAATTCTCGACAAGGCCGCTGCGCACGACGTATGGAAAAACCGCGACGCGATCAAGCAACAGCGCGAAGCCGCAGACCCGGATAACTGGTATGGCGTCGGTTTTGCCATCTGCCAGAAAGACTTCGGCACCGGTTCCGAAGCGCCGATGGCCAGTGTTGAATTCAGCGCTGACGGCCGCATCAGCCTGCGCCACATCGGGATCGAAATCGGCACCGGCATGTCCACTTCGCAATCGCTGGTGGTCGCCGACTTCCTTGGCAGCCCGGCCCACGAAGTGAAGACCGGCGAAACACAATGGCAGGAAATGCAGTTGGTCACCGGCGGCAACCCCTACACCATGAGCCAGGCCGAGCAGGACAACCTGCTGCGCAACCCGCGTTGGGTGGGCAAGCTCGCGTCGGCGTCGTCCGCGACCAACTCGGCGTACTACTTCAGCCACGCCACCCGTGAAGCGGCGCGTGTGCTGTTCAACCACGGCCTGTGGCCAGCGGCGCTGGAGATCTGGCGCCAGGGCCCGTTCGGCGGCCAGGCCAACCCCTATGTGGTGCGCCGCGAAGACGCACATTGGGTGGACGGCAAGCTCACTGCCAACGGCATGCAGCCATTGAGCTTTGAAGAACTGGCCAAGCGCGCTCATGAGCGCGGCCTGGTCACCGCTGCCACGGTCCACGGGTTCAACCGCTGGAGCTGGGCCGAGGCTGAGTACAGCATCGACGGTGTGCGCGAGCGCCTGCCGCTCGACGGTCTGGCGGTGAAATACGGCGATGGCGCACCGAAAGCCAAGCAGGCGCTGATGAGCACTGCCGGTTTCCACCTGCTCGATCGCCAGAACGCCAGCTATCCCGCCACCCAGTTGAATAACGCTGCGGTGACGTACTACAGCCCCGTCGCCACGTTGGTCGAGTTGAAGGTCAACAAGGGTTCGGCGCAGGTCGAAGTGCTCAATCACCATTCATGGGTCGAGTGCGGGCGTGTGCTGGTTGAAGAGTTGGTCAAAGGCCAGCTCGAAGGTGGAGTGGCCATGGGTATCGGTCACGCGTTGATGGAGGAAATGCCGTTGTACGAAGGCGGGCCGGGGGAGGGCGACTGGAACTTCAACCGCTACCGTCTGCCGATGGCGCGTCACGTTGCCGTATGGAAACAGACCTCGGAGATTCTGCCGGCGCTGTCGCCAAGCGACCCGTCCAAAGGTATCGCTGAAGTGGTGATGATCCCGATTGTCGGGGCCATTGGTAATGCGGTGGCACACGCCATCGGTAAACGTGTTCGCGACCTGCCAATCACGGCTGCACGCATCAAGGAGGCCCTCAATGGCTAACCGTCCGCTTCAACTGACCCTCAATGGTCAACCCGTCGGCCCGGTGGACATCCCTGATGACCTGCCGATGATCGACTACCTGCACGAATACAAAAACCTCACGGGCTCGCGGCTGGGCTGCGGCCAAGGCATTTGCCACGCCTGTGTGGTGATCGTCGACAACCCGGACGGCACCAGCGAAGAAGTGCGCACCTGCATCACCGGCGCGCATTACTTTGAAGGCAAGCAAGTGCGCACTATCGAAGGCCACGCCAAGCGCGATGAGTCGGGCCAGGTCACTGAGCTCAACCCGATCCAGCAGCGCTTCGTGGATGAGTTCGCCTTTCAGTGCAGCTATTGCGCGCCGGGCTTCGTCAATGCGGCGACCGTGTTAGTGGAGAAACTGCAACGCCAGCCGACCGTGTACAGCAAGCTGGAACAAATCATCGAGGACAGCCTCGGTCATCACGTCTGCCGTTGTACCGGGTACGTGCGTTATTACAACGCCACCCGCAACGTGCTGACCGATCTCGGCCTGGTCAAGGAGGGTTAAGCATGAAGCTTTTTCTGACCCGCCTGGCCTTGGCGGTCGGCCTGGCCGCGCCGGTATTGTTTGCCCACGCTGATGATCAAGCCAAGCGCGGCGAATACCTCGCCCGCGCCGCTGACTGCATGGCCTGCCACACTGCACCGGGCGGTGCGCCGTTTGCCGGCGGCCTGCCGATTGTCTCGCCGTTTGGCACCATCTATGGCACCAATATCACGCCAAGCAAAGAACACGGCATCGGCTTGTACAGCGATGACGAGTTCTTCGCTGCGTTGACCGAAGGCAAGCGTCGCGACGGTGCGTACTTGTATCCGGCGATGCCCTACACCTCGTACCACCTGATGCCGCGTGAAGACTCGGACGCCATTCATGCGTACCTCAAAACCATCGAGCCGATCAAGCGCGCAGCGCCGGTCACGAGCCTGAGCTTTCCCTTCAACGTGCGCCTGGGCTTGATGGGCTGGAACGTGTTGTACGGCAAAGCGCTGAAACTGGAACCGGCCGAAGGCAAGAGCGAAGCCTGGAAGCGCGGCCAGTACATGGTCGAAGTGCTCGGCCACTGCGGCGAATGCCACACGCCACGTGGCCTGCCCGGTGCGATGGAGCTGGACAAGCGCCTGACCGGCGGCATCCTCAATGGCTATCTGGCGCCCAGCCTGCTCGCCACGGACCTGGCCGCGCGCGGCTGGAATGAGCAGGACCTGGCCACGTTCCTCAAGCACGGCATGAGCGCCCAAGGGACGATGTTCAACGAGATGTTCCCGGTGTTCCACAACAGCACCCAGGGCCTGAGCGATACGGACCTGGCCGCGATGGCGACCTTCCTGCTCGGCGATAAACCGCCGGCAGCCAAGGCGTTGGTCGAAGTGCCGGTGGACAAGCTCGGCCCGAGCGCTCTGCGCGGCCGCCAGGAATACCTGAACGTCTGTGCCGGTTGCCATGCCGCCGGTGGTGAAGGCAAGCCGCACATCGCGGTGGCGATGCGCGGCAACACCACGCTGCGTCTGGAAGACCCGCGCAACCTGGTGCGGGTGATCGAGGACGGGATCGGTGAGCAGAAGTTCTCCGGGTTCGAGCACATGCAACCGATGCCGGGCTTCGCTGGAAAACTCAGCCCGGCGCAACTCACCGATCTGATCAATTACCTGCGCCAAGGCTGGGGCGGGCAATCGGCGGAGCTGGCGGTGAGCGATGTGCAGAAGTTGCAGGCTGAGGCGCCGTCCATCGAGCACAAGGCGCACTGACATGCAGCATCTGGACCTGCAGGTGATACGACGGGCGCTGGAGTGGTCGGTGGCCGGGCAACGCATCTGGCTCTGTACGGTACTGGCCACCTACGGCTCGGCGCCGCGTGCGCCGGGTTCGTTGCTGGCAGTGAACGCCGCAGGGCAGTGGATTGGGTCGTTGTCGGGTGGTTGCGTCGAGGAAGACTTTCTCGAACGCGTCGCTGACGGTGCGTTTCTCGATGCGGTCAACGTGGTGCGCTACGGCGCAGGGGACGATCCGCGCTCGCGGGTCAGCCTGCCCTGCGGCGGCATTCTCGAAGTATTGGTTGAGAAGTTCGAGCCTGACTGCGAGGTGCAGGCGCACCTGCGTGAAGTGGAGTCGGCGCTGCTCGGGCAGCGGCGCTTGATTCGCCAGGTCGACCTGGCCAGCGGGGCGCGCCGCCTGGTCGCTGATTGTGAGCAGGGCGCGCGCATCGAGCGTGACAGTGAGCGGGTGCGCCTCCGCGTCGGTGCGGCTCAGCGTCTATTGCTGGCCGGGTACTCCAGCGTGGCGCAGGCGTGTGCCGAGTTTGCAGTCGGCCTCGGGTTCGAAGTGATTCTCTGCGACCCACGCGATGAAGTGCTCGAAGGCGTGGTGCTCAATGGCGTGGAGATTCGTCGCCAGTTGCCGTCGGTGTTTATTGCCGATGGCGGCTGTCACCGTGATACGGCGGTGGTTGCGCTGACGCATGACCCGCGTATCGACGATCTGGCGATGATGGAAGCGGTGCGTACCGACGCGTTCTACATTGGCGTGATGGGGTCGTTGCAGACCTCGCAGAAGCGCTTTGAGCGACTGCGCCGCATCGGTGGGTTGGGGGAGCCTGAACTGGCGCGGATACACGCGCCCATCGGGCTTAACCTGGGGAGCAGGACGCCGTCGGAAATTGCGTTGGCGGTATTGGCGGATATCGTGCGGATTCGCAGCGGGATTGCTCGCGACCGGCTCTGAAGCGCAGCCCTGTAGGAGCGAGCAAGCTCGCTCCTACAGTGTTTACATCCCGAATTTATCTCGCAACCCGTAGTACCAAGCCCCCAGCGCCGCAAACGGCGTGCGCAACATTTGCCCACCCGGGAACGGGTAATGCGGCAAACCCGCAAACGCATCAAAACGCTCTGCCTGACCCCGCAAGGCCTCTGCCAGTACTTTGCCTGCCAGGTGCGTGTACGTCACGCCATGGCCGCTACAGCCCTGGGAGTAATAGATGTTGTCACCCAGGCGACCGACCTGCGGCAAACGCGACAGGGTCAGCAGGAAATTGCCAGTCCAGGCGTAGTCGATCTTCACGTTCTTCAGTTGCGGAAATGCCTTGAGCATTTTCGGCCGTATAATCGCTTCGATATTCGCCGGGTCCCGCGCGCCATACACCACGCCGCCGCCGAAGATCAGGCGCTTGTCGCTGGTGAGGCGGTAGTAGTCGAGCAGGTAGTTGCAGTCCTCGACACAGTAATCCTGTGGCAATAAAGTCTTGGCTACTTCATCGCCCAGTGGCGCCGTGGTGATCACTTGGGTGCCACACGGCATCGACTTGGCCGCCAGCTCCGGCACCAGATTGCCCAGGTAAGCGTTCCCCGCGACGATAATGAATTTGGCCCTGACCTTGCCTTCGGCGGTATGCACCACCGGATTAGCGCCGCGCTCGATGCGCACCGCTGCCGATTGCTCATAGATCGTGCCGCCCAGAGATTCCACAGCCGCGGCTTCACCGAGCGCCAGGTTGAGCGGGTGGATATGGCCGCCGCTCATGTCCAGCAAGCCGCCCATATAGTTGTCACAGGCCACCACTTCGCGGATGCGTCGCTCGTCCAGCAACTCCAGTTGCGTATGGCCGTAGCGCTCCCACAGACGCTTCTGCGACTCCAAGTGGCCCATGTGCTTGCTGTTGAGGGCGGCGAACACGCCACCGTCCTTCAAGTCGCACTGGATCTGGTACTTGGCCACGCGCTCACGGATGATCCTGCCGCCTTCAAACGCCATCTGCCCCAACAACTGCGCCTGCTGAGGCCCGACGCTGCGCTCGATCACGTCGATATCGCGGCTGTAACTATTGACGATCTGCCCACCGTTGCGACCCGAGGCACCAAAACCGACCTTGGCGGCTTCCAGCACCGTAACGCGAAAGCCGTTCTCCAGCAGAAACAGCGCACTGGAAAGCCCGGTATAGCCGGCCCCGATCACGCACACATCGGTCTCGACCTCACCTTGCAACACAGGACGGGGCGGAACTGCATTCGCAGAAGCGGCGTAATACGACTGGGGGTAGGGGGTGTTCGCCATCCTGGAACCTCTGTTTTATATTTTTTACGAGTGCGCCGATCCTACCTGAGTTGAAAATTGCCTGCCAGCCACCCGAAAATCACGGGTGTACCCGGCGCAAATAAAAAATTCGCATATTCATAGGGTTAGCTGCAAAAAAGATGTTGACACCCCTCCGGAATTCCGTAGAATGCCGCCTCACAGCAGGCACGTAGCTCAGTTGGTTAGAGCACCACCTTGACATGGTGGGGGTCGTTGGTTCGAGTCCAATCGCGCCTACCAAACAAAATCCGCTCTGCTGGGCGGTCTGGAAGGGCTCACCGAAAGGTGGGCCCTTTTTTGTTGCCTGAAATTTGGGCAAAGGAAAGTCAAGACGCCGGGCGGCGTCCTTTCAGGGCTTGTATGTCCAATCAGGCGAAAAGCGTCGCCACCGCCAGCAGGCAAATTACCTGGGCGAACAGCTGGCAGCGTATTTCGCCAAGCGTGGTCGCCATATTACTCATTTGTCCGGCATACATAGCGGGAACCCTCATTGTCGGCGTGACACCGTGAATGAACTGCAAGTACACACAGCTGCACCGTGGAGTATAGGTGCAGATCAGGAATTTTCCCTGCCGACGCCATAGCGAGTTCATCCTCACGTCTTTTCCAAAAAAACTGCGCTGAATCTCTCCATGGTGCCGTACCCCCGATGCCATCCCCCCACAAAAATTATTGGTTTGCAGCAACAATTTTTCTTGTTGGACACCCCCGTCCCCAGGCAGCAAAGTTGCCGCCACTGACGCTCGACCTTCCAGGTCAACAATAAAAAACCGAGCCGATTGCACGCCATTTTCATGCTGTGAGCCCTTTGCCCACATCCTGCTGTAATGGCGCCGCAGCGCGCACTAAAGGACCTCTTCGCCATGCAAACTGTTGTGAACTTATGGCCGTTGATCGGCGTACTTGTCATCGTGGTCGGCTTTGTATTGCGCTTCAATCCGCTGTTGGTGGTCACCGCGGCCGCCATCGCCACCGGGCTTGCCGCCCAGTTCCCGCTGGAAAAAATTCTCGCCACCATGGGCGATGGCTTCCTTCAGACCCGTGCCTTGCAACTGATTCTGTTATTGCCGCTGGCGGTGATTGGCCTGCTGGAACGCCATGGCCTGCGCCTGCATGCGCAGAACTGGATTGCACGCTTCGAACGCGCCACGGTCGGGCGCTTGCTGATCATCTATCTGTTTGTGCGGGAGTCCACGGCTGCCATGGGGTTGACGAGCCTGGGTGGGCATCCGCAGATGGTGCGGCCGCTGCTGGCACCGATGGCCGAGGGCGCCGCAGAAAAACGTTATGGCAAGCTGCCTGACAAGCTACGCCACAAGGTACTGGCCATGTGCGCTGCCACCGACAACGTCGGGTTGTTCTTTGGTGAGGACATCTTCGTGGCCTTTGGTGCGATTGCGTTGATGCACACCTTCCTGCTTGGCTCGGGGATTGATGTGGAGCCGCTGCACATTGCGGTGTGGGGCATCCCGACGGCGATCTGCGCCTTCATCATTCACGCTATCCGGTTGCATCGTTTCGACCGGCGCTTGACCCGCGAAATGAGCTCGGCCACCGCTCCAGTGGAGGCTGCTCAATGATTATTTCCATTCAATACCTGTACTGGCTGGCGGGCGTGCTGTTGCTGATCACCGCCGGCATGATCCTGCTCGACCGTTCCCACCCCAAGCGCTGGTCCAGTGCGCTGTTCTGGTTGTTGTTCGCCGTACCGTTCCTTATAGGCGAGCGCTTGCCTTCGGTGGTCATCGGAGTGGGTGTGGTGGTGATGGCATTGATTGCGGGCTTGGGCGGCGTTGGTCGTGGCCAGCATGCCGAATTGCACGACAAGGCGTCCCGCGCCAGTGCCGGGCGCCTGGGCCACAAACTGTTCATCCCGGCGTTGGCGATTCCGCTGACCACGGTGATTGGCTCAGTGTTGCTCAAACACACCGAAATCGGTGGTGTACCGCTGCTGGACCCGAAGAACACCACCTTCGTCTCCCTGGGCATCGGTTGCCTGATCGCCCTTGGCCTGGCCTGCTGGCTGACCCGGGATACGCCGGTACAAGCGTTACGCGAATCCCGTCGCCTGACCGAAGCCCTGGGCTGGGCCATGGTGCTCCCGCAAATGCTGGCGATGCTCGGGCTGTTGTTCAATGAGGCCGGGGTGGGCACGGCGGTCGCTCATGTCACCACCACCTACATCAACCTGGACTACAAGTTGGTGGCGGTGATGGTCTATGTGTTGGGCATGGCCTTGTTTACCGTGATCATGGGCAATGGTTTTGCGGCCTTTCCGGTGATGACCGGTGGCGTCGGCGTGCCGGTGCTGGTGGGGATTTACGGCGGCAACCCTGCGGTGATGGCGGCCATTGGTATGTTCTCGGGCTATTGCGGTACGTTGATGACGCCCATGGCGGCCAACTTCAATATCGTACCGGCGGCGCTACTGGAACTGCCGGACAAAAATGCGGTGATCAAGGCCCAGATACCCACGGCGCTGATGATGCTGGTGGTCAATATCGTGCTGCTTTACCTGTTGATGTGAGGTCATTGTGCAAAACGTATTGCTGACGGGCTTCGAGCCCTTTGATAAGGCGGCGGTAAACCCTTCTTGGGAGGCCGTGCGCCAGTTGGACGGTGTGCAGTTGTGCGAGGGGGTGCAGATAGTTGCGCGTTGCTTGCCCTGCGCATTTGCCACCGCGGCCGAGACCTTGCTGCAGTTGATCAACGAACTGCAGCCGGCAATGGTCATCGCCACAGGCCTGGGGCCTGGGCGCAGTGATATTTCCATCGAGCGCGTTGCGATCAACGTTAACGATGCGCGTATTCCCGACAATCTGGGCGCTCAGCCAATTGATACCTCAGTGGTGGAGGGCGGCCCGGCGGCGTACTTCTCGACGTTGCCGATCAAGGGCATGGTCAAGGCGGTGCGTGAGGCGGGTATTGCGGCCTCGGTATCGCAGACGGCGGGGACGTTTGTGTGCAACCAGGTGTTTTATCGTTTGCAGCACGCCTTGGTGGGGACTGGGGTGCGCAGTGGGTTTATTCACGTTCCCGGCTTGCCCGGATCGAGCGAGCCGTCGATGGTGCTATCGACAACCGTGGAAGGGCTGCGGGTTGCGGCGCTGGCAGCCTGGCAAACCCAGGCGGATGTTGTCCTTGCCGGTGGCCAGATCAGCTGACAGCTGTACGCTGTGTTGCAATTTCAACTACAGTTCCAGCACACCCTTGCCTCGGAAAGTCGCCATGTTAAAGCGTACGAAACTTGTATCGGCTGCGTTGTCGCTTGCACTGTCCGTCACCAGTGGCCTTGCCCTTGCAGATCCAGGTAATGGCAAAGGCCAAGGCAATAACAAGGGTGATGCCTATGGTGGGCAGGACAACGGCAAAGGTCACGGTAATAACAAAGGTAATGCCCAGGGCGGGCCGGGTAAGGCCAAAGACAAGGGCGGCCAATCCAGGAACGACTTCAGCGTTGATCGCGGTCTTGTACTGAACGTGCTGGGCGGTCACCGCGATTATTGGCGCCCAGGGCCAGCCTTACCGCCTGGCATTCAGAAAAACCTGGCACGCGGCAAGCCCCTGCCGCCTGGTATTGCCAAGAAGCTGGACGGCCGCTTGCTGGGGCAGTTGCCTCGTTATGATGGTTACGAATGGCAGCAAGCGGGAACCGACTTGATATTGGTGGCCATTGCGACCGGTATCATCTACGAAGTTCTGAACGGTGCGTTTGATTGAGGTGTAGCGCCCTCAGGCTTCACGGCCGGGGAAAAACAACTCAAAACAGGTCACGCCATCTTCACTGCTTACACGGTACCGCCCGTTATGCAGTTGCATGATGGTCGCCACGATCGAGAGCCCCAGGCCGTTGGACTGGGATGAACGCTCGCGGGATTCATCCACCCGGTAGAACCGTTCGAACAGCCGCGGCAGGTGCTCAGCCGGGATCGTCTGGCCTTGGTTGCTGACTTTCAGGTTGATGCCCGCGCCATCCGGCACTGCCTGGATACTCAGCTCCGAGCCCGGCGCGCCATACTTGATGGCGTTGGCACACAGGTTGGCCAGGGCACGGCGCAGCAACATCGGTTCAGCCCAGATCACCCCTTCGCCCAAGGCGGTGATGTGCATGTCCACATCACCGGCCAGCCCCTCGAAGTAATCCGCGATGCGTTCCACTTCATCCGCTGCGTCCAGCGCCTGGCGTTGGCGCAGTGCGCTGGCGGGGTCGGTGCGGGCCAGGAACAGCATGTTGTCGAGCATTCGCGCCAGGCGTTCCAGCTCTTCGACATTGGAGGCCAGCAGTTGCTGGTAGCTCTCGATGCTGCGCTGCTGCTGCAGGGCCACCTGGGTTTCGCCGAGCAGGTTGTTGATCGGGGTGCGCAGTTCATGGGCCATGTCGGTGGACACTTGGCCCAGTTGTACAAAGCCTTTGGCCAGGCGTTCAAGCATGGTGTTGAACGAGTCGATCATGGGCAGCAATTCTTTCGGTGCGCCGTGGCTGTCGAGCCGTTCGGCCAGGTTGCTGACGCCGATCCCTTGGGCATGCCGGGCCAGGCGGCGCAACGGCAGCAAGCCGCGATGAACCAGCAGGTAACCCACCAGCGCCAGGATGATCGCGGCGATACTCGCCTGGATGTAGACGCTGAGTCGATAACTGGCGAGCACCGCGGTGCGCTCGGTCATCAGGCGGCCGCTGGTGATTTGCAGGCTGCCCAGGTCGCCGGAGTCGATAGCCACGGCCACCAGCGAGAAGGGAATACCGTTCAGGCCTGGCAAATGTTGCACGTCGCTCAACATGAGTTTGTGATCCTTGGGCAGCGGCTGGATCGACGGCAACTCAATATTCCCCGGGTTTACCAGCAGCAGTGGCTGTTTGCCGGGGGCGGCAATGCTCAGCACGGATTCGCGATTGCCCAGCATGTTCTGGAACAGCTCTGGCTTAGTCTTGATCAAGTCCAAGGTATTGCTGTCGTTAAGCAGGTTGCGCAACTGATCCACTCGCGATATCAGCGCGGCGTCATCGCGGCGGATCAGTTCGCGCTCCAGCTCCCGGTACAGCGCCACGCCCAGGGTTGCCAGCAGGGCGAAGGCGAGCAGGGCGAAGATCAATGCCAGGCGCAGGGTCAGGGAGTAAGGGTGCTGGCGGCTCATGGCTGGGTATCGAAGCGGTAGCCAATGCCCCGCACGCTGTGGATCAGCTTGAGCTGGAACGGGTCGTCGATTTTCAGGCGCAGGCGGCGCACGGCGACATCCACCACATTAGTGTCGCTGTCGAAGTTCATGTCCCATACCCGCGAAGCAATCAGCGAGCGGGACAGCACTTGGTCCTGGTGCGTGGCAAACAGGTGCAGAAGGGCGAACTCTTTGTTGGTCAGGGTAATGCGCGTGCCGGCGCGGGTGACCCGACGTTTGAGTACGTCAATGTGCAGGTCGGCGATGTGCAGTTGCTCTTCATCCCGGCTCGGGCCACGACGGTTGAGGGTACGCAGGCGCGCCACCAGTTCGGCGAACGAAAAGGGCTTGATCAGGTAGTCATCGGCACCCAGTTCAAGGCCTTTGATGCGGTCGGCGATGTCATCGCGGGCGGTGAGGAACAGCACCGGCGTATCGGCCTCTTTGCGCAGGCGACGCAGCACTTCCCAGCCATCCATTTTCGGCATCATCACGTCGAGTACGATCACGTCGAAGGGCGTTTCAAGGGCCTGGTGCAAACCGTCCACGCCATCGCGGGCCAGGCTCACACAATGCCCCAGTTCCTGCAGGCCATTGAGCAGATAATTGCCGGCCTTGGGTTCGTCTTCGACTACAAGGATGTTCATGGGAAGTGCTCTGCTTCAATAAGTTGCGCCAGTGTAGCCCGATCAATTGTCATTGGCGCAACCGGTGCCCTGGACTTGGTAATCCAGCACATGTTCGCGGTCTTGGTGGTCCAGGTAGCGCAGTTGCGCCGGCACAACCCCGCATTGGCCGTAGGTGTCGGTGCTCGACAGCACCTTGGCGACATCCAGGTGCACGAAGAAGCCGGTCTTGTCATGGATCACGTTGGCGGCAGGGGCGGCGTCGGCAGCGAATACCGAGCCAGTGACGAGCAAAGCGGCGAAGCCCAGGGCAATCAGTTTCATGGTGGTGTCTCACGTTCCGGGTGGGTAGTGAGCTCACGGTAACCAGGCGACCCCAACAGCCAACCAACAGGATCATGACAAGTTCGTCATTTTTGCCTCGGAACTGACGGGCCAGATCTCGGCGTTTACAAGCGTCAAGGTGATCCGTAGATTGCAGGGGCCCAGCCCATGAGGAAGCCGTGCAGTGTCCAGCCCAACTCCAAACGTATTTACCCGGCGTTACCGCGCCTTTCTGTTCGATATGGACGGGACCCTGCTCAACTCCATTGCGGCTGCGGAGCGCGTGTGGGGCATCTGGGCTGCACGGCATGGCTTGGATGTGGAAGCGTTCCTGCACACCATTCATGGTGCCCGCGCGATTGATACGATCACCCGCCAGGCGTTGCCGGGTGTCGATCCACAGGTAGAAGCCCAATGGATCACCGAGGCTGAGCTGGACGATGTCGAAGGCATCGTGGCAGTTCCCGGCGCGGTGGCGTTTTTGGCCAGCCTGCCCGTCGATCAATGGGCGTTGGTCACCTCTGCGCCAAAAGCGTTGGCCGTGCGCCGGCTGCAAGCGGCGGGCATTCCGGTGCCGGCGGTACTGGTGACAGCCGAAGATGTAAAGACGGGCAAGCCCGATCCGGCCTGTTATGTGCTGGGTGCCCAGCGCCTGGGCGTGCCGGTGCAAGACTGCCTGGTGTTCGAGGACGCCACAGTGGGCATTCAGGCTGGGGAAGCGGCGGGGGCGGATATCATGGTGGTGACCTCGACACACATGGCGCCGATGGTGACTGCCCATGCTTGCATCGAGGAATATAGTGCGTTGAAAGCCGAGCGTGGGGCTGATGGCTTGCTGTCCTTAAGTCCGTTACCGGTCTCGGCCTTCCAGGCAGTCGAGGGAGTCTGATAGCGCCTGCAACCGGCTGTTTTTCATGCCTTGGCGCGACATCACCATTTCCCTGAGTATCTCGGTGGCGAGCTGGTTGATGGCCTCTGTACCGTGATAGTGCGCACGCACGATGCCGGTAATCGCGAAGTGATCGGTCTCTGGGCCGCTGAGCACGGCTGACAGGGTGCCGTCGGCATGCAGCGTGCACTCAACCCTGTAGCTCGGCAGGCGTTCTGCCAAGGCTTTTTCGATTTGGGATTTGTTGAGGGTGTCCATCTGCTTTTGCACCTTTGATTAGCTGCGCAACGCAAGCCCAATGATAGGTGGTGGTGCGGCGGTGTAAATACCGGCGATCCGATAACCGCTAAACGCCCTCAGCGTGCGGCTTTTTCATGGGCGCGATGAGCGGCGCGCTGACACAGCTTGCGCAAGATCACCTTCTGGATGGGCTTGAGGCAGAACACAAGCAGGTAGCCACAGAGTAGAAGCGCCAGATCCACCCAGGAATGGGTGTCGGGATCGGCCCCTTCAACTTCCATTCTCAGGCCACACCCGAGTGCCACGAAGGTCAGCCCTATCAACAGGGCAATCATCCAGGATCTGGAAACAAGGGATTGCGACGCGGCTGGCCTCATCGACGTGTTCCTGAAATGCACTCGGATGGCAGGATAAAGTGTCAGAAATTGGGCTGCCAATAGCGCGACAAGTTCCGGATACCCTGACAGTTTCATCTTGCAGCGAAGGGAAAGCTCAAGGCGCGCTGGTCACGCGGGGAAACGCGAGCAGGCCAATTGGGTTTTCGCCAGCCGTTACAGTGAACGAAAAGGCTGGCTACTGGAGGCGTTTCAAGGCGTCTGGTTTTTGTCGGGTGCAGTCAGGCCGGCCTGGATACGCTGGTAAATCTCCTCGCGATGCACGGCAACATCCTTAGGGGCGTTGATGCCGATTCGTACTTGCTGGCCGCTAACGCCCAGGATGGTGATCGTAATGTCATCACCGATGTTTATGCTTTCACCGACTTTGCGGGTGAGTATAAGCATGGACTTCTCCTTGAATTACTTTTAAGGACACATGTTCAGACAGGGTAGGTGTCGGATGTGTGTAGCTTACTGCGAAGCGCTTCCCTGTGACTGCCTCTTTCTAGGACGCATAGAGGCGACATTAATTCCCATGGCGGTATCATACAGGTCGCGATACATGATTCGCATTGTTTAAGCCAACGTTTATGACGGCCAGAATAGACAGTGAATGGTAAAGTTGCCTCTTTGATCCTCAAAGGAGCAGGGCAGTGCGTAAAGTAGCGATGGCAATTGTGGTGTTGGCGTTGGCCGGATGCGGTGAAGGTAAGTCGGTCGATGCCCCCAAGGCCAAGCCTGCCGTGACCGAAAGCCTGCCGCAAACCGGTGCGATTGCCGCTCAGGAGTGGGATATACGGGTCGGCCCGCCGGACCACAAGCTGCAGGCGATCACCGACCTGACCGCCTGGTTGCTGGAACACGGCTTCAATTTCTATATCGTCAAAGTCGACGGCAAGGATGAGGTGCTATTGGGGCCGTTCGCGACCAAAGCCGAGGCCGAAGCCAAGCAGGCGCTGCTAAACGAAAAAATGGCACGGGCCAAGAAAAACGACACCGTGTCGGAGATCATCGAACACAAGGCTGCGCAGTAGCAGCAGGCCAGGTGGGCGGGCAGCCCCGCCCACGTTCAGCCGCAGGCCTTCAGGTTGACCGGGCCGACGAACTCATTGCCGCGCCCCATCACGCAAGCCACGGTCTGGTTGCGCTGGCGCTCCCAGATTTGCACCGGATAGGTCTTGTTCCAGGCTTCATACAATTGCCGGTCCTGCTTCGACAGGCGTAGGCCGTATTGCTTGCTCATATAAAAATACGTACGTGCGATCATTCCGCGAATGGACGGGCGCGGCATGACTTTCTTTGCCTTGAAGTCCACCTGGGTCAGGCATGAGCCATACTGCCCGCTTTGCACCGGCAGCCAGCCAAAGCTGAAGTTGTTACGGTCGCCATTCACTTCGCCGATGCTCGGCACCAGGTTGTGCAGGTCTGCCTCGGCGCGCTTGAACACCTCATCATGGCGCGTGCAGTTTTTTCGCCCGCCATTTTGCCAGCATTGGCGCAGATGCCCGATTTGCCAGGCCGGTACGATGTGTTCCCACTCAATGCGCGCGGCGCGGTTGGCGTTTTTGCGGGGGATGTAACCGCAGGCTTTCAGGTTGACCCGGTTACCGGTGTATTTGCAGCCGCAATAAAATTCGGTGGATTGCGGCGCGTAGAGCTTCCAGGCGATTTTCTTGGCTTCGCTGAAGGTTCGAGGGGCTTGGGCGTTGGCGGTGACGGTTAAAAACAGACAGCACACAGCAATAAAACGGGCACTCATTGAATCAATCTTCCTTCGGCACAACCCAGAAAATCTGCACGCCACCGTCATCTCGATAGGCGAGGGTGACGTTGTCGTTTTCCGAAATCTCTTCCAGTAAACGTTGCCAATCGGTCTCCGGTTCATCGGGTAAACGGAAGATCAACGCTGCCTTGGCTTTTTGGGCGTTGGTCGAATTGATGATTTTTTGCACGCGGATAGCCAGGCGCTGGTAGGCGTCAGGCGATGCAGGGGCTGCGGAAGAGGGCTTTGCCACAGAACATTCCTTAATTGGCTGTACGCACATACAGTATTTAACTGTAGGCAATTTCGCAACTGCTTAAATTTCAAGAAGTTCGTCTGACAGCGAATCAGGAAGTTTGTTGAGGTGCGGGGGGAGAGGGGTTGAATATGGCGAGGGAGCAAGCTCCCTCGCCACAAAAGCATCTACAGGTGAATCAGCAGGGATCAGTATTCCCAGAAGATCCGTTGCAGTTCCTTGCTGTCCTGGGTCTTGGTCAGTGCGACCATGGCCAGGATGCGGGCTTTCTGCGGGTTCAGGTCAAGGGCGGCGACCCAGTCGTATTTGTCGTCTGGCTGTTCGGCGTTACGCAGAACCATGCCACCGGCGTTGACGTGGGAAGAACGAATGATCTGCACGCCTTGCTTGCGCAATTCCACCAATGCTGGAACGACCTTGGACGATACCGAGCCATTGCCGGTACCGGCGTGAATGATCGCTTTGGCGCCCGCTTGGGCCAATGCTTTGTAAGCGGTGTCGCTCACGTTGCCGTAGCCGTAGGCAATTTCAACGTCAGGCAGGCTTTTGATGGTCTTGATGTCGAACTCAGAATCCATGGTGTGACGCTTGGCCGGCAGGCGGAACCAGTAGGATTTGCCTTCAACGACCATGCCCATTGGCCCCCATGGGCTCTTGAAGGCTTCGGTTTTGATGTTGATCATCTTGCTGACGTCGCGACCCGATTGGATCTCGTCGTTCATGGTCACCAGCACGCCTTTGCCGCGGGCTTCCTTGCTGCCTGCGACCGCAACGGCGTTGTACAGGTTGAGCATGCCGTCTGCCGACATCGCGGTGCCTGGGCGCATGGAGCCGACGACCACGATAGGCTTGTCGGTTTTTTCCACAAGGTTCAGGAAGTAGGCGGTTTCTTCAAGGGTGTCGGTGCCGTGGGTGATCACGATGCCATCCACGTCCTTGCTGTCTGCCAATTCGGCGACACGGCGACCCAATTGCAGCAGGTTTTCGTTATTGATGCTTTCCGACGCAATTTGCATTACTTGTTCGCCGCGAACATTGGCGATCTGGCTAAGCTCAGGAACGCCGGCGATCAGTTGTTCGATGCCGACTTTGGCTGCCTGGTAGGTGGCGCTGTTGGCCGCGCTGGCGCCGGCGCCAGCGATGGTGCCGCCGGTGGCGAGGATGACCACGTTGGACAGTTTGGTCTTGCTTTCAACTTCCTTTGCCTGGGCGGCAACGGGGAACAGCAGCAGAAGGGCCAATGCGCCCGGAATAACGTTCTTCAATGCAGATTTCATTATTTTTCTCTCTGGTTTTTGATGAGTGCTGTAGCAGGTTCATCTAGAACACCCGGGCGGTTCTGAACGCCGCGAGGTGCTGAGAAAGAGCAGGATTTGTACCAGGCTGAGTATGTTGGTTTTTTTAAATTAACTTATTGATTTAAAACAACTTAAAGCAGGGTTTCGGTTTGGTGGGGGTCGGTGCTGTCCGGCTTTCCGAACGAGAAGGGCTGTGGTGTTCGGTTGTCCGAAAAGCGTTCACGATTTGTCCGGGCACCCTGCATGATCATTCGCCACCCAGGCTGTCGTTTCAGCGAAGGTCAGAGAGGGCGAGCTTGCTTAAACGTATCAGCGGCCGATAGCTGAAGGGAGGGCGTGGAGGGCGTCCGTGAAAGCCTTGCTGCTACCGTTGACAAATCTCGACAAGGTTCTCATAGTTTACTCAACGCAAACGTTTGCGAGATGTTTCACTGCGCCCTTGGCACATCGTGACAGCTCGTATCAGCCGCCCAAGTGGGAGGGCTGCCGAAGGGGTCTTCGGTGCAAGCGTTGCTCACAATAATCATAAGATCGGAGTGAACCCATGAAGCTGCCATTTGCTGGACGTCTTCTTGCTGTTGCTGTGCTTGCTGCCGCATCCGCCGCTTTGCCTCTCTCTTCTGCATTTGCCGATGACGCTGCCAAAACGCCTACCGTGGGTTTGGTCATGAAGTCCCTTGCCAATGAGTTTTTCGTCACCATGACCGACGGTGCGAAGGACTACCAGAAAGCGCACCCAACAGAATTCAAGTTGATCTCCAACGGCATCAAGAACGAAACCGATACCAGCGCGCAGATCGCCATTGTCAACGAAATGATCAACGCCAAGGTCGATGCGCTTGTCATCGCTCCCGCCGACTCCAAGGCACTCGCCAGTGTGCTGAAGAAAGCTTCCGATGCCGGTATCAAAGTCGTCAACATCGACAACCGCCTGGACCCGGAAGTACTCAAAAGCAAAAACCTCAATATCCCGTTCGTAGGCCCGGATAACCGCAAAGGCTCCAAGCTGGTGGGCGACTACCTGGCCAAGCAACTGGCCGCCGGTGACAAGGTCGGCATCATCGAGGGCGTACCCACTACCACTAATGCCCAGCAGCGCACCGCAGGCTTCAAGGATGCGATGGACGCGGCAGGCATGAAGATTGTTTCCACCCAATCCGGTAACTGGGAAATCGACCAAGGCAACAAGATCGCGGCAGCGATGCTGAGCGAAACACCGGATATCAAGGCGCTGTTGGCCGGTAACGACAACATGGCCCTGGGCGCTGTTTCCGCCGTGCGTGCGGCAGGCAAGGCCGGCAAGGTGCTGGTTGTGGGTTATGACAACATTGACGCGATCAAACCAATGCTCAAGGACGGTCGTGTGTTGGCCACCGCTGACCAGGCCGCTGCCCAGCAAGCCGTGTTTGGTATCCAGAACGCGCTGAAGCTGGTCAAGGGTGAGAAAGTCGATGCCAAAGATGGCGTGATCGAAACCCCGGTCGAACTCGTCATCAAGCAGTAATCCTGGCAGTACCCAACAGCGCCCGCTCGTCCTGAGCGGGCGCCTGGAGATTTTCCTATGTCATCTTCCGCCCCGAACGCTGTCCTCTCGGTCAGCGGTATCGGTAAGACCTATGCCCAACCGGTTCTGTCCGACATCACCCTGACGCTCAATCGCGGGGAAGTGTTGGCGCTGACCGGTGAGAACGGCGCAGGCAAAAGCACCTTGTCGAAGATCATCGGTGGCTTGGTCACGCCCACTACCGGGCACATGCAATTCAATGGTCAGGATTACCGCCCCGCCAGCCGCACCCAAGCCGAAGCCTTGGGCGTGCGCATGGTCATGCAGGAACTCAACCTGCTGCCGACGCTGACCGTGGCTGAGAACCTATTCCTGGATAACCTGCCGAGCCGCTGTGGCTGGATCAGCCGCAAACAACTGCGCAAAGCCGCGATCGAAGCCATGGCCCAAGTCGGCCTGGACGCGATCGACCCGGACACGCTGGTGGGCAGCCTGGGCATCGGTCACCAGCAAATGGTCGAGATCGCCCGTAACCTGATCGGCGACTGCCATGTACTGATCCTCGACGAGCCCACGGCGATGCTTACTGCTCGTGAAGTCGAGATGCTGTTCGAACAAATCACGCGCCTGCAGGCTCGAGGCGTGGCGATCATTTATATTTCTCACCGGCTCGAAGAGTTGGCCCGTGTCGCCCAGCGCATTGCAGTATTGCGCGACGGCAAGCTGGTCTGCGTCGAGCCGATGGCCAATTACAACAGTGAGCAGTTGGTGACCTTGATGGTCGGTCGCGAACTGGGTGAACACATCGATTTGGGCCCGCGCACCATCGGAGGCCCGGCCTTGACGGTGAAGGGCCTGACCCGTTCGGACAAGGTCCGCGATGTGTCCTTTGAAGTGCGCGCCGGTGAAATCTATGGCATTTCCGGCCTGATCGGCGCCGGCCGCACCGAGTTGCTGCGCCTGATCTTCGGCGCCGATCCGGCCGACAGCGGCACCGTGGCCTTGGGTTCGCCGGCCAAGGTGGTGAGCATTCGCTCGCCGGTGGACGCGGTCGGTCATGGTATTGCCTTGATCACCGAAGACCGCAAGGGTGAGGGCCTGCTGCTGACCCAATCCATCAGCGCCAACATCGCCCTGGGCAACATGCCGGAAATTTCCGGCGGTGGCGTCGTCAACAGTCGCAACGAAACCGCTCTGGCCAAGCGCCAGATCGACGCCATGCGTATCCGCAGTTCCAGCCCGACGCAACTGGTGTCCGAGCTGTCGGGTGGTAACCAGCAGAAGGTGGTGATTGGCCGCTGGCTGGAGCGCGATTGCGCGGTGATGCTGTTCGATGAGCCCACCCGTGGTATCGACGTCGGTGCCAAGTTCGACATCTACGCTTTGCTCGGTGAGTTGACCCGTCAGGGCAAAGCGCTGGTAGTGGTGTCCAGTGACCTGCGTGAGCTGATGCTGATCTGTGACCGCATCGGTGTGTTGTCCGCCGGGCGGCTGATCGAGACCTTCGAGCGTGACAGCTGGACCCAGGACGAATTGCTCGCCGCCGCCTTTGCCGGCTATCAGAAACGTGATGCGCTGCTCAACGAAGCCGCGCCTAGGAATACCCCATGAAAACAAGCATTTCCCCCGGTAAAACTGGCGGCAACTTCTATGGCCTGGGTACTTACCTGGGGCTGGCAGGTGCCTTGCTGGCAATGATTGCGCTGTTCTCGGTGCTCAGCGATCACTTCCTGTCCTATGACACCTTCAGCACCCTGGCCAACCAGATTCCTGACCTGATGGTGCTCGCGGTGGGCATGACCTTCATCCTGATCATTGGCGGCATCGACCTGTCCGTGGGCTCGGTGTTGGCATTGGCAGCCTCGGCAGTCAGCGTGGCGATCCTGGGCTGGGGCTGGAGCGTGTTGCCCGCCGCCCTGTTGGGCATGGGCTGCGCGGCGTTGGCCGGCACCATCACCGGTTCCATCACGGTGGCCTGGCGCATTCCGTCATTTATCGTATCCCTCGGCGTGCTGGAGATGGCCCGCGGCGTGGCCTACCAGATGACGGGCTCGCGCACCGCTTATATCGGTGACTCGTTTGCCTGGCTGTCCAACCCGATTGCTTTTGGTATTTCCCCGTCGTTCATTATCGCCTTGCTGGTGATCATCGCGGCCCAGTTGGTGCTGACCCGTACTGTGTTCGGGCGTTACCTGATCGGCATCGGTACCAACGAAGAAGCGGTGCGCCTGGCGGGTATTAACCCCAAGCCATACAAGATTCTGGTGTTCAGCCTGATGGGCCTGTTGGCCGGTGTGGCGGCGCTGTTCCAGATTTCGCGCCTGGAAGCGGCGGACCCGAATGCCGGTTCGGGCCTGGAGCTGCAAGTGATCGCCGCCGTGGTGATCGGCGGCACCAGCCTGATGGGCGGGCGTGGCTCGGTCATCAGTACGTTCTTCGGGGTGTTGATTATTTCGGTCTTGGCCGCTGGGCTGGCACAGATCGGCGCGACGGAACCGACTAAACGTATCATTACCGGCGCCGTGATCGTGATTGCCGTGGTCCTCGATACTTACCGCAGCCAGCGCGCCAGTCGGCGGGGCTGAACCATGGCAACGATCAAGGATGTGGCAGCGCTTGCAGGTATTTCCTACACCACCGTGTCCCATGTGGTGAACAAGACGCGCCCAGTCAGCGAGCCGGTACGCATCAAGGTCGAGGCGGCGATCAAGCAGTTGGACTACGTGCCCAGTGCCGTCGCACGCTCGCTCAAGGCCAAGACCACGGCCACCATCGGCCTGCTGGTGCCCAATAGCCTCAACCCGTATTTTGCCGAACTGGCTCGGGGTATCGAGGATTACTGCGAGCGTAATGGCTATTGCGTGATCCTCTGCAACTCGGATGACGACGCAGAGAAACAGCGCAGTTACTTGCGCGTGTTGCTGGAAAAGCGCGTCGATGGCTTGATCGTGACATCCGTGGGCGGCGATGACAGTGGCCTTGCCGCGGGCTTGAGTGCAGTGCGCACGCCCATGGTGATTGTCGACCGGGCGCTGGATGGGATTGATGTGGACCTGGTGCGCATCGATCACGAAGAGGGCGCTTACCTGGCGACCCGGCACTTGCTTGAACTGGGGCACCGGGACATCGCCTGTATCGGCGGCCCTGGGCATACCCGCGTGGCGCAGATGCGCCTGGCGGGTTACCAGCGTGCATTGCGCGAGGCGGGCATCGAGGTGTTGGCCAGTCGTACCCTGGAAAGCGATTTCACCAGCACGGGCGGGTATGCCGCAGCCGTAGAGTTATTATCGCAACACCCGCCCAGCGCGATTTTCGCCAGCAACGATATGATTGGTTTTGGCGTGCTGCGCGCCGCCGCCGAGCGCAATGTGCGGGTGCCGGGCGAGCTGTCGGTCATCGGTTTCGATGACATCCAGATGGGGCGCTACGTCTACCCCGCGCTGACGACGGTCGGCCAGTCGATCCTGCAATTGGGCGAGACTGCGGCCGAATTGTTACTGCAACGAATAGCAACACCCCAACTGCCGATCGATCAACGTATCGTGACGCCCAGTATTGTTTTGCGTGAGTCGACTGCGCCATTGGCTGATGTGTTCGCCCAATACCGCTGAACCGAATTGATGAGTACTGATGTATGCCAGCAAAAGTAGTGGTAATAGGCAGCTTGAACATGGACCTGGTCACTCGCGCCAGTCGCTTGCCGCGTGCCGGTGAAACCCTGATCGGCCAGACGTTCTCCACTGTGCCCGGCGGCAAGGGCGCCAACCAGGCCGTCGCCTCGGCACGCCTGGGGGCGAGTGTCGCCATGGTGGGATGCATCGGTACCGACGCCTATGGCAGCCAATTGCGCGATGCGCTGTTGGTGGAAGGGATCGATTGCCAGGCCGTCAGCACGGTGGACGGCTCCAGCGGTGTGGCATTGATCGTGGTCGATGACAGCAGCCAGAACGCCATTGTCATTGTGGCCGGCAGCAACGGTGAGCTGACGCCTGCGTCGCTGCGAACGTGCGACGCTGTGCTGCAGGCGGCAGACGTGATCATCTGCCAGCTTGAGGTGCCGATGGAGACTGTTGGGTATGCGCTCCAGCGGGGGCGCGAACTGGGCAAGACGGTCATTCTCAACCCGGCCCCGGCAAGCGGGCCGTTGCCCGCTGATTGGTATGCCTCGATCGATTATCTGATCCCCAATGAAAGCGAGGCCAGCGCTCTGAGTGGCGTGACGGTCGACTCCCTCGACAGCGCCAAGGTCGCCGCGACCGCGCTGATCCAGGCGGGCGCCGGTAAGGTCATCATCACCCTGGGCGCCCAGGGCGCGCTGTTTGCCGACGGCCAGAGCTTTGAGCACCTGGTGGCGCCGAAGGTCAAGGCGGTGGATACCACCGCTGCTGGCGATACCTTTGTCGGTGGCTTTGCCGCCGCGCTGGCCGCGGGCCAGAGCGAAGCCCGGGCGATCCGTTTTGGCCAGGTGGCGGCGGCATTGTCAGTGACCCGCGCCGGCGCTCAGCCTTCCATTCCTACGCTGCACGACGTACAAGGTTTTGTGCCCGCATGAAAAAGACACCTTTGCTGAATATCGCCCTGTCGCGCGTGATCGCGTCCCTGGGTCACGGCGACATCCTGGTCATCGGCGATGCCGGCCTGCCGGTGCCTCCCGGCGTCGAACTGATCGACCTGGCACTGACTCAGGGCATCCCTGACTTCATCAGCACCTTGCGCATCGTGCTTAGCGAAATGCAGGTGGAAAGCCATGTGCTGGCAGAAGAGATCCTGCTGAAGCAACCGCCCGCGCTGACCGCGCTAAATGCGCTCACAGAGCAGGCTGCACTGGGTGAGCGCCGCCTGCTCAGCCATGACCAATTCAAGCAATTGAGCCGCAATGCCCGCGCCGTGGTGCGCACTGGCGAATGCCAGCCGTACTGCAATATCGCGCTGGTGTCCGGCGTAACGTTCTAGCGTCCCCCCAATGACAAGGAGTGCTTTATGCAACGTGGTCTACCTACCCTGAAAAACCTGTTCCGGAGTGTTCTGCTTTTGTCCGCGCTCACTGCTGCAAGCGCCCAAGCGGCGGAAAAAATCGACCTGATCATCGATACCGACCCGGGTGCCGATGACGTGGTGGCCTTGCTGTTCGCCATGGCCTCGCCGCAGGAGTTGAGCATTCGTGCGCTGACCACCGTCGCCGGCAATGTGCGCCTGGACAAGACCTCCCGCAACGCACGCCTGGCGCGCGAGTGGGCAGGGCGCGAGGATATCCCGGTGTACGCCGGTGCGCCAGCGCCGCTGCTG
The DNA here is from genome assembly GCF_001896155.1 of Pseudomonas sp. FSL W5-0203. Classification (NCBI taxonomy): domain Bacteria; kingdom Pseudomonadati; phylum Pseudomonadota; class Gammaproteobacteria; order Pseudomonadales; family Pseudomonadaceae; genus Pseudomonas; species Pseudomonas sp. FSL W5-0203. Next base: position 25,104 of record NZ_MPOR01000011.1, read on the forward strand.
CGCAAACCGATCTACGCCGAGAATATTCATGGCAAGGAAGGCATCTCGGGCGTCACGGTGCATGAACCGAAAAAAGGTCTGGCCGAAGGCAATGCGGTCGACTATCTGATCAACACCCTGAGCAGCGCCAAGCCGCACAGCATCACCATCGCCATGCTCGGCCCGCAGACCAACCTGGCACTGGCACTGACTCAAGCGCCCGAAATCACCCAGGGCATCAAGGAAGTGGTCGTGATGGGCGGCGCCCACTTCAATGGCGGCAATATCACCCCAGTGGCTGAGTTCAACCTGTTCGCCGATCCGGTGGCGGCGGAGATCGTGCTCAAAAGCGGTGTGAAGTTGACCTACCTGCCGTTGGACGTGACCCATAAAGTCCTCACCAGCGACGCCCGCCTGAAGAAGATTGCGGACCTGAACAACAACGCGAGCAAGGTCGTCAGCAGTATTCTGAATGAGTATGTCAAAGGCGATATGGAGCACTACGGCATTCCGGGTGGCCCGGTCCATGACGCTACCGTGGTGGCGTACCTGCTCAAGCCTTCGCTGTTCAGCGGTCGTGAGGCCAATATGGTAGTCGACAGCCGCGAAGGCCCGACCTTCGGCCAGACCATCGTCGATTGGTACGATGGGCTCAAGCAGCCAAAGAATGTGTTCTGGGTTGAGAATGGCGACGCCCAGGGCTTCTTCGATCTGTTGACCGAGCGCCTGGCGCGTCTGAAGTAAGTTAGCGGGGCGGCACTCGTCGCCCGGTTCTAATCGCGCTCTTGGGCGCCCCTGTAGTCGGCCGGGTATTTCTCGAATATCTGGCCGATGAACGCTTGCGCCGCCTGGGTGCCCAGTTCCTTGACCAACAGATCGATACCAATGATCGCCAGTTCTTCCGGGCTTCCGGGGCTGTAGGAGCTTTGCCCTTGGGGCCACTTGGCTTTGATGTCGGCTTGAAGCGTTACGGTGGTCATGGAAATCTCACGGGCTGAAAATGCGGGGTAGTGCACTGGAACGCCGTTCCAGAGGGGCGCAGTTAAGCATTTTGTACGGCATTTGGCACTGCTACTTAGGCATGAAGCAGCGGCTGTGCGACACTGTCGGCCTGTTAAATGGCCCGGAAACACCGCGTGCAAATCGATTTGAGCAACCCCGACAACCTGACGCTGGAGGCCGTGCGCCAACTGCTTGGCAGCGCCAGTGACGACGAACATACCCAGCTGCGGGTGAGCAAGGCAGGCGTTGCCTACATTTCTTCCGGCGTAGTCGGTGGGGCTGATATCGGTGGCCTGCTGTTTCGCCTGGAGACCTGGGCCAAGGGTTCCGGTTATGTCGGCCTCGTGGCGGCCAGTGATGAAGTGTGGGTCATGCAGATTTTTAACGCGCTGAAGCAGAATTGGCCTACAGCGACGTCAGACTATATCGACATCTACTAAGTGCGTTCATATCTAGTCACGATTGACAGGGCGCTTGCCAGCAGTGAGTCAGGCAGACTTGCCCACAAGCGGTTAACGTCTTGAAACCAATCGCTTTGACTGATGTCGCACGATCTCTCTCCACTTTTTATCATAGGAGGCTTCATGCCTTGGAAGCTCGCATCATTCGGTACTTTGTTGGCTGCGCTCGCGTTGGCAGGTTGCAGCACCCCGGGTGCCTCTGAGCCAGGCAAAGCTGCCACTGCGACCGATGCCGGTCATAGCCGCTGTGAGTCGAAGGCTGCAGAGTTCGCCATCGGCCAGAAGGCCTCGCCCCAGTTGCTGGAGCAAGCTCGCACACGTGCCGGCGCGCAGAATGCACGCATTCTCAAGCCCAATGACATGATCACGCTGGAATATCGCTCCGACCGCTTGAACCTGAACACCGACAACAATCTGGTGATCAACCGGGTTAACTGCGGCTGATACGGCTTTTGCATTACCCATAAAAAACCCCGTCACATGGACGGGGTTTTTTTAGCTCAGCGGAGAATTACTCGCCGCGAACCTGTGCAGCTTGCATACCCTTTTGGCCTTTCTCAGCCACGAAGGAAACGGTTTGGCCTTCTTTCAGGCTTTTGAAACCGTCGCTTTCGATAGCTTTGAAGTGTACGAACAAGTCGTCACCGCCACCTGTAGGAGTGATGAAGCCGAAGCCTTTTTCATCGTTGAACCATTTAACGGTGCCGGTTTGGCGATTAGACATGGTGTATCTCCAAGAAACATATATTTTCAGTAGTGCTGTGCTGCTCAGGCCAACTGGGCACACTGGGCTATCATAGTCGAAATGTTCGGCTTGGGAGCCCCCCCAAGGCACTGTTTGCTAATCAATCGCTTTGCGTTTGATTTATCATTCGGCTGAAAGCCCCGATTTACGGGGCTTTGCGACGAAATATCAGCTGTTAAAAAAAGCCGTAAAACCTGCATAATTTGTGTGAAATGGCAGTTTTCAGGCTGTTTTTCCAGCGAAATGGCCGTCGAATCGTCAGCCAATCTTACTTTTTCTTCACCACTTTGCAGGACGAAATAGCCGCGACCGCTTTGTTTTTAAGCTCCGGGCTGGCGTTCTGGTTGGTCATCAATTCCTTGATCTCGGCAGTGCTCAATTCGGCATTGATCTTGTCAGCGCCGCATTCGCAGTGGGCCTTGGCGGTCTTGACGTCCACGTTCTGGCTGGCGGCGGCACTGCAGTCGTTGACGAAGGCGTCACGGGCGCCGGCTGGCCAGTTGGAAGGCGCTGCAGCCTGCGCGCCGAGGGAAAGGAGGCTCAGGGTAGCGGCGACAGCGAGGGTAGAGGTAAAACGCATCATGGGATGCTCCTTTGGGTCGAGGACGAACGGCGATTCTCAGTGGCTTTGAGGCCCTGCGTACAGCTCAAGTTCACTTTCGCAGCTATAAAGCCATGAATTGCTCTTTACCCAACGCTTGGCCGACGCGATGACCGTTCATCTGTGCTAGCATCCTTGCCTGGCTATTTCCGGGCGCGCCATTTGCCGCCTTGCCAGGTCCTTTTTGTTCACTCCAGTCACTCTGGTTCGATTATCGGTTGGCCGAAAGGCTCCTGCCGCTGTAAGGCAGGCGTTCTTCATTGAACGGCCTGGTGTTGGATCTTGTACTGGCTCATCCCAACCCACGTGACCTTTGGTAGGGGTCACCACTAGGAGAGGAGGCGCCATGCCAACTATTACTCTTCCCGACGGCAGTCAACGTTCATTCGATCATCCGGTTTCCGTAGCCGAGGTCGCCGCATCCATTGGTGCTGGCCTGGCCAAGGCCACCGTGGCCGGCAAGGTCGACGGCAAGCTGGTTGACGCCAGCGACCTGATCACCAGCGACGCCAGCCTGCAAATCATCACGCCCAAGGACCAAGAGGGGCTGGAGATCATTCGCCACTCTTGCGCGCACTTGATTGGCCATGCGGTCAAGCAACTGTATCCAACCGCCAAGATGGTGATCGGCCCGGTCATTGAAGAAGGCTTCTATTACGACATCGCCTATGAGCGTCCTTTTACTCCGGACGACCTGGCGGCCATCGAGCAGCGCATGCACGCGCTGATCGAAAAAGATTACGACGTCATCAAGAAAGTCACCCCCCGTGCCGAAGTGATCGACGTGTTTACCGCGCGTGGCGAAGACTACAAGCTGCGCCTGGTGGAAGACATGCCGGACGAGCAGGCCATGGGCCTGTACTACCACGAAGAATACGTCGACATGTGCCGTGGCCCGCACGTGCCGAACACGCGCTTTCTCAAGTCGTTCAAGCTGACCAAGCTGTCCGGTGCCTACTGGCGCGGCGATGCAAAGAACGAGCAACTGCAACGGATCTACGGCACTGCCTGGGCTGACAAGAAACAGCTGGCCGCCTACATCCAGCGCATCGAAGAAGCCGAAAAGCGCGACCACCGCAAGATCGGCAAGCGCCTGAACCTGTTCCACCTTCAGGAAGAAGCGCCGGGCATGGTGTTCTGGCACCCGAATGGCTGGACCCTGTACCAGGTGCTTGAGCAGTACATGCGCAAGGTGCAGCGCGAAAACGGTTACCTGGAGATCAAGACTCCACAGGTGGTCGATCGCAGCCTGTGGGAGAAATCCGGGCACTGGGCCAACTACGCCGACAACATGTTCACCACCCAGTCGGAAAACCGCGACTACGCCATCAAGCCGATGAACTGCCCGTGCCACGTGCAGGTCTTCAATCAGGGCCTGAAGAGCTACCGCGAGTTGCCGATGCGCCTGGCCGAATTCGGTGCCTGCCACCGTAACGAGCCATCGGGTGCGCTGCACGGCATCATGCGCGTGCGTGGCTTCACCCAGGACGACGCCCACATCTTCTGCACCGAAGAGCAGATGCAGGCCGAGTCCGCAGCGTTCATCAAGCTGACCATGGACGTTTATCGCGATTTCGGCTTTACCGAAGTCGAGATGAAGCTGTCCACTCGTCCGGAAAAGCGCGTCGGTTCCGACGAGCTGTGGGATCGCGCTGAAGCGGCACTGGCCGCTGCGCTCGACAGTGCGGGCCTTGCGTACGATCTGCAGCCGGGTGAGGGCGCCTTCTACGGTCCGAAGATCGAGTTCTCGCTCAAAGATTGCCTTGGCCGTGTCTGGCAGTGTGGTACCCTGCAGCTCGATTTTAACCTGCCGATCCGTCTGGGAGCCGAATACGTCTCCGAAGACAACAGCCGTAAACACCCGGTTATGCTGCACCGGGCGATCCTCGGTTCGTTCGAGCGGTTCGTCGGTATCCTGATCGAGCACTACGAGGGCGCGTTCCCTGCGTGGCTGGCTCCGACTCAGGCAGTGATCATGAATATCACTGATAAACAGGCAGATTTTGCCGCTGAAGTTGAAAAAACTCTCAACGAAAGCGGGTTTCGTGCCAAGTCCGACTTGAGAAATGAAAAGATCGGCTTTAAAATCCGCGAGCATACCTTGCTCAAGGTTCCCTATCTCTTGGTTATCGGAGATCGGGAAGTCGAGATGCAGACTGTCGCTGTGCGTACTCGTGAAGGTGCTGACCTGGGCTCGATGCCCGTCGCCCAGTTCGCTGAGTTCCTCGCGCAAGCGGTTTCCCGGCGTGGTCGCCCAGATTCGGAGTAATTATTATTAAGCGTGAAATGAGACAAGATAAACGAGCTGCACCGAAAGCCCCGATCAACGAGAATATCTCGGCACGCGAGGTTCGGTTAATTGGCGCTGATGGCGAGCAGATTGGCATCGTCTCGATTGATGAAGCGCTTCGTATTGCAGAAGAGTCCAAGCTGGACCTGGTGGAAATCTCCGCCGATGCAATCCCACCTGTTTGTCGGGTGATGGACTACGGCAAATCGATCTTCGAAAAGAAGAAGCAGGTTGCCGCAGCGAAGAAGAACCAGAAGCAGATTCAAGTAAAAGAAATCAAGTTTCGTCCAGGGACGGAGGAAGGGGATTACCAGGTAAAACTGCGCAACCTGGTACGTTTCCTGAGTGATGGGGACAGGGCCAAGGTATCCTTGCGATTCCGCGGCCGTGAGATGGCCCACCAGGAGCTGGGGATGGAACTCCTCAAGCGGGTTGAAGCTGACCTGCTCGAGTACGGTTCGGTCGAACAGCATCCTAAGATGGAAGGACGCCAGCTTATTATGGTCATCGCCCCGAAAAAGAAGAAGTAATCAACAGGGCACGGCAGGCCTTCTGATTATGTTTATCAACTGAATGCGGAGTACCGAACATGCCAAAGATGAAAACTAAAAGTGGTGCTGCTAAGCGGTTTCTGAAAACTGCTAACGGCATCAAGCACAAGCACGCTTTCAAGAGCCACATCCTGACCAAAATGTCGACCAAGCGTAAGCGTCAACTGCGCGGTAGCAGCTTGCTGCATCCGTCTGACGTGGCAAAAGTCGAGCGCATGCTGCGCCTTCGTTAATTTTGGTTCAAGAATAGAGGAAGTAACTCATGGCTCGTGTAAAGCGTGGCGTCATGGCCCGTAAGCGTCACAAAAAAATTCTGAAACTTGCTAAAGGCTACTACGGCGCGCGTTCACGCGTATTCCGTGTTGCCAAGCAAGCGGTAATCAAGGCAGGCCAATACGCCTACCGCGACCGTCGTCAGAAAAAACGTCAGTTCCGCGCTCTGTGGATCGCTCGTATCAATGCTGGTGCACGTGTTAACGGTCTGTCCTACAGCCGTTTCATCGCTGGCCTGAAAAAAGCGTCCATCGAAATCGACCGTAAGGTTCTGGCTGAACTGGCCGTGAACGAAAAAGCGGTGTTTGCTGCGATTGTCGAGAAAGCTAAAGCCTCCTTGGCTTAAGTACCCCCGACAGTCACCCTGGGCTACTCCTGTGGCCCAAGGTGGTAAACGTCATAAATAGGGGAAGAGCCTTCAAGCTCTTCCCCTATTTTGTATCTGGAGTCTGTACATGGAAAACCTGGACGCGCTCGTCGCCCAAGCCCTTGAGGCTGTGCAAAGCGCTGAAGATGTAAATGCCCTGGAGCAAATCCGGGTTCACTACCTTGGCAAGAAAGGTGAATTGACTCAGGTGATGAAGACCCTGGGAAATCTGCCTGCTGAAGAGCGTCCGCAAGTCGGTGCGCTGATCAACGTCGCCAAGGAGCGTGTCACAGAGGTTCTCAATGCGCGCAAGGCGTCGCTCGAGGAGGCCGATCTTGCGGCCAAGCTCGCCGCCGAGTCCATTGACGTGACCTTGCCTGGTCGTGGCCAGGCCTCGGGCGGTCTGCATCCGATCACCCGGACTCTGGAACGTATCGAACAGTTCTTTACCCACATCGGCTACGGCATTGCCGAAGGCCCTGAGGTCGAAGACGACTACCACAACTTCGAGGCGCTCAACATCCCAGGCCATCACCCGGCCCGGTCGATGCACGACACCTTCTATTTCAACGCCAACATGCTGCTGCGCACCCATACCTCGCCGGTACAGGTCCGCACCATGGAAGCGAACAAGCCGCCGATCCGCATTGTCTGCCCAGGCCGTGTGTACCGTAGCGACTCGGATATCACCCATTCGCCGATGTTCCACCAGGTCGAAGGCCTGCTGGTTGATCGCGATATCAATTTCGCCGACCTCAAAGGCACCATCGAAGAATTCCTGCGGGTGTTCTTCGAAAAAGAGTTGGCGGTACGTTTCCGTCCTTCGTTCTTCCCGTTCACCGAGCCATCCGCCGAAGTCGACATGGAATGCGTGATGTGCAGCGGTAAAGGCTGCCGTGTGTGCAAGCAGACCGGCTGGCTGGAAGTGATGGGCTGCGGCATGGTTCACCCCAACGTACTGCGCATGTCCGGGATCGACCCGGAAGAGTTCTCGGGCTTTGCCTTCGGCATGGGCGTTGAGCGTCTGGCCATGCTGCGTTACGGCGTGAACGACTTGCGTCTGTTCTTCGACAACGACTTGCGGTTCCTCGCGCAATTTCGCTAGTCGTAACGAATCTTTAGGAGAGCAGGATGAAATTCAGTGAACAATGGCTGCGTGGCTGGGTAAGCCCGCAGGTAGATCGCGACGAGTTGGTTGCTCGTCTGTCGATGGCCGGTCTTGAGGTCGATAGCGTTACGCCGGCCGCCGGTGTTTTCAGTGGTGTGGTGGTGGGCGAGGTGTTGAGCACCGAGCAGCACCCGGATGCCGACAAATTGCGTGTGTGCCAGGTCAGCAACGGCTCGGAAACCTTTCAGGTCGTGTGCGGAGCGCCTAACGTGCGCCCGGGCCTGAAGATCCCGTTCGCCATGATCGGCGCCCAGTTGCCGGGCGACTTCAAGATCAAGAAGGCCAAGCTGCGTGGCGTTGAATCCAACGGCATGCTGTGCTCCCAGGCCGAGCTGCAAGTGGGTGAGGGCAATGATGGCCTGATGGAGCTGCCGGCCGACGCGCCAGTGGGTCAGGACATTCGTGCTTACCTGGAACTGGAAGACGCCAGCATCGAGGTCGACCTGACCCCCAACCGCGGCGACTGCCTGTCCCTGGCTGGCCTGGCCCGTGAAGTGGGTGCGCTGTACAACGCGCCTGTCACCCGTCCAGCGGTCGCTGCCGTACCTGCGGTACACGACGAAGTACGCTCGATTGAAGTATTGGCGCCCAACGCTTGCCCGCGTTACCTGGGGCGTGTGATCCGTAACGTCGACCTGTCCAAGCCAACCCCGCTGTGGATGGTCGAGCGCCTGCGTCGTGCCGACGTGCGCAGCATCGACGCCGCCGTCGACATCACTAACTATGTGATGCTGGAACTCGGCCAGCCGCTGCACGCCTTCGATCTCGCCGAAATTAACGGCGGCATCCGCGTGCGTATGGCCGAAGAGGGTGAAAAACTGGTACTGCTCGATGGCCAGGAAGTCAGCCTGCGTGCCGACACCCTGGTCATCGCCGACCACGCTCGCGCCCTGGCGATTGCCGGCGTGATGGGTGGCGAGCACAGCGGTGTATCCGCTACCACTCGTGATGTATTCCTTGAAAGCGCGTTCTTCGACCAGATCGCGATCGCTGGCAAGGCTCGTTCCTACGGCCTGCACACCGATGCGTCGCACCGCTACGAGCGTGGTGTGGACTGGAAGCTCGCCCGTGAAGCCATGGAGCGCGCCACCGGCCTGCTGCTGGAAATCACCGGTGGCGAAGCCGGCCCGATCACCGAAACCGTCAGCGAACAGTACCTGCCGTCGATTGCGCCGATCACCCTGCGTGCCAAAAGCGTTGAGCAAATGCTCGGCCTAGTCATCGAACCGGCTGAAATCGAGCAACTGCTGTCCGCGCTCGGCCTGGGTATTTCCGCGGGCGGGGAAGGGCAGTGGCAAGTTGCGGTACCTAGCCATCGCTTCGACATCAGCCTGGAAGTCGACCTGATCGAAGAGCTGGCGCGCCTGTACGGTTACAACCGTCTGCCGGTTCGCTATCCGCAAGCACGCCTGGCACCGCAACCCAAGGCCGAAGCGCGTGCGCACCTGCCTGAACTGCGTCGCCTGCTGGTTGCCCGTGGTTACCAGGAAGCCGTGACGTATAGCTTCATTGATCCCAAACAGTTCGAACTGTTCAACCCTGGCGTTGAGCCGTTGCTGCTGGCCAACCCGATCTCCAACGATATGGCTGCCATGCGTTCGTCGCTGTGGCCGGGCCTGGTGAAGGCGCTCTCCCACAACCTGAACCGCCAGCAAGACCGCGTGCGTCTGTTCGAAAGCGGCTTGCGTTTCGTCGGCCAGCTTGATGGCTTGAAGCAAGAGCCGATGCTGGCGGGCGTCGTTTGCGGCAGCCGTCTGCCAGAAGGCTGGGCGCAAGGCCGTGAGGTCGTGGACTTCTTCGACGTCAAGGCAGACGTGGAAGCGGTGCTCGGCTTTGCCGGTGCGCTGGACGCCTTTACGTTCGCGCCGGGTAGCCACCCAGCCTTGCATCCAGGCCAGACTGCACGTATCGAGCGTGAAGGTCGCTTGGTAGGCTTCGTGGGCGCCATTCACCCAGAACTGTCGAAAACCTTGGGGCTGGACCGTCCAGTCTTTGTGTTTGAGCTAGTCTTGGCTGAAGTTGCGTCGGGCAAGATGCCTAAATTCAGCGAGTTGTCGCGCTTCCCTGAAGTGCGTCGCGACCTGGCCCTGATTGCCGACCGTGAAGTCGCTGCCACTGCAGTTCTGGATGTAATCCGTGAAAATGCAGGGGAATGGCTGACAGACCTCAGGCTATTTGACGTCTATCAGGGTAAAGGCATTGATCCGCATAGAAAAAGCCTTGCAGTTGGCTTGACCTGGCAGCATCCATCGCGCACTCTTAATGACGATGAGGTGAATACCACGACGCAAAATATCCTCACCTCGCTCGAACAAAGGTTGAACGCCACGTTAAGGAAGTGACGTATGGGGGCTTTGACGAAAGCTGAGATGGCGGAACGTCTGTACGAAGAGTTGGGTCTGAACAAGCGCGAGGCCAAGGAATTGGTTGAGCTGTTTTTTGAAGAGATCAGACACGCTCTGGAAGACAACGAACAGGTCAAATTGTCCGGTTTCGGCAATTTTGACCTGCGAGACAAACGCCAGCGGCCTGGCCGCAATCCAAAAACGGGAGAAGAAATCCCGATCACGGCTCGCCGTGTGGTCACCTTTCGTCCAGGGCAGAAGTTGAAGGCCCGAGTTGAGGCTTATGCTGGAACCAAGTCATAACGACGAGCTACCCGTCATCCCAGGCAAACGCTACTTCACCATTGGTGAAGTCAGCGAGCTGTGTGCGGTAAAACCGCACGTGCTGCGCTATTGGGAGCAGGAGTTTCCTCAACTCAACCCCGTCAAACGCACCGGGAACCGTCGGTATTATCAGCGCCAGGACGTGCTGATGATCCGACAGATCCGCGCGTTGCTGTACGACCAGGGGTTCACCATCAGCGGCGCACGCCAGCGTATGTCCGGTGATGAAGCCAAAGACGACACCACCCAATACAAGCAACTGATCCGCCAGATGATCTCCGAATTGGAAGATGTACTGGTGGTGCTGAAAAAATGATTCAAGCTTTAAAAATACTTCCACATTTCAAAAGCTTGCGGTATATTCCGGTTCGCTTCGTTAAGAAGCGAACCCAGTAACACGCCTAGTCGGGGCGTAGCGCAGTCCGGTAGCGCACTAGCATGGGGTGCTAGGGGTCGAGTGTTCGAATCACTCCGTCCCGACCATATTATTCAATGACTTAGGCCAATGTTCACAGCATTGGCCTTTTTCATGTGCGTGACATTTGCGTGACTTGTCGTTTTTTCACGCCTGCTTCCTCTTCAAGATTGTCAGCACCGGTCCGCGAGAATCGGTTGCTGATACCATGTTCGCAGCTTCAATCAGATGCCCGAGCTCAGCGCCCGAGTAGTGACTGGTGATGCTGCCGTTCTTGTGCCCCAAAAGGGCCTTGCGGTCTTCCTCGGTCACGCCTGCTGCTCGCAGCCGACGGCCAAACGTGTGTTTAAGGTCATGGATCCTGATGGATGCATACCCAGGGTGAGCGGGGCGAAGGTTTTCCTCCTGCCAGAGTTTCGCCGCTCTCACCCGCGCCTTCTTCCAGGCCGAGTCGTTCATGCGGTGCATCGCGGTGCCGTTGTATGGGAAAACCCATTCCTTGCTGATGCCGCGCTGCTTCTCGATGATCGACCTGGCCACACTGTTCAGCACCACCAGCCGCTCGTCACCGTTCTTCACGCCTGAGCGCTCATGCCGACCGCCAAAGTCGGCGGGTATCAGAAATACGCTGGTGCCCAGTTCCGGTACCGCAATCTCCCAATCCCATCTCAGCTTGCAGACCTCCTGCTCCCGTGTGCCGGTGTTCACCTTGAACAGCGCCATCGTTTGCAGGTGAGCCGGCAACTCAGCAAAGAGAATCGACTGCTCCGGCCACGACATGGGGTAAGGCTTGCGGCTCGACTTCTTCTCTTCCAGCTTCGTGAGCATCGGCACGCTATCCAGCCACGGCCTGCGCTCATCGTCTCGCCACTTCCTGGCACACAACGATAAAACCCGAACCACACGCTCGATCGAGATATTCACCGTTCTGTTGCTGACACCCTTCTTCACCTTTCCGCCTTCAATCTTCTTCGTCGCTAACCGATCCTTGATGAATGGCACCAGCGCCTGGTCATCAATGTGCGTCAGTGGCATGTCGCCTATGAAGGGGTCCAGCTGGGAAAGGTGGTGTGCCGACAGCTTGATTGACGGCTGGTCCTTGAACTCCAGTAGGAAGCGAGTCGCCGCCTCCCGCCAGGTTCTGACCTTCTTCACGCCGTACACCTTTTGCTGCCGGATCTGCTCCAGCCTGAAGATCAGGTAGCGCTCCGCTTCTTCCCGGTCACCAGTTCCAGTGCTTTCGTAAAGTCGTTCTCCGTTGATTTTCTTGTCGATATGCCAGATGCCTTTCCTCTCGGAGAGCCCTGTGATCGATTTTCGCGCCATGATTTATCTCCTTTCTGGCGCTCGCTGCGGGGCGATTGTTGCTCCGTTGCGCCTTTTTTATCAATCGCCTTTGCCTCGACGTACGCCGTGGCCCAGTCGTCAAGCTCCTGTCGATCAAAGCCAACGCCGCGCCCGCCGATGGGGAACTCGCTGACGAAGGGCCTGACGGTCTCGTCGAAAATTGCCCGGCACATGCCCAGGTACCCAGGCGCTTCCTTTGCTCGAATGAACCGCGGTATCAGTTGTTGCGCGCCCATGCCTAACTCCCGCCGGCCGTGGGCCGCGCTGTCTTGATTATGTGAACGATCATGCCGAAGGTGAAAAGCATCCAGGCGCAGGTACCGCCGAATGCGTAGAGAAGGTCGGACGTCTCTCCGTCCATGACCAGTTCGGGTGCGATCCAGAAGATCCAGCAGACGGTGCCGGACACGTACAGCGTTATGCCCACAATGAGCAGGGTGAGTTTTATTGCGAACATGGGGTGTCCTTGCCGCGCTGGGCGGCTGAAGGTGGGTGAGGGTTACGCCGCTTTGCGCGATGCAGTTGCGGCCATGCGCCGCCGCGTGATTTGCAGCTGAAAGCGGTACGCTTTGAACCGGCGCCCGTCACCTGGTGGAATCTCAGGCGCCGTGTACGACAAGTCCTCCTCCAGTTGACCGAAGTAATAGAGGTGCTCACCGTCTCCCATCCATTCAGGTTGTGCGGTTGCCCATGAGCGCGCGGCCATGCAGGACGAGCAAGTCTTGAAGGTTTCCATGTCGCCCTCCCAGCATCCGCTGATTAGCTGGTACTGCTGGCCAGGCTGGATCGGCCCATAGCATTCACAGCATTTGTGCTGCTTGCGCGCTACGGGCATGGTTTCCGTTTGAAAGTCGGACATAGGAATACCTCGCCCGCCGCTCACCGGCAGGCATGTAGGGGGATTGGGGTTAGGGGTAGTTCTTGCTGATGCGCTGGGCGATGGCTTCAAGCTTTTCGGCCATGCTCCACATGTCGTTGTTGTCGCGGCGGGATACCACTGCTGCGCGCTGGACGTTGCGATCGATCAGGATCTTGGCTGCCAGCAGGATCAGCCATGCCTCGACCTTGCGCCGGAAGAACCGCTTCATGGCCTTGGCCCCTTGTAGATGAACACGTAGGCGAACCAGAGGGGGGCGATCATGGCGTCACCGTCAAATTGCCGTAGCGCTCCAGTAGTTCCTGTTCGAGCTGGGCGGCGAGCGTGTCGTAATTATCGAGCCGCATGGTGCGCATACACTGATTGTCCGCATCCCAGCCGCTCGGCACTCCGTGGCCTGCCCACCAGATACGTGCAAAGCGGAAAACGTCCATGGCCGCCTCAGTGCGGAACTCGTAGACATGCCCAGGCGATCCTTGCCATAGAAGATTTTCCCCGCCGATCAAAGCGTTTAAGCGCCGAGCGAGCTGGCCCTTGCCAAGCGCAATACCCAGGTTCCCACGACCGATCATGTACTGGTATTGGGCATAGTGGCGGTCCTGCTCGCTATCACGCCTCAGGCCCTTGGTACCGCCGATGTAGTTGTCGATTACACCCCGGGCTGTTTTTTTGACCTGCGCGCGCCAGATGGCCTGCAGGATTTCTGCGTCGGTAACTTTCATTGGGCGAGTTCGTCCTTGCCGCTATAGCGGCTGACTTTGAAGGGGGAGGGGCTACAGAGGTTTCAGCAAATCAGTTGTGCCAGTGCCAGCAGGCACCAGCAGTAGGCGGGGAGTCGGGGTTTCATTCCGGAGCACCATTACCAGCGCCGAGAAACCCGCATCCGGCGTCGTCGCACTGCTCAACCGTGGCCCTGTCGCAGTTTGCGCACCGTGCTGCCTCTGCTGGCTTGAGTGCGGCAATGATCAATCGCAATCCGCGTCGCGCACTGTCTGCTAGCTCCACGTCGTAAACGCTGACGGCGACATTCAGCGCCTTCAATGCCAGCTCTGCCTCCGGCACCAGGCTGCCCAGCGCATCTTCCCGCTGATCCGCTGCGTTCAGGCGCTGCTGCAGGGCGTCACGCTCGGCTGTGACCCGGTCAAGGTCCGACGAAAACACGACAAGCACTTGCTCATCGCGCAACTCGCCATCTGTTGCTGGATCGAAGTCGCAGAGGTCGATGCCAAGGACCATAAAACTTTGTATTCCGCTCATCCTGCAATCTCCATCGATACCAGATCATGGGCATTCACAACCGTCATGCCGAGGCGGTGGGCGATCAAAACTTCGAGGCTTGCCCCTTGAGAGTTTTCCCAGCCCGGCAGCAGCGCCACTTGCCCGCACAGTCCCAGGCGAGTCAGGTCGTAGGCCATGTAGTCTGCCCAGTCAGCACCGGCGACGACGCCGTGCTCCGCAGGGTTCTCGACCACGTAGCCACGGCCGCGCAGCTCGGCGGCCATCTTGTTGAAGGCGGGGAAGTTGAAGTCTTCGAGACCGGTCATAGGTCCGGCCAGGTAAAGGCGGTTGGCGCGGTCGACCTGAAGCGTGACGCCGGGCAACGGATCGTTGCTCAGGACATAACGCGCTGGCTTAGAACCACATTCACATGTGTCGAACACGTCGTGAGCGGCCCAGGTGCGGCCGTCAGGAGACGCTTCGAAGCATGGCGGCGCCAGATAGAGCACCGGAGGATTATTTTCTTTAGGCATGGGGCGTCCTATCCGGGTCATGCCCGGGCGGTGGAGTGGGGTGAATCAGGCGGTTTCGGATAGCGCAAGGATGTCTTCTCCGCCGCGCGCGATGCCGGCGTGCAGTTCAACCTTGCTACCGGCGAGCATGCCGGCGATCTGGGCGCTCATATCCAGCTCGACGCCCTTGCTTTTCCGTGACTCTCTGATGTCCTGAGTGGCGAGGTATTCGCAGATCAATGCCTTGTCCTGCGCGTGAATCGCGACGAGGTCTTGGCCGGTGTAGGACTGGCCGGTCGGATCATCATCAGCCTGAGGCACAAGCGCCTTCAGCTTCGATTGGACCTCCCACACCCACGCCAGCGCGAAATGGTCGCCGGCAGTTTCGGGCGAGTAATCGCTTCGGCGAGCGCCGGACCTGACCGCAGAGCAGTATTCCTTGCGCGCCTGGGTGAGCTTTCTGTGCAAGGACTCATACGCATACATCGCGATGTTCTGAGCCGGAGAAACGCCGACGAATGTTGCGCACTCGATGACTTGCCCTTTCGCAGAACTCCACTTCCTGCGCCGCAGGGTCGTGCAGTTGAATGCATCCGCTACGGCGATGCTCAGTTGCTGATCCCATGCCGGCCGACGCTTGGCGCGGAAAAGGTTCGACTCGACTTCACCGACGTCGCTCAATTTCACATCCATTTCGGTCAGCCGGTACTCGCGCATCAAGGACTGGGCCTGGCGCAAAGCCGTGGCGGCTTCGTTCTCGTTGGCGCTCTGGGCCAGTGCCAGGCAGTGCTTGATCTTGCGGATCGCGCGCTCGAGTTTCTTTTCGTCGATCTGTTGTGCGGACATAGGGGATCCTCGCCGGCTGGCGTGATTCGTAAATTGGGTTGATGATCTGCACTCAGCAAAAAACCTGACGGTGACTGCGATGAGCACGAAAACCGATGTGGAAGCGATACGCCTTATCGGCGATGAGGTTGTGCGGCTGCTCAGCCTTCCTGATGAAGCGCTGGAGGTAGAGGTGCGCCAGGGGCTCAAGCTGATCGCTGATCTTGCACGGTGGCGTGACCTGGCGGGAATGGAGCCGTATCAGGCTACTGACTGCTCGGCGATGAAGTAGTCCCAGGCTGCTTTATCACCTTGGGCCACATACCATTTCAGCTCCGTGCTTTCTTCTGAGTCGGTCACTGAGCCGCCGTATTGAGCGCCGGGGAAATTGAACAGTCCTTTGTTGCCGCACCATGGGTAACCACCGGTGAACTCGGTGAAGGTGACCCCAGGCCTGGCGGCCGCCACCCTAACCTTGAACTCTTCGAATCTGGCATTGCGTGCCGCCACCTCGGCTTCATGCCCAGTCTTACACTCGGGCGAGCAGTAAACGACACGGCCATCGAACACCAGGTCCAGTGCGATATCGGTTTCGGTTTCTTCATCCCAGTAGCTGGCATCACTGTCGCACCGGGCGCCGCAATGGTTGCAGCCGAACCACCAGCCGGCATCGATGTAGGCCTTCGCCGGGATAAAGCGGTGGCCTGCATATTGGTCAGCCCAATGCGCGCGCCGGCAGGACACTGCGCCGAAGTCTGTGCCAATCTCGTCTGCACCCTGGCGTCGAGCGGCTGCATTCGAGGTGGCGAACTGGATGTTGGATTCTTCTGGGTCGTTGGTCTCTACGGAGTAGGCCAGCACCTTACGCGATGCCGGATCGACTTTTGGCTTGCTCATGGATTATCTCCAGTCAGGCGCCGCCCTCCGCGTTACCGGATGCAGCGAGTAGGGTGGGTTATGCTTCTTCGGCGTCGAGCCGTGATGCTTGGCGCTGGCCTATGGCGTAGAGTTCTGCCGCCACGTTTTCGTTAACTTCTATTTTGTGGCGCGAACGAAGCGCTTCACGCGCACCTTCTCTGCCGAGGGAGTGGACATAGCGAAGGGAGCCGGCCATCACGGATGCCTGTTCGGTGTCTTCAGTCCAGGCCATGAGATCGGAGAGCATCTGCTTCTCGCCAGCCCGTACCCGGTGCCGAAGCTCTTCCTCGCCAAGCTCCTTGCGTTTCGCCGCGCTCTTTGCAGATCGCGCTTTCTGATCCATGGCCATGGCCTACCTCTTCTATTCCGCTGGCCGGCAGTGCTAGCCAGGTTTGACGTTTGCGTTGCTGGGTGCGGGCTATGCGGCGCATGAGGTGCTTCCACGCCGAGCCTTTGGATAGTCGATGCCGTGGGCCGCGATGATCCGCTCGAATGCCTTATTGTTGATGGCTAGCTTCCCGCAGCACTGGCGCCGTGTGATTCCCAGTTCCAGGAATGCACGAATGCGCTCGGCGTACTTCGCGTCGCGCTCGCCCATTTGGTCGCGGCGGTAGTTGTTGTTCGCACCGCCTCGTTCCGGCTTCTTGAACGTGATGTCGTTCATGGTGGCGTGCTTGTAGACGTTGCGGCGACTGATGCCCAGGGCGGCGGCGGCCTCTGTTTGGGTGTGCGTGGCGCTCAGTTGGCGCATGTGCTCCACCAGCTTTAGCCTGGCCTGCTCCCGAACATCTTCCCTGTCCAGGGGCAGGGGAGCCGCTTCAACCCGGCGCCGAACGAAGGGCTTGGGCGCGGGCGGCTCTTGAGGTACGTATACGACCGGTTTCGGCGGTGGTGGAGGCTTTATTTCCTCTATCTCACCGCCGGCCGCCACAAACTCAGCGACCTGGGCGGCCAGCTCGTTAGAAGACTTCCGAAGGCGTTCTACTTCGTTCTGTAGGATGCTGATCATGCTGCTTTACTCCTGAGGGCCGCCTCGTACCCATCTACTAAGAGCTTGAATTCCCAAAGGTCTTCTTCCATCTTTTCGATGTAGTCGTCATCGCGCTGGAATTCTTTCCACCAGAGCTGGCGACCTACTGGCTTGAGCAGTGGGCAGTACATGCCGATGTGCCACCATTTCCGGCCGCCGATCCACATGCAGCCTTGCACCTGGTCGATAACATCGCTGGCGTCGTTGTCGATATGGAAGGCGCGGAGCTTGTCGGGAGCCAGAAAGCACTTGTACTCGGACCCGCCATCATCGCCAATGAACCCATCTGCACTGGCGCCAAACACGCCATCGTCAGTCTTGATCAGCCCAACCTGGGTTACGATGAGGCCAGTCTGAATTTCGTGTTCCATCCTCGCCTCGGGCTCAAGCTCATGGCCGCGGCGCATCTGCCAGGTTTCGAAACCGCCATCCAGTGGAGCACCGCCGATGCGCTCGACTGCCAGCTCGAAAGCGTATGACAGTGCCGCACCTGATGGCTCGCCTACTTTCTCTCCGTCCAGAGCGCGCTGAACTACCTCAGCCTTTGGAGCAGCCTTGTATCCTGCCAGGTCGCGGGATTTGGTTTCGCTGTGGCCTGCCAGCATGGCGTCCACATACTTTCGCTGCTGGGCAGTCAGTCCGTTCACCTTGGAGCGGGCGGTACTGAACATGCTGGCAGTGATGACGCCGGCGCGGGCCTGTAGCCACTCGGCCGATCCTTGAGTGCAATTCACGATGATCATTGAGGCGCCTCCAGCTTGGCTTTGTGGACGGTGACCGCAGTCTTAACTGTCGAGTATCCGTTGGTGTCCCCAGACGCCTGAAGAACCTTCAGACTGGCCTGCCAAACATCCTTAAGTTCATCCGGCGTCGTGGTCTGCCCAACGCGCTCAAGGATGTCTGCGACGACCTGGGCGCGAAGATCCTCTGTTTCAGATCCATCCGACGACTGCCCATCATCGTCGCGGATGTCGCCGGTCGTGATGTTCAGTAGCGCACACATCACATAGCGCTTGCCGTAGGTGGTCGAAGAGCCAACGGCCTGTACATCGTTGCGGCCCTTTCCGATATCAGTCGGAAGGGTCATGGTCGTTTGCTCGCGGTGCCCACCTCGATGCATCAATATTCCCGTGACGCTGATCAACTTGTCCGCGTTTTCAACCTTGAAGGTGATGGCGAACCCGTGCTGCTGCATGATCGGTTTCAGGGTGTGGGTGATGTGATCCAGCGTTGCGTAGGAGTTTCCGGTGTGCAGGTTTACAGCACCCTCAAATACCGTTGGGATGTTGCACTGCATTTCGGCCATGGCGGTGTTGAATTCTTGCTCGGCTGTCTTGGCCTGCATACGCTCGTGCATTGCCAGAAGGCGCTCCATCTTCTCGATGTCGCAGCTCGGGTCCGCGGCGGCACGACTGATGACAGCCATGATGCTGGTGTCCATTGCAGCCGGCGCGGCAACCTGACGGCGCTGTTCCGGCGGCATGATGATGTCGGTGGACATGCTGAATACCTCAGAATTGAATGGATACGTTCGGCACTTCGCCGCGGGCGATCTTCAGGACGATGGCCTTGGCCAGCTCTTCGCTGATGTTCATGCCGATCAAAGCCTGCTTGGCTTCGCCCAGGATTTTCGACTTGTGCGCTACATCTGCCTGGCGCTCCTGCTGCTGGCGCAGGATTTCATCTGCCGCTGCGTTCGCCCTGGCAACCTCAGCCAGTCGCGCCTGTTCGACGGCTTCTTCTTGTCGGCGTATGGCTGCAAGGCGGTCTTGCTCGGCGCGCTGCTCGGCGGCGATTCGGTTTGTCTCGGCCTGGGCTGCTACTGCACGGGCCTGCTCAGCTTGAAGTTCAAGTTGAAGGCGCTGGCGTTCGGCGGCCGCCTCTGCATCCAGCACGGCCTGCGCGGCGGCGCGCTGAGTGGCGGCGGCCTGATCCAGCAGTTCTTGTTCACGCCGTGCGGCAGCTTCGCGTTCGGCCTGGGCCTGCCGCTCGACTTGGAGTCTGGCCTGCTCGGCGGCGACCCGGGCAATCTCTGCATCACGGTCACGCTGGGCCTGCGCTTCAGCCTCGGCGCGCAGGCGCACCAATTCAGCCTGTTCGGCTTCGTAATGAATGCGGTCAGTGTGCAGGGTGCGCAGCTTCAGCAGCGTTTCGCCCTTCGCCTGGGCGGCTTCGGGCAAAAACTCTTCCCAGCTGTCGTTGATCGCAACCAATTCAAGGATGGCGATGACGTGACCGACCTGGTCGGCACTGGGCGCGCCTTCGAAAATTAGAAAGTCCTTCATGCCCTGGATGCCATCGACGTGCTTGTCTTTGCGCGCCTGATCGGCATCTTCCCACTCTGTCAGGGGCTGGCGGGTGGCATCGCGCAGGCTGTCCATTTTGGTGACGAACTCGCGCAACTCTGCCTCGACCACCTTTGGCATTTCCTTCAGGCGTTTCAGGTAGTCGCGGCCAGGTGTCTCGACTGCCTTTTTGGACTTACTAACGGTTGCGGCCAGGGATGCAATGCGAGCGCGACCTTTCACAGTGGTCAGGTCTGGCACCTCGCCGGTGACCTCTGCCTTTACCGCCTCGAAGAACTGGCCCAGGCCGCCAGCTACGTAGATGGCCGGCGCGTTATCGGCGCTGATGTCGTCGATGGTGATTACTTGCTGTTGTGCGGACACGGTGACTCCCTGCCGCGATGCTCGCAGCGATTGAAGGTGTTGTTTATTGAGTGATTCGATCAGCGAGAGCGCCGAGCAGCATCAGGAAGGTGAGGATGGAGAGTGCTATCGCAGACCCGCGCCAGAAGCAGTAGCGCTTGGCTCTTTGGTAGGAGGTCATGGCGTTTCGTCCTCGATATAGAAGATGTCCTGGTCATGGAGCACATGGGCATCGTCACGCAGATAATTCCAGTCCGAGAAGTGACACGCTTGTAGCTGACCGCATACGTCGATCCGCATCAGACCGGTCTCTACATCGATATCGTGCACAGGCCACCACCAGTCTTTGCCGTTCTCGCTAACCCAAAATGGATGAGGCAGGGAGTTGATCAGCTCTATGTTGAGCAGGTCGGTCATATCATCACCCGGCAAGTCCAGCGGCCCGCACACTTGCAAGGCTGCTCGATCCATTTCACGTCTACCAGAAACAAGAAACCCTGATTTCTCAGGGCCTCGGCGATACCTTTGAATGATCCGGCGATGATGGTCATGACGCCTCCTTGAGCTGCGTATTGCGCTCGACAAACTTTTCGTCGAGTGCATCGCGGTAACGGTTGGCGGTTGGGGTATCGATTAGATCGGCGAATTCCGCCATTTCGATCATGCCCATAGCGAAGGTACGGTCCGGCACTGGGGTGCAAGAGCGGGACATCTTCGCGACTTCCAGCCCCAGGCGGCACAGGGCGAGTGTTGCGTTCATAGTTCGTCGTCCTCGGCCTGGGCGGCCAGTGCGTCGTCAGCCATGGGCCGGAGTAGGGCTTCTGCAATTTCGCCAAGCTTGCCAAAGGGGTGATCACTTAGGCCCAGCAGCTCGACAACGGCTTCTTTGTCGGCTCGGCCGCAGCTGTTGGCGACTAGAAGGCGCCCAAGGGCGGGCGTGCCTACCTCAAAGTCTGCCTGCCGGGCGTTCGCCAGCTCATCCGCCGCCAGCTCCAACTGGGCCACCGTGACGCACTGCGGCGATCTCATGCGCAGCTGAACCTTCACGTCTGCGCCAAACCTCACCAGCTGCTCCGTGGCGTTGTACAGCCACTCCCTACGGGCAATCTCCACCGCCGACTCGCTCACTGGAGGCGGCAACTGAGCGTCGTAACGATCCTGGCATATCTTCAATGCTGCGTTCATGGTCGCCTCCAGATGGCGTTATTCGGTGGGCGGGGCGGGGAGTGGCTGCCAGTGAGTGATCCACCAGTCATCGCCGTGCGGTGAGCTGTAGCTGTCGAAGTAGGACAGGGCGCGGTGGTTGCAAACAGGCACGTACTCTCCCATTGCTACTTCGCTTCCTTCTTCCTCATTCTGGGATCCGTCTTCATTTTCATGACGGCGGATGTACTTCACGGAAACCAGCAGATCGCAGCGATGCTCAGGTCTGCGCTCGTCGTTGACGCTGATCCAATCGCTCATGGCGACCTCCAGTGTTTGGGGTTAGGCTGAGCGGGCGGCAAGCATGGCGTCGGCGATCTTGTAAGCGGCTTTCGCGGTGTCGCTTTCGCCCCCTTCAAGTCCGAACAAGCATGGGGCGCCTGCTGTTGAGATAATTCCCTGCAGGGCCTTGGCGGCGAAGTAGTCGCGAACCGTGATCCCGAAGCAGGTGCCGTGCCCGCCGTATTCGTTTGCGCCGACAGGGAAAGCCGGCTCTTTGGCATCTACGGCTTGGCACTCAAAGCAAACGCCACCGGACTGCTCCGACTCTTCGATCAGGCTGTTGCACTTCAAGCACGACCCGAAGCGTTCCGGATCTGGTGGCTGAAAATTCATGGCTTTCTCCATTCGTTGATTGATCCAACAAAGCTCGCAATGCACTCATCCGCTCCGCTGGTTGCCGTTGGGCGCGGAGGGGGGGGCATTCGGGTGGTGTCGGAAGGGATTCCGGTCTTTCCCGGCTGCCAGTGATTGAGTTATCGACGCTTCACACGCCGTCGGTTAATGACACCGAACGCCTGATGCAGGGGGCCGCATTGCGCGGTGTGTACTCATCCGCACCCAGCTGCGCACTCTGTGAATGCGCAGGAAGATGGTTCAGGCCGCGCTCTTAGCGTCTTCTCGCTCTTCGCCAATGCGATTTGCGCGCTCTTGGTCTTCGGCATCGTCGCCGATGTAGGAAGCGCCCTCTTCAGGACATTCATCGAACCATGCGTAAAGGCCGGCACCGCTGTGTGCTGTGTCGTCACCCATCTGGATGACAATCGCGTCGTAGCATTCTGGATCGCCGCTTGACTCGCTCATCTCGAGCAACTCTTTGATTTGGTAATGACTCAGTGTGATTTTCATTGCTGTGGCTCCCGGTTGATTTCCCGTCTGGCCCTGTCGCCAAGGCCAGCCAGTGAAATCGCTCAATACGGTTTCTCAACCTTGCCTTGGTCTTGCAGGCTTTTGATGTGGAACAGGTTGTTCAACATCACGTCCATCTGGCCGGCCAGTTGGTTGCGCAAGCCGTCCTTGAGTGCGCCGGTTACAGCGTTGACGCTGGTCTGCATCTGCTTCGTGAAGTCCTCGGCGCAGATCTTGGTCATGAGCCACTGCGCCCGAGTGACTGAGTTGTAATCGCTCGATGCCGGCTTGCCATCTCCGGGGTTTACCTTGCCGTTCCAGTAAGCGGTTACCGTTTTTTCCAGTTCCTTGCGCAGCGTGGTGGATGGCCCTTCCTGATCGCCCCACTGATTCACCCGGCGATATTCACGCTCAAACGAGCCATTGATGGTTTCGTCGATCGCCTTCTGGATCTGCGAGGTGACGCGCTCATCGAAGATTTTGTCGATGCGTTTTTTCACCTCCTTGGCGACCATATCGGTGAGGTCTTCATCCTCCCGCAGCAACTGATCGGCGACGTTCGACACGATGGATTTCTTCAGTTCAGCTTCGTTGATGTTGAGCATTTTGTGACTCCCGTTGATTTCCAATGCCGCCTCATCGAAGCGGCATCAGTAAATCTTTGGTCTTTCTCCGCACCCGCTTACCAGGTCATTCACTCAGTTCGGTCAACACCTCGTCCGCCGTCGCAGTGGGCTGCGCGTGGGCAGGCTTTCGGGCCTGTCGGATCGCCGGTCGCCGGTAGAGGCAAGTGCGGTTTTTTTCATCGGTTTACTGACCTCCCACCGATGGAGCCGGGAGTGACCTAACCGGACTGGCCGGGTAGTCGTTCATGGCACTGGTTGTTTGGTTACTTCCAGCCGTCTCGGTTGAACCATGCGCAGATAGCAGGTATGGCGTTTGCCGCCAGAATCCCGAGAGACACGCACATAAATGGCACTACGAGTAGGACCCAGATACTGCCAAGCATGTGGACGTAGGTCGCGATCGAGGCAATGGCGACAATCAGTGGCAGCACCGTACGCTTCTGTTTTGATGTGATAGTCATGCGCCTCCCTCGACTGATTTTCTTGCCTGGGCAAGACCGGCCCTCATCGCAGCTTGTAAGTGGTTTTTGAGAGCCTCCTGCAAGAGCTCGCTTCCCTGCGCCTTATCAATGGCATCGCAAATGTCACGACCTACGCAGGTGTCGGGCGTGAAGCTGACCTTTACCAATCTCATCGCTTGCTCCGTTGCTTGGTTGTCATCCCAGAACGCCCTGTCGCCAAGGCGTTCCAGCGATGCTTTCCGCCGTGACCCGCTACTGGCGTCGGTCACCGGCTTGAATCGAATGTCGCGTCTCACCGTTGGCGTCGGTTCCCCGATCACCCCAGCTCAACTTGCCGTCTTACTTAAAGAACTTGGTTCCAGTCGGTCCCCAGGTAGGGGGCTGGGAGATCACTTCGCTGATCCCGTGCTATCTGGCGGCTTCACCAGTCGTGTGGCGGGCTTTGAGGCCCTGGCGAGTCCCTGTTGGGTGACTCGATGGAGTGAATATATCCAATGGATATTCATAGGTCAACTCCAATGGATATAAAAAATATCCCGGGCATAAAAAAGCCCGCTTCAAGGCGGGCTATTCACAGTTAGGGCGATCGGGGTGTTATGCGGCGGCACGCTCTAGGCGCTGGATTTCCTTGGCGCCTTCGAACGCGCTGTTGACGGTTACCAGGTCAAAGTCTTTTTTCTCTGCCATGTCCTGAAGCATTAGTATCCGGTCGCTGTAGCTTTTTTTTGCAGCTGGCTTTGAGCTTTCAACTCCTGACGCATAGGGGACGACAAGAATCATTGCGGCTCTGTGCTGATGTGAAATTAGCGCGTCATGGTCCTTCAGCTGCTCAAGCCTAAACACCTTGGATGTGGCGGTTTCGAACAATGATCCAAGACGATAATTTGGCGAAATACTGCAGACGTTCACCGCGATTCTTGAAGAAAAGTAATCGCACTGCAGGGAAAGGGATGAGCCCCTGATGGTCACGTCGACCATTCTATTGAAGTGTGGGGTTAGCGAAGAATCTACTCTCTCCATGGCCTTCTGTACGCGCTTCCAGTAGGAAGATCGGTCGTGAGACGACTTCGCATCATCGGAATGGATATGGCTAAGGCTCGCACATAGATCTGCGCCTTGGGAAAGGATGTCCTGCAGGTCGTAGCCAATACCTTCTCGCGCCTCTCCGAGAATCACGCCGTGAACACCCGATGAAAAGCCTTTAATAAACCCCGATTTTGCGTAGAGCATGGCTTTTTTCAAAGCGAGCTCCATCGTTGCCTTCATCCCGCCAGCTGCCTCTCCGTAGAGGCAGAGGATGGCTTTGTCTGTAATTGTCAGGTTCCCCGCTACCTCACCATTGGCAGACGCCACCACACCTATGGTGATTCGCTCGCCAGACTCGACAACCGGCTCAAGATAAACTGGCGCCCATTGAGCTTCGCACGTTGGGAATTCAGGAATTCCATTATATTCAGGCGCTTGGGCGTTCATTCGATAAGTCTAAGTGTGTTTGTCGAATCCCCAATCCGCTCTCGAGCAGCATGGGTACGTGGCTAATCCTGTCCTGCAGAAACTGTATTACAGAATCAACGTGAGCCGCAGAAACCTTGCAGGGGCCTGGGAGAGATGCCTCAGCATGCGCGCTAAAGCCAATTTCTCCTAGCGCGAAAGCCTCCTCCTTGAGCCTCTGATGTGTCCGGCGTATTTCAAATTTTCCGAGGTCTTCAGAAAGCCTCGCAAGGAGATAATTCTGTATTGTTTCATGAGCCCTTATCAAGGGATGGCGCAATGCCTCCTCATGATCAATCAGCCAGATCTTCCCATCTGCACCCATCAAAATGTTGCGTAGATTTCGGTCGGCGTTAGCTATCAGTTCGTCAAAGACAATTGCCGTCCGAGCGTGGGCCCACTTATTGAGCAAGGCGTTTACGTCATCCAGTCGTGCGATTCGGGCAATGGGCGCCGCCCCGCAATCCAGGCTTGCAACACATAACTCAAACTCTGATGCAGTGCCGACGGTCTGTCCGCGGGCGTATACGGGAATGGTGATGGGAATGGGTAGGCCGAGCGACTGCCCAAGCAGCGAGCTTAGGACCTCAGCATAGATGAGCTTGGCCGGAAGCATCTTCACGTAAGCATTAAAGCGTTCGCGCCCCTTTACCTGCACCGTTCCATAAAAGAGAGGGTGCTGACCGCAAACGGCAGGATCGACAACCCTTTTCCCCGTAAGAAACAGACCAAGATCAATTTGACTTGGAACTCGTTTTTTTTGCTCTTCTTGGGTGGACATTACCACTCTGTTCCTTCAGGTGCTCTTTGTTTGCCCCATGCTTGAGCATAGAGAGGAGGTCGTCCGGATTCTCGTCGTTTTCAGAGGCTCTGAACGCTGCGTCAACCAAGCCCGTGAGATGTTTGGAAAGGCTGGATGGCTTAGATTCTGCTATTTCGTCACGCAATCGCAGGAGGGTCGAAACCTGTGGCTTGGTGAGTGCTCCTGATGCTGCGCCAGCCGCTATCACTGATATCGCTAGCGCAACATCTCGGAGTTGGTCGCCATCTATCGAACGCTGTTCATTCGTTGAAGAATTTTCGCCAGGCCCCGTATCAGCCGGTACGGATGCAGCCAGCGACTTTATATCCGCTGCAAGTCGTTGACTGTATTCGGATACCGGTATTCCCGTAATCGCGTAGACCTTCGCTGCAATCTCGACGCTGAGAGGACGCTTTCCGTTCAGGTGGCCATTCAGGTTGCCTTGAGCCATGCCTAACTCGCCGGCAAGCCTCTCCTGCGTGAGGCGATCACTCTTTGGCAACGGGGCGTTATAGCGGGCAAGCGCAAGCTTGAGCGCCGCGCACTCATCCTTCTCCCAATCTTCCAGTTCGCGTCGGTCAGTAGTCATCTGGCCAATCCTATTGCCAATGGGGATAGTTTGCTATTTCCATTGGGCTTGATAAAAATATCCCATGGATATAATCTCCGCACATGTATGCCAACGGAGATATGGCCATGAGCCGAATCACTCTTAGTGAATTTGCCCTGAGCAAGGGCCAGACCAAGGCAGCTCAGCTGCTTGGAATGAGCCAGGGCGCCCTGAACAAAGCTTTGCGCGTGGGTCGTGACATCTACGTAACGGAGTCGTCTGACGGCGCCTTCGTGGCTGAGGAAGTGCGCCCGTTCCCGAGCCAGAGCCAGATTAAAAAATCCGCCGCTTAACCAATTCATCAGCCACCAAGGAGCCCATCAATGGCCTATGACGATCCATCCCACAAACGCAGTGAAGTAATCAAATCCCGGTTCAAGCCGGAAGACGTCCGCTATTTGCGGATGGAGGCAAAGCGCGCAGGCATGCAGCTCGCGACGTACGTGCATGAGCTCTCGATGGTTGCGCGCCGCCTCGGAGCGGCAGAGCTCATCCGGGAAATGAACCTTGGTTCCAATGATAAGACGGCCTAAAGGCCCTATGGAGGGCCAATGCCTGAAAGAACCTTCGACATGCTGGAGAAGGGGGCTCAGGACGAGGTTCGGCAGTTAAGTGCTGAGCTTGGATGGAGTCTCGAATACGCGACGCATGAATACCTGGAAGCAGGTCGTTCGCTCGCTTTCCAGACCCAGTTGAAGCAGATGAAGCGCAAAGCGCCGCTGCTTTCACTGGCGGAACACAAAAAGGGCCTCGATAGGGGCTGACCAAATTTTAGGCAATAAAAAGCCGGGGTAGTGACCCGGCCTTTTGAACAACGTGATAGGCGGATTATATGCAAATCGAATCACAAAGCAATACCGCTGGAATTAATGCGCCACGTTTTATGCAATCGCAAAACGTGGCGCGGACAATGTCGAGCATTGAACTGCGAGACGTGATCAACGAAGCGCGACTTTCAGCCGGAGAGCCAAAGGTGCGCAACGATCACTTCCTTGCCCGCATTGAGGATGAACTGGGCGATGAATTGGAGGGGGTGAAAAAATATTACACCCCCGTCCATGGCAACCAGGTAGCCACGTACAGCCTCACTCTTGACCAGTGCATGCTGGTTGGGATGCGTGAGTCGAAAGCTGTTCGCCGCTCTGTTCTGAAAAAGCTTAAGGCACTGGAAGCCCCTCGCGTAATCGCAACTCTTCCTGACTTTTCCAATCCAGCCGCTGCCGCCCGTGCCTGGGCAGAACAGTTTGAGCTCCAGCAGCAGGCCAATCATGCCCTGGCCATCGCCGCGCCCAAAGTCGAGTTCGTTGACAAGTACGTCGAGTCCACCGGGCTGAAGGGATTTCGCCAGACAGCCAAGCTGCTGGGAGCTAATGAGGCCCGCTTTCGTGAGTTCCTGCTCGACAAGAAGATCATGTACCGCATGGGCGGGGAGTGGCAGGCCTACAGCGGCCACATCGATGCTGGACGCTTCGACGTGAAGACTGGAACCAGCGATAGCGGGCACGCATTCAACCAAACCAAATTCACTCCGAAGGGCGTCACCTGGGTGGCCGGCCTGTGGGCTCAGTACAAACTGGAGGCCGAATGATGGCTGCGCTCCCTTACATGCAGTTCTACGTCGCCGACTACCTGGCCGACACCACTCACCTGACTGCTGAGGAGCACGGCGCCTACATGCTGCTGCTGTTCAGCTACTGGCAGACGGGAAAGCCTCTTCGAATTGATCGCCTGGCTACTGTTGCGCGAATTCCCAACGACCGCTGGCCTTCCGTTGCCGAGACGTTGAGCGAGTTCTTCCACGTCACCGAAACGCACTGGGTGCAGTTCCGTGTTGAAGCTGATTTGGAGGCGGTGAACAGCAAAGTGGTTACCGCTTCGAACGCTGGGAAGGCATCGGCGCGTGCAAAGGCCCTCAAAAAGCAACAGGAACTCAACGACCGTTCAACGAACGTTGACGATCCGTTGCAACTAAACGCCAACCATATAGATACAGATACATATACAGATAAGAACACTAAAAGCTCTTCGCCTACGGCTGACGATCTGTTCCCGAAGTTCTGGAAGCTGTACCCGAACAAGAAGGGCAAGGCAGCCGCCGAGAAGGCCTGGAAGAAACTCAAGGTCACTGACGACCTGTTCAACCAGATTGCCCAGGGCCTGGCCAAGCAGTGCGCCTCTCAAGCCTGGACGAAGGACGGCGGCCAATTCATCCCGCACCCTGCGACGTGGTTGAACGGCAAGCGCTGGGAGGACGAGGTGAAGTCCGCGAGCAACGTTCACCAGTTCCCACAATCGCGCCACACCGGTTTCGCTGACCGCGACTACACCGCAGGCCTGATTCAGCGTGAGGACGGTTCCTATGCGCTCTGAGAAGGTTATGGCGCTTCCAGAAGGCGCACCGCCGATCCGTACCCAGCCGGCGGAATGCGACAAGCACGGCGGTTTCGACCAGAAGGTCACTGTGCTGCTGGGTCGCGAGTTGAAGGGCGGTTGCCCCGAATGCATGCGCGCCATCGCAGAAGAGCGTGAAGCCAGCGAGAAGGCGAACAAGGCCTACGAGTTGAGGATTGCCCTGGCTCGCAAGCTGGGCGATGCGTTGATCCCGAAACGCTTCCTCACTCGCACGCTGGATAACTACCAGGTCGAGCATGACCAGCAGCGCAAGGCGTTGAGGTTCTGCCGCCACTACGTCGCCACGTTCGACCAGATCCGCGAAGTAGGGCGATGCATGGTGCTGATCGGCAAGCCTGGCACTGGCAAGACCCATCTTGGCGTGGCCATCGCGAACGAACTTCTGCACAAGACTTCTCGGTCGGCGGTGTATCGCACGGTTGGGGCAGTCCTGCAGGCCATCCGTGGCACGTACGACCGACACAGCGAGCGGACCGAAGGCGACATCCTGGCCAGCCTGATCAATCCCGACCTGCTGGTGCTGGACGAGATCGGCGTGAGTAAGGAGCAGCCGAGCGACTTCGAGCTGACCACCCTGTTCGCGATCATCAACGGCCGGTACGAGCGCGAGGCACCGACGGTGATCATTTCCAACCTGGAAGCGAGTGACCTGGGCCGAGCCATGGGCGACCGCTGCGTCGACCGGTTGCGGGAGGGCGGTCTGATCGTCGTTCCGTTCGAATGGGAATCGCAGCGCGGCAAGGAGGGGTTCTGACATGAGCGGACCAAACAGTTTTGAGCCTGACTTCGCGGCCGAAAGCGAGAAATTCCGCAAGGATGCCGCCAAAAAAGGGATGTGCTTAGAAACGCTTCCGGGTGGGTTCTACGTCGAGCAACGCACCCAGCATGCTTGGGCCGAATGGATCCGCAGGGTCGTCAGGGAGCAGCAATCATGAAGATATCCAAGGCCCTTCAGCGCTTCGCCTACTGCGCGCTCCTTGCCCTTCTCTCATCCGTTCTCATCGGCCTGGTTCTGGCGGTGTGGGTGGCGATCTATGCGGGGGTTACGCGATGACCAGCCTCCAGATCCGCAACGAATCAGACCGCGTCAAGGCCATGGGTTACATCGCTGGCTTGAACCTGGAAAAGCCCAAGAAGCTGGCCATCACCGAAGTGGACCGCAGCGGGGAGCAGAACAAGGCCCTGCACGCGGCCCTGGCCGACATCGCCGCCCAGGTGGAGCACGCCGGGAAGAAGTGGGATGTCTTGATCTGGAAGCGCCTGCTGACCGCCGCCTGGCTGCGTGAGTCGGGCGATCAACCACAGATGATCCCAGCGGTAGACGGGAACGGCTTCGACGTCATCTATGAACGCACAAGCAAGCTCACCGTGAAGCAGTGCGGCGAGTTGATCGAGTGGGTTCATTGCTTCGGCGCCGAGCACCAGGTGCGCTGGACGCAAAAAGATCACTGGGGTGGCCGCTATGACTAACAACTTCAAGCCGGGCGATATGGCTCTTGTCATCTCGGGCGGGTATTTGGGCGAGACCGCAGAACTGGTGCGATTCGTAATGCCTGGCGACCTGATCGTGTCGCCCACCACGGGCAAGGTTTACGAGTTCAGGCCGGCTGCCGGGGTTGGCGGATGGCTGTGCAAGTTCAGATACATGCACGCGGTAAAGCACGAAAAGAACCTGATGCCCTTGCGCGGAGACTTCACCCATGAGCAGCACAAAGCCAAGGAGGCTGTATGACCATCGAACGGAAGCCGGCCAAGCCGAAGAAATGCCGCATTGCTACGTGTGGGGCCTCATTCGTGCCTTCGCGGATGGGCCAGGCGGTGTGCAGTCCAGCGTGCGCCCTGATCGATGGGCCGCGTCATGCGCCGAAAGCCCGCAAGGCCCTGGCCGACATCGAGCGCAAGGACATCAAGGTCCGAAAGGAGAAGCTGAAGAGTAGGGCGGATCATGCCAAGGACACTCAGCAGGCCTTCAACGAATGGGTGCGCCTACGTGACGCCGATCTGCCTTGCGTGAGCTGTGGTCGCCACCATGACGGCCAATATCACGCTGGGCACTATCGGACTGTTGCGGCAAACCCAGCCATAAGATTCGAGCCGCTGAATGTCCACAAGCAATGCGCTCCATGCAACAACCACAAGTCGGGCGACATCGTGAATTACCGCATTGAGCTGGTGAAGCGTATCGGCGCCGAGGCTGTCGAGTGGCTGGAAGGGCCGCACGAACCCAAGAAATACACCGTCGAGCAATTGAAGGCGATGACCGCCGAATACCGGGCAAAGACCAGAGAACTCAAGAAGGGGCAGGCAGCATGAAGATCAACTCAGCGCGCCAGGCTTGGCATGACTGCAAGTACAACCCGGCCCCCGGCCAGACATCAGACGTAGTGCAATTGGGCGTGGTGGTGCAGAACACCGAACGTGGGCCTACGGCGAGCCACGCTGTGCATAGCACCCTGGCTGGTCAGATCCAGTCAGCGATAGCCCGACTTCACTATCAGCTCCGCGCCTTCGGAAATGCCATGTACGCCGCAGAGCCGACTGATGACGATCGTGATGAAGCAGAGGAGGCCGTCTTCAATCTGGCTTGCTCGCGAGTCGAGCGTATGACCACCAGCAAGCGCTACCGAGCCATGTACGTGGCCAAGGGTGTATTCCGGCGCTACCGCTACATGCATCAGGGTGGGCAGTCCTCGAATCCTGATCCTCTCGTCAAGCCTGAAGTGTTCCGCGCCTGGATGGTTGCCGAGTATGGCGTCAAGCTTCCATCCGCTGCCTGGGGGCGCGATTGGGAGCCTTTCGTTCAGCTCTGTTTTGACGCCTGCTACGACATTGACGCCAAGGCTTTAAGTCCAATTGGAGGGGTAATTTACAAGATGCAGGAGGCCGCTTGACTTCCCGCACGGCTGAGGGCATCATTTCGCCATAGTTAGTATTTTGCCTTCGGCAACTTACTCTTGATCCAAGGAAACCCGGCCACCGCGCCGGGTTTTTTATTGCCTAAGTTTCCCAAAGCCCTCAGAGCCTCTGACTTTTCACGCTGATGAGGGACCTATTCAGGGCCTCTGCACATGCAGGGGTTTTTTCTTCTTCGGCTCCACCACACCCATTGCTCCGAGCTGGGAGTGCTGTGTGAGCCGATTCAATTCCCAAACATGCCCCACGGAGTAGAGCGCATGGAGTATCTACAGCGCCTGCTCGACAAGATCGACAGGTTCGAATTGTTGATTGCGGGCCTGATTGGGGCTGTTGTTGCGAGCTGGTGGCACAAGGACGACTTGTCCGACTGGCGTGCCTGGATGGTGTTCTTGGTCACTGGGGTGGCCTGCTCTCTGTACCTGACGAGCATGGTCAGCGCCTACCTGAATGTCACCGATCCGAAGATCGTCGCGGGGATTGGTTTTCTCCTGGGCACGTTCGGCGGCTCGCTTCTGGCAGCAATCAACCGAGCCATCAAAGCCGCTGACCTCTGGGCGCTTATTCGCCAGCGGTTCGGGGGAGGCAGTTAACCATGAATCTTGAACTGATCAACTCCATCGCCTGCGGCCTGGTAGCACTGTGGGCCACCTGGTGCGTACTGAGCGGGAAGGTGAGGGACGGCATCCTGGGTAAGCTGATCTATTCGGCCATCGCCATCAGCGGGTTCGTCGTGATGACGCGCAGCCAGAACATTTTCTTCGGTCCGACCACTGCCGGCCTGACATTTCACGTTGCTCTCTGCATGGCTGGGGTGCGTCACATGTTCATGGTTATGTACTGGCAGCCGGTTAAAGCATGGCTGTGCCGAACGCTGAGCTGTGAGCACTGCATGGGATGCCCGAAGGCACCGGAAGGCATCGATCGCCGGAAGCAGTAATCCGCGCCACGTTTTCGAATGCGCCAAATCGTGGCGCGAGGCAGGTCACATGAAAGTAATCGTAACCAAGCTCCTGGGATCGGCTGAAGTCGAGTTCCTGCGTGAAGGTGTGGTCGTTCATCGTGAGCGATTCACCGGAAAGACCAACTCCCGGTACGAGCGCACCATTGCTACCCGGGAAGAGTTCGACGCTCACCGATGCCGGTTTGTGACGGCCATGCCTGCTGATCGGGCGTTCCAGTATGAGGTTTCACCGTGACTCCAACCAGATGCGTCGCTTGCACTCGGTGCGGCGTGTCGCTGATCACGGATCAACGCATTCCAATGTGCGGTGGGTGCCAGGCGGTTAAGCCTCCCGAGCCACCTCCCATGCGCCAACCAATGGCATCGATGGCCCCAAGCATTGGCTCGCTGCTGGTCGTTCTGGTGTTCGTCGCCGGTATGGCGGTAGGGGCCAAGATGGTCGGCGGGTGGTAAGGCCAAACCCAATTGAATGATCATTGAATGACGTTCGAATGCATTGAATGAATCGTTCTGCGAAAACCAACCCCATGAATGAGGCTGACTATGGCCCTATGCGGCGCATCCAAGCGCGGCAACGGGGAACCATGCAAGCGTCACGCGATACCGGGTTCCTCTCGCTGCAAGCTACACGGCGGCAAGAGTTCAGGCCCCAAGGAACAGAGGGGCAACAAGAACGCTGCAAAGCCCGGCTCGATCTACAGCCGATTCCTGACTGACGAAGAGAACGACATGCTTGCCAGCATAGAGCTGGGGCGCGTGGATGATGAGTTGCGGCTGACTCGAGTGCGATTAATGCGTGCGCTGGCCAGGGAGAGCGAATTCGGCAACACCCTTGAGGTGGAGTCGGAGAAGGAAGAGCCGATCCTTGTCAGCGGCAAGGAGACCTCACTCACCTCGATCACGACTACGAGCAAGGTTCGCGACTACTCCAGCCTGATCGACCGGCTTACTGCTCGTGTCGAGAGCCTGGAGCGGACAAAGGAAGACCTGGAAACGCGCCGCCTTACCAACGAGAAACTGCGCCGCGAACTGGAAGACCCGAATAAGGGCCTGCCCGAGCCCAAGCAAGTAATCATCGGGGTGGAAGATGCAAGCTGTCCTGATGCTGAATAAGCCACAGTTCGAGTTCATCAAAAGCCACAAGAAGTTCATGGCGTTCGTTGGTGGGTACCGGAGTGGCAAGACATTTGTAGGTTGCGTGCGCATGTGCGTAAACGCGCTGGAGTTTCCAGGCATACCCCAGGGTTACTTCGCGCCGACCTACCCGCAGATCGCCGACATCTTCTACGACACTATGCCGGTGGTTGCTGAGGCTTTCGGCCTGTTCGCTGACATCGTGCCGAGCAAGAAGCGCGTGTACCTGCGTGACAACCGCGGCCGCTGCCTATCGACGATCGTCTGCAAGAGCATGGAGCACCCGCACCGCATTGTCGGCTTCAACATTGCCCATGCACTGGTCGATGAGATCGACTGTATGCCAATCAAGAAGGCCGACAGTGCCTGGAAGAAGATCATTGCGCGGATGTCCACGGTGTGGCCTGGCCGCGACATGAACACCATCGACGTCACCACGACGCCGGAGGGCTTCAACTGGGTGTATCGCAAGTTCGTCAAGGAGCTGGCATCAAACCCGAGCCAGCGCCCGCTGTACGGCATCGTGCACGCCTCTACGCGCCAGAACGCCAAGAACCTTCCGAAGGACTACATCAAGTCGCTGCGCGAGTCCTACCCGGCGAACCTGGTGGATGCTTATATCGACGGCCTGTTCGTCAACCTGACCTCTGGCAGCGTCTACCCAAACTTCTGCCGCAAGCAGAACCACACCGATGCAACAATTCGCCCGGGCGAGCAGTTGCACGTCGGCATGGACTTCAACATCAGCCGGATGGCCGCGACGGTGCATGTCATTCGTGACGGTCTCCCGCTGCTACTCGAGGAAGCCACGCACCTTTTCGACACGCCGGCGATGATCGTCGAGCTGAAGCGCCGCTTCCCTGGGCACAGCATCACGGTCTATCCGGACGCCAGCGGCAAGAACCGCAAGAGCGTGAACGGCAGCGAGTCAGATCACAGTCTGCTTCGTGCTGCCGGCTTCATGGTGATGGTGAACCCGTCGAACCCAGCGGTTAGGGACCGGGTACTGGCCGTGAACGCCATGTTCCTGAATATCGACCATAAGCGCCGCTACCTGGTGAACACCGACAACTGTCCAGTAACCACCCAGGTGCTGGAGCAGCAGGCATACACCGAAAACGGCGAACCCAACAAGGACGGCACTGAAGACCCGGTCGACGCACTCGGTTACTTCATTGTCCAGCGCTTCCCGATTGCGGGCAGCTACACACTCGCAAACGTGAGCAACTCATGAGCGCATTCAGCTACCTGAAAGACAGCCTGCAGAACCTGGTCGCAGGACTGGGTACTGCACGCGACAAGGCATCTCACTCGCACTATGCCATCCCGGAGATGGACGACCAGCAGCTGCTGAACGCCTTCCGTGGTTCGTGGACGGCGCAGAAGGGCGTGACCATCCCCGCGGTGGACGCGTGCCGTAACTGGCGCAGCTGGCAGGCCGACAAGGGCCAGATCGAACTGATCGAGGCCGAAGAAGACCGCCTGAACGTCAAGGGCAAGGTGCTTGAGGCCCTATTGAAGGCCCGTCTGTTTGGTGGTGCTGCTGTATTCATCGGCACCGGTGAGCGTGATACGGCATCCGAGTTGAACCCTGAGCGCGTCAAGCAGGGAGGCGTGAAGTACCTCACTGTCATGACCCGCCGGCAACTCAGCGCGACCGAGATTGAACAAGACCCGCAGAGCCCGCGCTTTGGCAAGCCCAAGGCTTACCGGTTGCCGGGCAGCCAGGTTGAGATCCACCCGTCGCGACTGGTGATCTTCATTGGCACGCCACACCCTGACCCTGAGCTTGCTGTCGGTTGCGGCTTCGGCTGGGGTGACTCGGTGCTGCTGGCAGCCATGCCGGCTGTACGTCACTACGACGAGACGGTCGCCAACGTGGTGAGCCTCGTCTACGAGGCCAAGATCGACGTCATCAACATCCCCAACCTGATGTCGAGCATGCAGGACAAGAACTACGAGCGCCTGCTGCTGGAGCGCTTGCGTCTTGCCGCCACGGCAAAGGGTATCAACGGAACGCTGATCCTCGACGGACAGGAGACGCACAGCTCCAAATCGGCGAGCTTCGGCAACCTGCCTGAAGTGATCGCCAAGACCGAGCAGGGCGTCGCCGGCGCGTTCGATATCCCCGGCACCCGCATGTTCGGACAGTCCTCGACGGGGCTCGGCGCCAATGGCGAAGAGAACACTCGCAACTACTACGACAACGTCGCGTCACGCCAGAAGCTGGAGATCAAGCCAGCCATGAGCGTGCTGGATGAGGGTTTGATCCGCTCCGCTCTCGGCAGTCGCCCGAAAGAGGTGCACTACACCTGGGCGCCACTCTGGCAGGCCACGGCGAAAGAGCGGGCCGATATCGGCAAGACCACAGCGGACACCATCAAGGCGCTGAAAGACTCCGGACTGTTCCCTGAGGATGCGCTCTCGACCGCTGCGGTGAACCTCCTGGTCGAGCTGAGCGTTATGCCAGGGCTGGAAGCGGCGATCGAGAAGTTCGGCGCCGAACTGCCCGATGACGATGATGACGACTCTGACCTCCCGGGTACCGCCGCGGATCAGCCGGCGAAGAAATCGATCACTGACGCCGCGCCTCGCTCGCTGTATGTGTCCCGCAAGGTCATCAACGGCGCCGAGATCATTGCGTGGGCCAAGTCGCAGGGCTTCGAATCAACCGTCCCGGCTGCTGATTTGCACGTCACCGTCGCCTACAGCCGTAACCCGGTGGATTGGATGAAGGTCGGCGAGTCGTGGTCGGGCGATGGCAAGGGCCAGCTCAAGATTGCACCAGGTGGCGCACGGCTGATCGACAAGTTCGGCGAGGGCGCGGTGGTGCTGCTTTTCAACAGCTCCGAACTGGCTTGGCGGCACGTCTCCATCGTTGAGGCTGGCGCCTCATGGGATTGGCCGGAGTACCAGCCACATATCACCTTCACCTATGAGCCCGGCAGCGTTGACCTGAGCAAGGTCGAGCCATACCGGGGCGCCATCGAGTTTGGCCCGGAGATATTCGAAGAGGTCAACAACGAGTGGAAATCCACTATTCAGGAGGTATGACATGGA
The DNA here is from genome assembly GCF_001896155.1 of Pseudomonas sp. FSL W5-0203. Taxonomy (NCBI): domain Bacteria; kingdom Pseudomonadati; phylum Pseudomonadota; class Gammaproteobacteria; order Pseudomonadales; family Pseudomonadaceae; genus Pseudomonas; species Pseudomonas sp. FSL W5-0203. The sequence goes on from NZ_MPOR01000011.1 coordinate 61,804, forward strand.
AACCTTTACTCAGCCAAAAATCACGGGTTATCGCCAGCTCAGCGAGGAAGACGCTGCGCTCATGAACGAGATCAAGGCGCACGGCGTAGAGCTGGGCAAGCTGGTCGACAAGCTCAGTTCTCTGTCCCATCTGAACCAGCGTTGGCTGGATATCGGTACAACCGATCTGCAGACGGGACTCATGGCCCTTACCCGCGCCGTCGCCAAGCCAACGAGTTTCTGACCGAGCCCATACATGATGAGCGACGACGAAAGGAAAGTCCTCGATGCGCTTATTGCCGCTTGGAACCTGTTCACGGCTCTTCCCGTCGAGCACGCCGACGACAGCAGCGACTTCAGACACCACCTACACATCCTTCAGCGGCAAATCATGAGCCGCCCGTCCCGGCGCGAACTCAACGGCACCCAGCCGAGGTAACAAATGATCCTTCACGACTCTGTAACTGTCTCGGGCGTTCGGCGCACCGAGGACGGCTATCTGGTGGCAGAGGCCTTCGTCGCACGCACCGGTATTCAGGATTACCTCGGCTCCGAGATTGACCCGAACAACGAGCACGGCCTGCGGGATGTTCCCATCGTCAAGGTGTACCGGCCAGAGAGCTCGGTGTTCCACAAGGACGCGATGAACTCCTATGCCTATCGGCCCATGACCAACGACCACCCGGGCGGCGACGGTGTCAACTCCCAGAACTGGAAGGACGTGGCTGTCGGTAACACGGGCGGCGAGGTTATCCGTGATGGTCAGCGGGTGAAGGTGCCCCTGGTCCTCATGGATGCCACCGCCATCTCGGACTTCGAAGCAGGAAAACGACAACTTTCCATGGGCTATGGCGCTGAGATCATCTTCCAAGATGGCGTAACGCCAGAGGGCGATCCTTATCACGTCAGTCTTGGCCCAATGAAAATGAATCACCTCAGCCTGGTGCACAGCGCGCGGGCTGGCGAAGAGTTTCGTATCGGTGATAGCAAACCAAATACCCCAACAGGAGGCCATGACATGGCTGATGCACTGCGAAAACTCCTTGTCGATGGCATCTCCATTGATGTCACCGAGCAAGGCGCCCAGGCCATCGAGAAGCTGAATACCAAGCTTGCCGATGCTGCCACTGCCACCAAGACCCTGACTGACGCGCATGCTACTGCAATCGCGCTGAAGGACGGCGAACTGGCCAAGAAAGACGCCGAGATCGACGGCCTGAAAGCCAAGCTGCTGAGCGATGCCGACATCGACAAGCGCGTCACTGCCCGTGCCGACCTGCTCACCAAGGCCAAAACCATCGCCGACGCCGACTACACCGGCAAGACCGACGCCGAGATCCGCAAGGCCGTGGTCATCGCCAAGCTGGGTGATGCGGCCGTAACGGGCAAGGCTGACGCCTACATCGATGCCCGCTTCGAGATCCTGGTGGAAGACGCTGCCAAGAACCCGGCCAATGACCCATTCCGTCAGCACATGATCCACCAGGACAGCGCTGCCGGTGGTGATGATTCGGAAAAAGCACGACTGAAGATGATTTCGGACATGCAAACCGCCCACCTGCCGAAAGCATAAGGAGCACACCATGGCTACTTACCAAACCACGTACACCAACGCTCCAGCCAAGGGCGTGCCCGGCCTGGTCGCCAACGAAGAAAAGTGCAACAAGATCAGTCGCACCGTCTCGAACGCAGAGGGCATTGTCTTCGGCGCGCCTGGCTTCCGTGTGGCTGGTGCTGGCAACGATCACAAGATCGCAGCCACTGGCACCCTGTTCCTGGGCCTGGCTGTGCTGAGCGCAGCCGTACCGCCTGTGGCGACCGGTTCCACTCTGATCGACGGATACCCGCGAGACTTCACCGGCGCATTCATGACCGATGGCCAGATGTATGTAACCGCCGGCGCAGCTGTAGTGCCTGGTGATGACGTGTACTACGTCGCCGCGACCAATCGCTACGTCACGACCGCCGCTGAAGGCGCGGTGTTGATCCCTGGCGCCTTCTTCGACACCACTGGTGCGAACGGCGACATCGTCGAAATCTCCCTCAAACATCGGAGCGCTTAACATGCCTCAAGCTTTCGAAGACGCTCAGTCGGCGTTCCCGTTCGTTCTGGCCCAGGGCCGGAACATCGAAACGCGCATCTACACCCGCCGCTACCCGACGTTTAACTACGCCGCGAGCATTCCAGTGGTTACTGAAGGCGCTCCATGGGCCATCGGCACCACGTTCTTCACCGTCGATACCGCTGGTGAGGCCAAGTTCTTGTCGGGCTCGGGCACTGACATGCCGTTCAACTCGGCAACGCACGACCAGGCATCGCACGACTTCGCCATGATCGGCTCCGGCTGGGAATGGAACCTGGAAGAAGTGAACCAGGCTCAGCTGTACGGCATCAACCTGAGCGGCACCAAGGCTGATTCGGCCGCCGATAAGGTTGAGCGCCTGCTTAACAGCATTGCCTTCACCGGCAGTGTTGAAAAGCGCTGGACCGGCCTGTTGAACGACAGCAACGTTTCGCGTGTTGACGCCGCTGCGTCCGGCACTGCTGGTTCGACCTATTGGTCCGCAAAGGACGTAGACCTGATCATGGCCGACGTTAACGGCCTGTTGGGTGGCATTCGCACCAACTCCGGCGAAGTCGAGTGGGCAGATACCCTGCGCATGCCGCCTGACGCATTCCGCGCCGTGGCAACCAAGCGCATGGGCGCTGGCGATGGCTTCATGACGGTGCTGGAATACATGCGCCGCAACAACATCTACACCGCCGAAACCGGGCTGCCGCTGGACATCGCGCCACTGCGCGAAGCCCGTAACGCTTCGCAGGATGGTGGTGGTCGCCTGGTTGCGTACCGCAAGGATCCGGAAGTGGTTCGCTTCCACCTGCCAATGCCGCGCCGCGTCCTGGCCCCGCGCCAGAAGTCCATCATGGGCTTCGAAACCGGGATCATCGCCCGCACCGGCGGTACCGAGATTCGTCTGCCGGGCGCCGTAGCGTACCTCGACGAAATCACCCCGCCAGTATCCTGATAGGAGGTCGACATGAAAGTGACCAATAACTCGAAGGCGCTGCAGGGCGTGCATACCACTGACGGTGTCGTCTATGTCCTGCCTGGCGAAACCAAGGAAGTCGATCTGACGCCAGAAGGCCATAAGGGCGCGTCTCGCCTTGCTTTTCTGAGCGTGGAAGGCAAAGCGCCTGCCGGTGATGGCGACGAGCGCACCGAGCTCTTCGCCAAGCTGAAAGTTCTGGGCATCGATGCCGCCGGCAACAGCAGGACCGAAACCCTGCAGAAGAAGCTGGACGAAGCCCTGGCCGCTGCTGAAAAGCAGAAGGTCATCGACGAGCTGACCGCGCTGAATGTCGAGTTCGACAAGGAAGCGAACCTGGAAGCCCTGCTGGCCGCACTCGCTGCCGCCAAGGCGTAACACCCTGCAAAACCCGGAGCGCAAGGCGCTCCACCTATTCGAGATATCCCGATGCCAGACTTTTACGGAACCGTCGCAGCTGCCGACGCCTATCACGCTGCGCGCGCGACTACCGCCTGGGCCGGCGATGAATTGGCGAAGCAGGCCGCGCTGATCCGGGCATCGGTCTACATCGACGGCCGCTACCGGAAGCTGCTGGCCTCTGGCGCGTGGCAGTCATTGTTCCCCGGCGTGAAGACCGAGGGTAGAGGGCAAGCCAGGGAATGGCCGCGGACCGGTGCCTATGACTATGAGGGAAACCCGATTCCCACTGACCAGGTGCCCGTCGAGGTTGAGCAGGCAACGTACGAAGCGGCATGGCGTGAGATCGTCGAGCCTGGAAGCCTCAGCCCTGACTTCGTGTCCGCCTCCATGGTGAAGCGCGAGAAGGTCGGCCCGCTGGAAACTGAGTTCGCCGTATCGGTGGGTGCAGACGCTGCCGGATCTGTCCGTCCAGTGATCAGCATCATCGACGAGATGATTGCCCCGGTGCTGGTGGCTCGCTACACGCTGCCTGCGGTTTTTACGGTATGACCCCGGCGCAGATCATCCAGGCCATCGAGGGAATGGAGCCTGCGATGCAGCAGGCCTATCTGAAGCAGGTCAAGACGGTGGTCGGCTCGGCAACGGTTGCAGAAGTTGAGCGCCTGATCGCTGAAGAGGATGAGGATGGCTTGGTTGCGCTGCTCAGCCTGGGCGCACTGTCCGTGTTCCTTGAGTTGGCCAGGTCGGTATTTATCGCCGGCGCCAAGTTCGAAGTGAAGGCGATCGTGATTCCTCGCGACATCGGGCGCTTCGAGTTCGATGCCCGCGCGCCAGTCGCAGAAAAGTGGGTTTCTGCCAAGGCTGAAGAGATCCGAGCGAACTCAGCTATTGACGTGCGAGCAGCTATTCGCGAAGTGATGGGCAGTCGCCGCCGCATTGTAGGCTGGCCAAGTGCACAGCCTGCTGCTTTACAGGTCGAAGTCAGCGCTACGCCGATGGTGAGCACCCCTCGCCAAGCAGCGCTGGACCTGATCGGCCGCAAGAGCGCACAGACCGGGGCGCGCTCTGGTGGCGTTATCGGTCTTCCCGGCAACTATGCGCAGTTTGTGCTGAATGCCCGCTCGCAGCTGCTTGGCGGCAACCCAGATGAGATGCGCAAGTATTTGCAGCGCACGCGCAGAGATCGCCGTTTCGACGGGATCGTGAACAGAGCAATCAAGGCCGGCACGCCAGTCGCCCAGGCTGACGTGGACAAGATCGCTGGACGCTATGCCGATCGCCTCATGAAGACCTATGCCGAGATGCTGGCCAAGGCAGAGGCGCTTGAGTCGTTCGGCGCCGGCCGTGACCAAGTGTATGAGCAGTTGATCGCTCAGGGCCTGGATCGAGATTCGGTTACCAAGACCTGGCGCGACCGAGGCGACAAGAAGGTCCGCCACACGCATTCGGTTATGGGCGGCCAAGAGGTGCAGAAGGATCAGCCATTTCAGAGTCCCACCGGTGCGCTGCTTCGATATCCGGGCGATACCAGCCTGGGGGCGGGGTGGAGTGAGCGCGCCAACTGCCGATGTACGGCCATCTACAAAATAAGGCGCAAGTGATGCCAGATATCTATGACCGCGCCAAGGCCCTGTCCACCCGGATGCTTGCGCCGCGCAGCAAAGGCGGGAAGGGACTGGAATTGGTCCTGCGCCGCGAGACCCTGGGCGAATACGACCCGGATGCGCCGCCGGCGCCCGGCGAACTGGTCGTGAACGGCTCCGGCTTCCGCGAGGAATACGACAACAAGTACATCGATGGCACGCTGATCGTGCGAGGCGACGTCAAGCTGCTGGTATCACCGGTGCAGCTTACTGGGGCAGATATGCCGACCCCGTTGAGCAATGACCGTATCCAGTTCGACGGCACCACCTACACCGTGATTGCCGTCGGGCCTTGGAACTACGCCGGCCTGGCGGTTGGCTTCGAACTTCAGGTGCGCAAGTAATGGCCAACCACATGACCAGCCGCTACGGCGGACAGCAAGGGAGCTTTGCTGAGAGCCTGGCGGCATTCGCTGAGCAGACCAAGGAGGCTATCGACGATGTGTTCCGCGAGGTGGTGATCGAGATCGGCACTTCGGTTATCCGGCTGTCACCGGTGGACACTGGGCGATTCAAAGGCAACTGGCAGTTCACTGTGGGTGCGCCTTCGAACCAGAGCATCGACACCTTCGACAAGGCAGGGCACGAAACCATTGCGACTCTGGTGGCCGAGGTAAGCAAGTTGGAGGCAGGGCAGGTGGCGTACATCGTGAACAATCTGGTGTACGGCGTTCCGCTTGAGTATGGGCATTCCGACCAGGCACCCGCCGGCATGGTGCAAATAACGCTGGCTCGCTTCCAGCAGATCGTCGAAGAAGCCACCAGGAATAACCAGGTATGAGCCACAACATCATTGCTGAGGCTTTCGAGTCGCGGCTGCTGGCCTGGGCAAAGGCTCGATCAAAGCCACTGAAGGTGGTGGTTGAGAACGAGACCTATACCCCGGCGTCCGGCGAGACATACCTGCGGGCCTTCACTCTGCCGGCGGTGACAGCCAGCAACACGCTGGGCGGTGACCACCACCTGTACGTCGGCGTGTTCCAGGTAAACGTCGTTGCACCATCCGGTAAGTACCGGACAGAGGCCAGCGGCATTGTTGACGAGCTAGCCGCTCTGTTCCCGGTGAACCTGCGCATCCAGCGCGCCGGCCTGGTCGCCATCGTGCTGACTCCGGTCGGGCCAGGCCCAGGCATTGCTGACGGCAGTACATACACCGTGCCGGCCTCGTTCCAGTACCGCGCTGACACGCCGTGATAGCTGTGTTTGCATATAGTAGAAGTGGTAAAATGACCGGGCCTGGAACTGCCAACAAAGCAGTCCGTACCCAACCACGCCAGACTTGAAGGAGTGCTGGAATGGATCAAAATACCCTAACTGCTGACCGGGTACGCGAGTTGCTTAGCTACTGCCCTGAGACTGGGATATTTACCCGAAAGATCAGGACTGCCCAGCGCCATAAAGCTGGCAGCCGCGCCGACTTCCTCGCCACCTCTGGCTCATCTCCCGGTTATCACCGGGTATCGGTTGACTCCAAGCGATATCAAGCTCACCGAGTTGCGTGGCTTTACGTGCACGGCGTCTGGCCCGCCGAGCAAATTGACCACATCAACGGGGTAAGGTCCGATAACCGGATTGCGAACCTGCGGGTGGCCGATTACACACTGAACATGGAAAACCAGCGGTCAGCCTACCGGAACAACCGAAGCGGATTGCTTGGCGCCATATGGGATCAGCAGTCCTCGAAATGGCGCGGACAGATCGTAGTAGAGAAAAAGAAAATTCATCTAGGTTCGTTTAGTACGGCCCAAGACGCTCACGCGGCCTACCTGGAAGCGAAAAGAACCCTGCATAAGGGATGCACGATTTAACGAACAACCCGCCATTGAGCGGGTTTTTTTATGCCCGAAGAATCTATATGCGCCGCCAAGAAGCGGCATAGGAGTTGAAATTGTCTTTCAGATTACCCAACGGCGCGACCCTGCAAATCGCTGCAACCTATGGCACTGCGATTCCGGTGACCGAGCTGAGCAACGCCAATCCGGCTGTAGCGACCGCCGCGGCCCACGGCCTGAGCGATGGCGGCATCATCGCCGTGACCTCCGGCTGGACCCGCCTTAATGACCGCGCCGCACGCGTAGCGGACAGCCTGACCGGCACCTTCGCCCTGGAAAACATCAACACCACCAACCTTCAACCATACCCGGCCGGATCTGGCGTTGGTTCGGTGCGCGAAGTAACCGGTTTCGTTGAGATCTCGCAGATCACCGACGTTGCTACCAGCGGTGGCGACCAGCAGTTCCTCACATTCGGCTTCCTGGCTGACGATGACGACCGCCAGATCCCGACCACCAAGAACCCGATCAGCATGTCGTTCACCGTAGCGGATGACCCATCCCTGGCTTACGTGCCGGTGGTTGAAACCGCCGACGAGGACAAGGTCACCCGTGTACTGCGCCTGAACCTGCCGAACGGCGACAGCATCCTCTACAACGCCTACGTGACCATCACGTCTACCCCGGCGCTGTCCCGTAACAACCTGATGACCCGTGTCATCACGCTGTCCCTGGCTGGCCGCCCAACCCGTTACTCGGCCGTGGTGGTGTAACCCATGGCCAAGATCAAGATCGCGCCAAACCCAACGTTCAAGGCCAAAGTGCAGATCCCCCGTGTGGGCGGCGAAGCAGTGGCTGTGGACTTCGAGTTCAAGTACCTGGACCGCATTGCGCTGTCATCGCTGTTCGACCGCTGGAACGCCGCCCGTGACGCTCATGCCACCAAGGTGCAAGACGAGGGTATGTCCTGGCAGGACGCCACGGTCTCGGAAATCGCGCTGCAGGTCGAACAGCTCAAGGACATTGTCAGCGGCTGGGGCTTCGACGAGAAGCTGTCGGACGAAGCCATGACTGCGCTGGTCACCACCTGCGTGGGTGCGCCCCAGGCTGTGCTGGCCGCATACCAAGCCGCGTATCAGCCGGCACGCCTGGGAAACTAACCGGCGTCGCACGAATCCTGTACGAGCAAGGGCCGTCAGAAGCTGACCTGGCGGCCTTCGGCATGACCAAGGCCGACATCCCCGATGAAGAGTACGAAGTCTGGCCAGACAACTGGCCAGCCTTCCTGCTGTTCGAAGCGATGTCCACGCAGTGGCGTGTGGGTATGGGCGGCGCCGTGGGCCTGGACTACAGCGCCATCAAGCCGGTGGCGAGCATGATCGGCCTCAAGCGTGCCGAGCTGAGGCAGGCTTTCCCTGATTTACGGATGATGGAAGCTGAGGCGCTGCTGGTGATGAGCGAGAGCAGGACGTAGACAACCAACATGACGCGGCACTGCCGCAGGAGATACGTATGGATAAGCCTTTTTCCATTGTTGACGGGCAGCTTTACATCAACGAAGCCATGATCGGCGACAGCACCGTTGGGATGGTTCGCATCAGCGATGATCGAGTTCAGATTCTGTCTCAATCGCTGTCGGCCCTGAGTGTTCAAGTGTCCAGTGAAGCGGGTGCGATGGCCGCCACAGATGCGGCACTCGCAGCGCGTATTGATTCGCTTCAGGCTTCGATCAAACCTGGTGCGTGAGATGTTTGGCGGCCTCTAGACCAAGCTTCGTCATTTCCTTGAGCGAGAACTCGTCGACCGGTTTGCCTTCAAGTTTTATGTTGACAATTACTGAGCACCCATCCGAATCCCCAAGATTTATTAGGGCTGTTGTGGGTGTGGTATGTCTGGAAAGCTGCAGATTGTTGATCGTCAGAGCCACATTGACCTCCAGGTCATAAACGCGCCGATATTGGCGCTGTCCCAGTCCTTGGGCTTGCAGGCGAAGGACTGGGAAATCCTTACTTGGCTGTTAATTCAGAAACTCGAAGCTTGCCCGGTGGCGTCAGAGGGCCGTTGATAATTCTGAGCTTGTAACGGCCGGTTATCATCCTCGTTGCTTGGATGCCTGATAGTCCTTGGTCCTTAAGGATGATGGCAGCCTCGATATCGATATCGTTTTGAAGGTCTACCCAGCTGATTTTTTCCTCAGCAAACTGGCCAATTTTGAGTAGCGTTTCGTCAAGGCGCTTCTGATCCATGTGCTATTGCTCGTATCCGTAGGTAGACGGATGACGATAGCAAAGCGATATCGTGAGTGATACTTGGGCATCCATACAGCATTTCTGGTGATACAGTCGGCACTTTCAGGATGAGGATCGGTTATGCGGATTTTGATAGCGGCGGTGGTGTTGGCGATGCTGGCCGGGTGTGCGACTTCGCCAGTTCCGTCCGACAAGGCGCGCCTAGCGCCGTCAGAGCGGGTAAGCGGTTACCAAAAGCCAGCACCCGGCGGTAGTTCGCTAATTGTCACGCGGGACACTGGGTTTACCGGCGGCGGCTGCTTTGCGACCGTCTTTCTAAACGGTGCGCCCGTGGCGAAGCTGGATACTGGAGAAAAGGCAGTATTCCAAGTTCCGCCAGGGGAGTGGTTGCTCGGTGCCGCACTCGACGGCTCGGGACTCTGCGCAACGAACCCTGAGAGGATGGAAATCTCAGTAGTTCTTAGTCCGAGTCAGCAAAAGAAATTCCGAGTTTTTCTACCCGCTGGCGGCGGATCCATCTCCGTTCAACCGAGCAGCTTCTAAACATTTCAAGGATGGAAAGGCATGAAACTATTAGTAGCGGGTATGGTTTTCGTAGCGTTGGCGGGGTGTGGAAATAGCGACGTTCAGAAAGCTCGTGATGAGGTGCAACGAAACCTTAACGACTCGGCATCAGCTGAGTTCAGGGATGAGAAGGTCTATCGCCTTCCCGACAATACGGTTGTATGTGGAGAAGTAAACGCCAAGAACAGCTATGGTGGATATGCGGGGTTCTCCAAGTACGTAGTCGAGGGGGTAGGAGCCAGGCCGGTGGCCAAGTTTGGGGAAGACATGCAAACCGACATAAGCATTACCTGCCAGTTTGCGGAAACGAATTCGAAGTTGAATAAATAGATCAAGTGAACCCAATAGCCCGCCATCGAGCGGGTTTTTTTATGCCTGGAGAAAAGTATGACGTCGATTGCTGAGCTCGGCATAAAGGTCGATTCGACGGATGCTGCGCAGGCAAGCTCCGACCTCGACAAGCTCACGGCGGCAGGTGCAAGGGCAGAGAAAGCGGCTGATGGCGTAGCGCGCGGCGCTGACAAGGCGACTGCTTCGATGAAGAAGCAGAAGGATGAGCTATCAGACCTGCTGGGCGAGATTGACCCAACAGTAAAGGCCCTGGGCCGTCTCGACGACCTTGAAACGAAACTGGCCAAGCAAAAAAAGCTTGGCGCGCTGGATGCCTCAACGTTCAGCGAGTACCAGGGCAAGATCGACCAGTCGCGGGCTAACCTGGGCAGATTCGACGACAGCCTTACTCGCACCGGAAACACGGCAAAGCAGACGGCTGCAGCGCTGCGAGGCGTTCCTGCTCAGTTCACTGACATCGCCGTCTCTCTCCAGGGTGGACAGGCTCCGCTTACGGTTCTGTTACAGCAGGGCGGCCAGCTGAAAGATATGTTCGGCGGCATTGCGCCGGCGGCGAAGGCGCTGGGCGGTTACGTTCTAGGGCTGATAAACCCATTTACGCTGGCGGCTGCAGCTGTCGCCGCTTTGGGGCTAGCCTATTACAAGGGTAGTGAAGAGGCCGATGCCTACAATGAGGCGCTGATCCTCAGCGGCAATGTGGCTGGTACGAGTGCAAGTCAGCTCAGTGATATGGCGCGGCAGGTCAGCGCAACAGTGGGGACGACTGGCGCTGCAGCTGAGGTGCTGGCCAAGCTCGCCGGTAACGGAAAGATCGCCAGCGAAAGTTTCGGGCAAATCACCGAAGCCGCCCTGCAGATGGAGAAGGCTACAGGTCGGGCTATTGATGAGACGATCGCAGAGTTCGCGAAAATTGCGAAAGATCCTGTCGCCGCCGCAAAAGAACTCAATGATCAATATCACTTTTTAACAGCGTCGGTTTACTCGCAGATCGTTGCCCTTAAAGAACAGGGCGACACAGTGGGTGCGGCTAAATTACTGACGGATACATACGCCAGTACGATCGAAACTCGCACCGGAGAGATCACGCAGAATCTGGGAATCATAGAGCGCGGCTGGAATGCAGTAAGGGACGCAGCGAAAGGCGCTCTGGACGCCACCAAGGAGATCGGACGCACTCAAACCCTGGAGCAGCAAGCCGAAGTAATACGCCAAAGGCTGAAAACTGGGCAGGGCCGTGGCGGCCGCGCTGCTGCTATGGGTATCGAAACGCGCGATACAGCTAAAGACACCAAGGATTTGGCGTTTCTTGACCTCCAGATAGAGGCAGAGAAGACGCGCACTAAATACCTGGGCGACCGCCAGAAGATCCAGGACAAGGGCATCGAGGCCGAGCAGGATCTTGAGCGCATTCGCGTTGCGTCCTACAGCAACAAGCAGAAGCGCGACAAGGAAGAGGAAGCGTACCTGCGCAAGATCGCTGCTCTGCGCGAGGCGAACCCTGACAGCCCGCTGCTCGCCCAGAAGAACATTGATCGCGACCTGAAAAACATCCGCGACAAGTACAAGGACCCGAAAGGCGCGACCACAGCGGTCGACCTAACCTCGTTCAACGACTCGAAGAACCAGCTCAACGCTGTGCTCAGCTACTACAAGAGCGCCGACAAGGAGCTGGAAGCCGCGCAGAAGGCCGGGATCATCTCACAGGAGAGTTACACGGCTCAGCGCGTGGCATTGCTCCAGCAGCAGGCGTCCGAGGTCAAATCCTCCTATGAGGCCGAGATCGCGGCGCTTGAGGGTGCCAAGGGCAAGGCTGGCACTTCGGCAGCTCAGCGCATCCAGCTGGACCAGAAGATCGCCGACGCCCGGGCCAACATGGTCAAGGCTCAGCAGGAGTCGGATAGCGAGCTATCAGTAATTGCGACCAATGAGCAGGGAAGGCTCAAGAAGCAGGAGCTGGCCATCAAGTCGTACACCGATGCGCTGGATCAGCAGAACGCTGCATTGCAGCGCGCCGGCAGCCGGGCGGCTCAAGGTGTCGGCCAGAGCGACCGCCAGAACGCCATCAACGGCGACCTGAACGGAATATCGGATCGGGCCAACCAGCAGCGCCTGGACCTGGCACGCGACAAGGCCGACGCTTCGCGCAACATGAGCGCCGAGGAATACCAGGCCAAGCTTGAGGCGATCAATCGTAGCGAGCGCGACCTGACGCAGACCACGCTCAGCAACTATGAGCAGATGTCTGTGGCCCAGAGTGATTGGCGCAATGGGGCGACCTCGGCTTTCAGTAACTACCTGGACTCGGCGCGGGATGTCGCTGGGCAAACCCGCAGCCTGTTCACCAACGCCTTCAGCTCTATGGAGGACGCGGTGGCCAGCTTCGCCACCAACGGCAAGTTCTCGTTCTCCGACTTCGCCAAGTCGATCATCGCCGACATGGCGCGTATCGCAGCTCGGCAGGCGGCCTCCGGATTGCTGTCGAGCCTTGCCGGTAGCGCGCTTGGCGCGTACTTCGGTGGCGGTGCGGCGGCGGGTGCGGGTGCTGGCAGTTTCGGCTCCAGCATCGGCAGCGCTCTGGTAGAGGGCAGGGCGTCAGGTGGGCCTGTCGATCCGAACACGCTCTATGAGGTAAACGAAAAGGGGCCCGAGCTGTTCAATCAGGGTGGCCGGTCGTACCTCATGACTGGTGCTCAGGGTGGCAGCGTCACGCCATTAATGACGGGCGGCAGTTCGATCATGGCGGCGGCGGGCGGTGGCGGCGGAAACACCTACAACTTTCCCGTTTCGGTATCCGTGCAAACGGCTGGCACCGGCGGCAATGCAACGCAGGAAGATACCACTCAGGCCGGCAGAAACATCCAGCAGGTCACAAAAGCGGAAGCTGAAGCAGCGATAGCCCGAGGCGTGCAGCCAGGCGGTGCTATTTGGCGAGCAATCAATGGGAGAGGGTAATGGCGTTCGAATATGATCGAGACGAGCTTTTGATGTCGCTCACTGGGGCGCTTTCCGAGTTCTTTTTCAAAGGCGTCGGGGATGCCACTACTGCCGGAGAGATCAGAGAAAGATCGAAGGCGATGGGCGTGGCCATTGGTAGAATTCAGGCTGTGATCATGGAGTCTGGTGAGGTTGGTCCGAGCATCGTTGCGGAGGTCCATCGCCTGGAGAGACTGATCAGCGATTCGATCACCGAAGGGATGGGCAAAAGGATTCGGCCTGGCGGCGATCTTTGGAAGATATTGCAGGAGCGCGTCGATGACGATTGAGACGTTCACCTGGGCCACTCAGAACGGGGAGGCGCCCGATATTACCTATCGGGTGCGCACCTCGCAGTTCGGGGACGGCTACAAGCAAGAGGTCGGGGACGGGATCAACAACAAAGTCGATTCCTACCCGGTCACCCACACGGGCAACACGGCCAGAGCGCTGGAAATTATGGCGTTCTTCGACCGCCACAAAGGTGCCAAGGCTTTCTTGTGGACCACACCGCTAGGCCAGCTTGGCCTGTTCACCTGCAAGAACCCAACCCCTACGCCCATGGGCGGGGGCGTATTCAAAGTGACGGCGACGTTCGAGCGCGCCTTCCACCCGTAAAGGTCAATCCATGTCGCTGATCAACGCTATCCAGACTCTTGAGCCTGGCAACGAAGTCATGCTGTTCGAGCTGGACGGCAGCGACTACGGCGCCGATGTCCTGCGTTTCCATGGTCATGCGATACCGCACACGCCTGCAGAACTGATCGCCGCCGGCGGCAACGCTGACCAACTGCCAGCCAAGTCGATTTGGTGGAAAGGCGAAGAGTACGGTGCCTGGCCCATGCAATACGAGGGCAGCGAGGCGAATGGCGACGGCACCGCTGTACGGCCCAAGCTGTCGGTCGGCAACGTCAACGGGCGAATCACCGCCCTCTGCCTGGCCTTCGAGGATCTGCTTGAGTTCAAGCTGACCATTCGAAACACGCTGGCCGAGTACTTGGACGCCGTGAACTTCGAAGGCGGCAATCCCATGGCGGATCCTACTCAGGAATCGATTGAGGTCTGGTATGTCGACCAGAAGACTAACGAGGACGGCGAGACGGTCAGCTGGGACCTGGCCAGCCCGGGCGACGTCGGCGGCGAAACCATCGGCCGGCAGATGACCACTCTGTGCCACTGGTGCCTCACCGGCGGCTACCGAGGCCCGAACTGCGGATACACCGGCCCCTACGTTACAAAGGATGGGGTTGTCACTGACGACCCTGAGCTCGATGAATGCGACGGAACCCTTGGTAAGGGCTGCGACCCGCGCTTCGGCACGGATAACCCATTGCCATTCGGCGGCTTCCCCGCTGTGTCCTTGATCGCCCGGAGCTGACCATGCGCAAACACATCCTTGCTGCCATCCAGGCGCATGCGGTCGCCGAGTACCCGAAAGAGTGCTGCGGGCTGGTACTGGCCGTGGGCAGGGCGCAGAAATACTTCCCGTGCCGGAACATCGCCACCGAGCCAAACGAAGAGTTCCGGCTCGAGCCGGAGGACTACGCCGCGGCGGAAGATGAGGGCCAGGTGATCGGCATCGTGCACTCGCATCCGGACGCCACCAGCAGGCCGTCGTCGCGAGACCTGGCGATGTGTGAGGCCACGGCCTTGCCTTGGCACATTCTGTCCTGGCCTGAGGGCGACCTGCGCACGATCACGCCGACCGGCAGCACGGCGCTGCTCAAGCGCCCGTTCGTACACGGCGCCTGGGACTGCTGGCAGGTCTGCGCGGATTGGTACCAGCGCGAGTGGGGCCTTGAGTTCGAGTCCTTCCAGCGGGCTGATGGCTGGTGGGAGAGCGCAGACAGCACAAGCTTGTACGAGGCGAACTACGCCGCCGCCGGCTTCGAGCAGGTCGACACCCCGCAGCGCGGCGACATGATCGTGATGGAGGTCGGCCGCACGGCCCACCCAAACCACGCAGGGATATACCTGGGGACAGAGCCGGAGCTGCCTGGCGAAGATTCTGGCGTGTTCGGCCCCGGCCCCTTTGTGCTGCACCACCTGTATGGCCGGCCGTCCGAGGTAATCGTCTACGGCGGCCCGTGGCTCCAGCGCACCCGCTTAATTCTTCGACACAAGGAGGCTAGATGAGCGCCATCGTTTATTCGCCGATGACCACTATCAAGTTGTCCGGCTCGCTGGCCCAGAAGTTCGGCAGGCTGCACCGGCGCCAGGTTGGCTCGGGCGATACCTGGGAGGTGTTCAGGGCGCTGAAGGCAACCATTGACGGGTTCGAAGCAGAGATCCGGCGACTTGACCGGCTCGGCCTGCGCTTCGCCATCTTCCGCAACCGGAAGAACGCCGGGCAGGATCAATTCGGCATGGGTGGGACCAAGGAAGTTCGGATTGTGCCGGTGGTAGAGGGCGCAAAGCGCGCCGGCCTGCTCCAAACAATCATCGGCGTTGTACTGATCGCCGCGTCTTATTTTACCGGAGGTGCGACCCTCAGTACTGGCATCGCATTACTCGCCGGCGGTGTGATTCAGATGCTTAGTCCCCAGGCGTCCGGACTCAAGCAAAGCGCCTCACCGGAAAACATGCCCAGCTACGCGTTCGGCTCGGCCAAGAACACCACGGCTAGCGGCAACCCTGTTCCCATTTGCATCGGTGAGCGCCGGTGGGGCGGAGCAATTATCTCGGCATCGATTTACGCCGAGGACAAGACATAGACACGACGATGCGAACAAGCCGCCCAAGAGGCGGTTTTTTATTGCCTGGAGGAAAGCATGGGCGCAGCACAGAAGCTGGACATACACGGGTCAAAAGGTGGCGAGAGTAAGCCTAAGTCGCCGGTAGAGGCGCCCGACAGCCTGCGCTCAACCAACCTTGCGAAGATCCTGATCGCCATAGGCGAGGGCGAATTTGACGGAACCCCGACGGCGCGCGACATCTTCCTCGATAACACTCCTATCCAGGATGCGAGCGGCAACTTCAACTTCACCAATGTGAAGTGGGATTGGCGTCCCGGCTCCGTAGATCAGACCTACATTCCAGGTATTCCGTCTGTAGACAATGAAACGTCGCTGAATATTGAGTTACGTAGCGGTACCCCTTGGGTTCAGTCGCTGACCAACCTGCAGCTTTCGGCGGCGCGCATCCGTCTGGCAACGCCACGACTGGCGAGCCAGGATAGCGAAGGCAATATCAACGGCTATCGCATTGAATACGCAGTCGACGTGGCAACGGATGGCGGTGCCTATCAGGAGGTGCTGGTCGGCGCATTGGCGGGAAAGACCACTACTCGATATGAGAGGTCCCTGCGCATTGATCTGCCTCCTGCAACAAGTGGCTGGCTGATCCGTGTTCGTCGCATTACGCCAAACCAGAACACCGACAAGATTGCGGACAGCCTGTTCATTGCCGGTTACACGCAGGTGATCGACGCGAAGCTCCGCTACCCGAACACTGCGCTTTTGTTCATCGAGTTCGACGCCGAGCAGTTCACCAATATTCCGGCCGTCACCGTGAAGTGCAAGGCCCGCCGCTGGCAGGTACCTAGCAACTATGATCCAGTGGCCCGCACGTACTCTGGCGCCTGGGACGGTACGATGAAGGAGGCCTGGACCAACAACCCGGCCTGGATCACTTACGGCATCTGCACCCAGGACCGTTTCGGCCTTGGCCGCCGCATCAAGCCGTGGATGGTGGACAAGTGGGAGCTGTACCGCATTGCGCAGTACTGCGACCAGTTGGTGCCGAATGGTGCTGACGGCGTTGAGCCACGCTTTTTGTGCGACATGAACCTGCAGGGCAAGGCCGATGCCTGGTCACTGCTGCGCGACATCGCCGGCATCTATCGCGGCATGACCTATTGGGCCCAGGGACAGCTGGTTATGCAGGCTGATATGCCTCGATCCCAGGACATCGACTACGTTTTCACCCGATCCAATGTTATCGACGGCAAGATCTCCTACGGCAGTGCGTCGGCCAAAACACGCTTCACTCGGTGCCTGGTCAGCTATGACAACCCGCTGAACAACTACGACACCGACGTCACGGTCTATTCCGACCTTCCACTCCAGCGCCGCCTGGGCGACAAGCCTACGGAGATCAGCGCCATCGGCTGCACTCGCGCATCTGAGGCCCAGCGCCGCGCTAAATGGCTGGTGCTGAGCAACAACCAGGACCGCACCATCAGTTTCAGGACTGGCATGGAAGGCCGTATCCCGCTGCCTGGGTTCATTATCCCAGTTGCTGACTCGCTGCTGGCGGGCCGGGAGATTGGCGGGCGTATTGCAGCGGCGGCCGGGAAGGTCATCACTTTGGACCGCGACACCCTGGCCAAGGCCGGTGACCGGCTGATGATCAACCTCCCTGGTGGGAGGGCAGAAGGGCGTACCGTGGAAAGCGTGAGCGGACGCAACGTAACAGTCGCTGTTGCGTATAGCGAGGCTCCGGCTGTACAACTTCAGTGGGCAATTGATGCGGAAGACTTAGCAATTCCGCTTTACAGGGTCACTAGGACAGCGCGGACGCCGGAAGGCGACTACGAGATCAGCGCCCTGCAATACGAGCCAAGCAAATACGCAAACATTGATACTGGCGCGCGCCTTGAGGAGCGACCAATTAGCGTCATTCCTATCACAGTTGTTCCCCCACCAGAGAGCGTGGCCGTCTCGTCGGACGTGTCCATCGACCAGGGCATTGCCATCAGCACCATGAACATTTCCTGGCCCGCTGTCGCCGGAGCCGTCGCTTATGACGTGGAGTGGCGCAAGGACAACGGCAACTGGATCAAGGTGCAGCGTACTGGCTCAACGAGCGTGGACGTAACAGGCATTTACTCCGGGGCCTACCTGGCTCGGGTTCGCGCAGTGAGCGCCTTCGAAATCTCGTCGATCTGGAAAAGCTCCAGCCTGACCAACCTTGAAGGCAAGACGGGCTTGCCGCCGGCGGTGTCGTTCCTGACCACCACCAGCGAACTGTTCGGGATCAGCATCAAGTGGGCTTTCCCAGCTGGTGCCGAGGATACCCAACGAACCGAACTGTGGTATGGCCCAGCGAACAATCTCGCAGCGGCAACCAAGCTGGCCGACCTGGCATATCCGCAGGCTGACTACCGCATGCAGTCGCTCCTGGCTGGTGCAACGCTGTTCTTCTGGGCGCGCCTGGTGGACCGTACCGGCAACATCGGTCCGTTCTATCCGGTGGTGAATGGGGTGATGGGCCAGGCCAGCTCGGATGCTGGGCCGATCCTTGAGCAGATCAAAGGGCAAATTGACGAGACGTCCTTGGGGCAACTGCTCAACGAACGCATCAACCTTATCGACGGCAACGGCCCGGGATCGGTCAATGGGCGCATCGAAGCGGCCAAGGATGAGCTGGAAGGTTTGATTGACCAGATCGTCGACGCGCTGGAGTACGACCCTGCGAAGGCGTACGCGCTTAACGATATCGTGCGCATGGGGCAGCACCTGTATCAGGCCAACGGCCCGGTACCGGCGAACAGCCCGCCACCGAACGCCACCTACTGGACCGACATCGGCACGGTAACGCAGACGGTGAATGCCCTGGTGACGCAGGTTCAGCAGAACTCGGCGTCGATTAATCAGCATGGCCAGGACATCACCGCCCAGGCGCAACAGCTCAACGCGGTGAAGGTCACGGTCAACGACCCAGTCACCGGCGTGAACGCCACGGCCAGCGGGTTGAGCACCCTCAAGGCCACGGTAACCACGCTCGACGGCAAGGTCACCACCACGGCGCAGCGGGTTGACGGCATCTACTTGCAGGTCAATCCACCGCTTCAGGGTGATGACGCGGCGCTGATCGGTTCGGAGGAGAGCTACGTTGGCGTCTGGTCTGTTCAGTCCGCCCTGATCGAGGGTGACCTGGTGCAGGGGCAGCGAACCGACACAGTGGAAGTGAAGGTGGCCGACAACGCCGCCGCGGTGGTTGCTGAGCAAACCGCCAGAACCAATGCCGACGGCGTGTTGTCGTCCAGCATCGAAACGGTCAAGAACTCGGTCAGCGGCAACACCCTGGCCATCCAGACCAACACCACGGCCATTCAAACGGTCGATGGCAAGGTTACGGCGAACTGGTCGGTGCGGATGCAGTACGAAACCGCCACCGGCCTCTACAAGTACGCTGGCATCGGGCTTGGGCTGGAGAATGGCCCTGGTGGATTGCAGTCGCTGTTCATCATCGATGCGGACAGATTCGCCATTGGCCAGGCCGGATCGGTGCCGTTCGCAGTCCAGGGTGGGCAGACCTTCATTAAGGCCGCGTTCATCCAGGACGGCACGATCACCAACGCCAAGATCGGCAACTTCATCCAGTCGAACAACTATGACCCAGGCAAGGCTGGCTGGAAGCTGTTTTTCGACGGGACTTTTGAGATCAACGGTGCATTCGGAGGAGACGCCCGGCAAGTTATCAATAATCGCGGCGGGAAAGTGTTTGATGAAAACAACGTCAAACGATTCCAGTGGGGGGATTTATCGGCATGAGCTACGGGATTAGGGTGTGGGGGGCGACTGGTGCATTAGAGCTTGATGAAACCTCGTTTACAGTGAGGATCATACACTCGTCACTAATCACAAGATCGCCTCCTAATAACTCAGGACCAAGGAACACGTTTATAGCGTTGCCTGGAGTAGAGCCGAGCACCCACTCGGCTATATGTATTCCAGCAGGCGCATATCCAAAAGACCCTAACGCCCAGGACTCCTATGCGGTTCAATTTGATACCCAGGTCGTTTCAGGCGGTGTTTATGTCTGGTTTGCAAATCGGTCCCACCCTACTGCGACTATGGCGTTAGGAACTCAAAGATTGTTGGTTATGAGGTACAGGTGAATGGCATACGGCATGGAGTTCAAAAATGGGGCTGATGTAGTTACATTGGATTCTGAATATTCGAGGCTTTCCATTTTACAAAAGGGTAGATACTCAGGCGGGGCTACGTTTTCTCCTGCTATCACTACTCAGGAGCCCCCTTTAGTTTTCGTTCGTCCGGATGCTACAAGCACATTCAGCTACGTAACTATTCTTGGAACACCTGGCAACTGGACAGGATTTTCTTTTCTCGTAGACGGTGCTGGAGGCTTTTTCGTGGCCGCTTTTCAAGCCCGAGCGGTCGCGTCATATGGGTTCAGGGTGTGGGGGCCATCTGCCAATCTGTTAATTGATAGCGGTACTCCCTGCGCCCAATTCACCAGGACGATAACCGATTGGACCTACCTTGGATCTTCATCAACTGGACAGGGGACAACTAAGTCGAGCTGGACTGCCACATCGCCATTGAATACTGGCGATTACATGCTGGTTAACAACATAGGCATGGATGTTGGGGGGGCATCTACCCGATTCTGCAAGCTTTATTGTACTTGGGATTATCAGAATAATAGAATCGTGCCTTTTGTTGAGGGGGTAGCAAACTCCATATATTTATATATCTCAGTTACTTTTGCTAAGCCGATCACGTGAGCCAGCTTTTTATAAAGTTCTCGAGTTTTAATGTGTAAATAATCCAGGAGGCTTAAATGCCAAGGCAAGAAATAAACATAGGCGTAGCCCCGACGGGTGCCGGCGGCGATACAAATCGCAGTGGTGCGGTAAAAATTAATGCAATGACCGCAGAGCTTTATGCTCGGGATGCACAGCTTGGTACTGCCTCTAATGCAAACCTAACAACTAGCGCGGATGATGCAACAGTGGGCCGCGTTTTGAAGGTTGGCGACCGCGGCATCGGAGCTCCTTTGTCAGGTCGCGCCACGACTGACCCGGTAAGCAGGGTTTATCTTGGAGGCTTTGACTTTTGTTTGCTTGCGGGAAACGCGCCTTCTGGCTCGGTTGATGGCCCAATGCTCACCATGAGCTACGGCATTCCGGTGTTCGCCACCCAGATATTCTCAGACTGGCGCCAAAACGTTTTAAAGATGCGTAGCGTGATCAACTCTGACGTGTTCGGCCCTTGGCAAACAATCTACTCAACCCAAAACACCACTCGTGCCGCTGACGGCACGCTGAAGGCGATTTAATCATGGCAAGAGCAGCAATCAACGTGTTGGGCGCTACGGGCGCAACCTATGACTTCGTAACCCAGGGTAATACCGTCGTCACGTCAGCTCGATTATCCAAGGGCGTTTATCAAATCACTGGCTGCCAGGGTATGGTTCCATTTCCCCCCATTGACGACGGATGGGGCTACACGGTGAACCAGGTGGACAGCCGTGCTGATGTGGAAACCGATTTCGCTGACGGCCTATTGACCGTGACAGTTACGAAGGACGGTCAGCCGTACGACCTAAAACACATGATCACTCTGCACATCCTGGTGCCAGATGCGCCGGTGGTGGAGATGCCGGCGGAAGCGCCGACTGCGCCGGAGAGTGCGCCCCCTGAAGTCTGATCGGCACTTAACACCATGACCGCCTCGAGCGGTTTTTTTACGCCTGGAGAAAAGCATGAACGCAACCGAGAAAGACCGGGACATCCTGGCGCGCACGCTGTGGGGCGAGGCCCGCGGCGAAGGGTTGGATGGCCAGATCGCCGTGGCCTGGACCATCCGCAACCGTGTGTTCGACGGCAAGGCCAAGTCGTGGTGGGGGGAGGGCTACGCCGGTGTGTGCCTGAAACCCTGGCAGTTCAGCTGCTGGAACCAGAACGACCCGAACTACACCTATCTGAGCGGTGCCAAGCAGATCCCGGCCGCGCAGTTTGCCCAGGCCCAGCGCGCAGCTGACCAGGTGATGTCGGGTGCGTTACCGGATCCAACCGGCGGCGCCACGCATTACTACGCGACCACGATGCCCAAGGCCCCGGCCTGGGCGGCGAAGGCCACGCAGACCCTGCGCCTGGGTCACCATGTGTTCTTCAAGGATGTGCCGTGATGACGCCTTTACAGAGACTGGCTGGCGCTGGGCTTGCGGCTGTCCTTCTGCTGGTGTTGGGCGCTGGCGGCGGTGTGTGGCTGGCTGCCCTGCATTACCGTCCGTTACTCGACGCCGCGAACACCAACCTAGTCAGCGCTCAGTCGGCACGCAACAACCTGGAAGCGCTGGCGGGCGAGCAAGGCATGAAGCTGGGCGAGCTTGTCCAGGCCGGCGACCTGCGGGAGCGAACTGCCACCCTGGCCCAGGCAAAAGCAGCGCAAGAGGCCCAGCCCGACTACGCCGCTGCCAATCAGTTGCTGCGGGAGCGAACCGGTGGAGACCCTGCCCACGCTGCGGCGGCCATCATCGATCAGGAGTTGGGGTTATGAGACCTTTTCTGGTGCTGTTAGCGCTGGCGCTGACTGGCTGTGCGGGTAGGGAGCCAGAGGTGCGCACTGTGCGCGCGGAGGTGCCGGTGCTGGTTCCGTGCAAAACAAAGGAGGTCGCGGTGCCGCCGTGGGCATCTGCTGGACTGAAGAAGTCCGACAGCCTTGAAGTAAAGGTTCGGGCATTGTTGGCCGAGCGTCGGCAGCGGATCGGTTACGAGCGGCAGCTGGTCGCTGCGGCACAGGCTTGCCAGTAGGCCTGGTGGTATCACGCCCTGATCGGCTGGATGAGCTCAGACCCTTTGTTTCGCACGTTGCCCACAGCCGTGTCGACCTTGAACCACTCGAACACCTCGGACGGCTCGCCCTGGTGTAGCACCATCTGCTCGGCGCGCTCCTTGGGCGTGGCCGGGTCCAACCATTCCCGCGCCAAGTCTGGCGTCAGCACCACGGGCCGCCGGTCGTGAATGTCCACCATGCCGCCGGCGCTGTCGGCGGTGATGATCACGAAGCCATCATGCTCGCCTGGGCCTTCATCAGCGTCAGGTAGCTGGCCAATGGCAGCGCAGAGTATCGGTGCGCCATCCCTTCGGCGGATGAGGTAGGGCTGCTTCTTGGCCCCGCCTTCATCTACCCACTCAAACCAGTTGTCGATAGGCGTGATTGCTCGGTGAGGCCAGATCGCCCGGAAGAACGGGCCATGGGCTACCTTCTCCACTCGGGCATTTATCGGCGCTGCCCGGTCTTTCGCCCAATGCGGCCGCCATCCCCAGCGAACTGGATCGGCGTGGAGCAAGTCGCCCTGCAGGTGCAGCAGCGCAACCGCGGTTGTCGGTGCGACGTTGTACCGCTCAATCGGCTGATCGCCTACTGAGTTCGCCAGAGCATTGGGCATGCTCAGCGCTGCAACGAAGTCGTGGATTCCCCGGTACTGCGAAAGTCTCCCGCACATAAGCATCTCCGCTCGTCGGCGCCGATGAACAGCTGGTCCCCGGCCAATCTCTACACTGTAGACACTGGCTCGAGGTATTCGTCATGGCGATCAACATTGATCAGGTGAACGCAATGGAGGCGTGGTTTGCGCTGCGTAACGATCCAACCTTCATATCGGCCACACCGGAGGAGCGCTACGAAACGCGACTGGCCCTGGCTGACGACCTCAAGCAACAGGGGCTGATCAACGAAGGTGAGTGGCGTGAGCTGACTGAGGAGGCAGTTGCGGCCTATGCTGACGAGCTAGGCTAATGGCTGCTTGTAAACGCTAAGCTCGAGCAGCAATCGCTGGTTCTCTCTGCGGAGGTGTTCGTTCTGGTTTGAGATCATCTTCAGGCTCATGATCTCTTTGCCTCTTTCCGAGTATTCGACATTTAAGCGGCTGAGCTCGGTCTCAGCGTAACGGAGCTTTTCTTCTGCGTCGGCTTTGCCTGTCATCAGCAAATCATTCATCTGCACCAGGCCGGCAATATTCGCCCGCGCTCGGCGCAGCATGCGCTCGGTCTGCACCAGTTCATCCACAAGGATCGAGCATTGGTGCTGGTACATCTCCAGCGGAGTGGGGCAGCCGAGCCAATCGTCGGTGTCCATGTCTACGTTCATAGCGTGAATCTCAAATACTGTATGTGCGTACAGTAATCGAGGTGGTGCAGGTTTGGGGAGTGGTGTTCGTCGGCAGAACGCCGGGGCGGGTGCGTGACATTTGCGTGAATCTCTCACGCGCTTGTAAGCTCTTGTGGGCAGTCGATTGCAGCGAGCGCCAATAAAAACAGCTACTTAACAAGGTCTTACAGGTGTACTGCGTGCATGGGGTGCTAGGGGTCGAGTGTTCGAATCACTCCGTCCCGACCATTTATTCCTGAGTAAAATCAGACATTTAAGCCGATCAGCTAGATCGGCTTTTTTGTGCCTGCGCAAAACCCGCGAAAAACTACCTGGTGATTTCACTGATATTCAGGTCCGGAACTGCCTCGGACCAGATGATTTCCTCATGGTCTCGCTGGTAGTTTTTGGTCATGCCCTCGCTCGCATGACCCGCAGATCTTCTGCCCCTCGAAACGCATGCCTAGGATGTCGGTCCGCCGCTGAGCGGTGATAAGCGCCAGGCCGATTGGCGTTCTGTAGCCAGGCAGGCGACTTTTTCCCTGATAGCCTTCAGGCCCTCAACGGTGTGCCGCTTGCGCTGCTTCTTCTCGACTCGTTTGATGGTGCTGGCCGCTGGGTTGTCCGGGCACAGGCCCTTGGCTGCGGCGTGGTTGAAAAAGTCGACCAACGGCGCGCGGCATTGGTTGGCTGAGCGCGGGGTGAACCATGATCCCAACATGCTCGACGCTGATTACCGGGATGGGGCTGACGAAGCTGGAAGCTCTGTGGCGGGAGCGGGACGCAGACCTGCTGGCTTAGCAGGTAGCAATGACGATAGCCCGGCCCAGCGCCGGGCTATTGTTTCGCCTCAAGGCAACCCGACTGGTAGGTAATCCATAGCCTTTACCGGGCGGGGCTGCTTTCGGCTCCGGGTTCAGACGGATGGGCGTGCAGATCGGCATCAACTCTGTTCTCAGCGCGGCCTTTTCCGTTGAAATCGCCCAGTCGACGACCGAGACCAGCAGAGGTGTCCGCTTGCATGGGGCGCCAGGGGGCGGGTGTTCGAGTCACTCCGTCCCGACCATATTATTCAATGAATTAGCCCAATCGGTGACGGTTGGGCTTTTTCAGGGAAGAAATGCCCTTCCCAGCATCCGTCGCCATTTTTCATAATCACCACACACCAAGGAAATTTCCCACATCCAACGCAGGTACCCCGTTGTTAGGCTCCCACTCTTTGACCTAACTTCAAGGAGTTACCTGATGACAAAACGTCTAGCCGCCGAGTTCTTCGGCACATTCTGGCTGGTACTGGGCGGTTGCGGCAGTGCCGTTCTGGCTGCCGCCTTCCCTGAGCTGGGCATCGGCTTTGTCGGCGTGGCCTTGGCATTTGGCTTAACCGTATTAACCATGGCCTACGCCGTCGGCCATATTTCCGGCGGGCATTTCAATCCCGCGGTCACCCTGGGTTTGCTCGCCGCCGGGCGGATTGACGGCAAGGACGTGGCGCCCTACATCCTCACTCAGGTCCTGGGCGCGATTGCAGCTGCCGGGGTGTTGTACCTGATCGCCAGCGGCAAGGCCGGGTTTGATGTGTCGGCGGGGTTTGCCACCAATGGTTATGGTGAGCACTCTCCAGGTGGCTTCTCGTTTCTGTCAGTAGTGGTCACCGAGTTTGTACTCACGGCGTTTTTCCTGCTGATTATCCTGGGTGTTACCGATAAAAAGGCGCCGGCCGGTTTTGCGCCGCTGGCCATCGGGTTCGCCCTGGTCTTGATTCACCTGATCAGCATTCCGGTGAGCAATACATCGGTTAACCCGGCGCGTAGTACGGGCGTGGCACTGTTTCAAGGCGATTGGGCGATAGCCCAGTTGTGGGTGTTCTGGGTGGTGCCTTTGCTCGGTGGCGTGTGTGGTGGGCTGGTGCACAGGTTCGTGTTGGCGACAAAACAGTAATCGCTCAGGCCACCTTTGCTCGGCGAGCTGGCCGTGTTCTTCATGATCGAGCCGCCTTGTAACGGTTGCCCGGGCGCGCCAAACCAAGGTTTTCGCGCAGTGTGGTGCCGGTGTATTCGCGACGAAACAAGCCGCGTCGCTGTAATTCGGGAATGACCAGGCGGGCAAAATCCTCCAGCCCGCCCGGCAGGTGCGGTACCAGAATATTGAAGCCATCCGCCGCATCTTCTTCGAACCAGCGCTGCAGTTCATCGGCGATCTGAATCGGCGTGCCGATCACGCTGTAATGACCGCGGCCACCGGCAATGCGTCGGCCCAGTTGCGCCAATGTCAGCTGTTCGCGCTGGGCCAGTTCACTCAGCAGTTGCTGGCGGCTGCGTTGACCGCTGTCGGTCAAGGGTAACTCGGGCAGCGGCCCATCGAGGGGGTAGCCGGACAGGTCGAAATTACCCAGCATGCGCCCCAGCAACGCCACCCCCACCTCGGGTTCGACCAGCGCCTGGAACGCTTCGAATTTGGCCTGGGCCAAGGCTTCGGTTTGGCCCACCACCACAAACACGCCCGGCATGATTTTCAGCGAGTCGGCCTCGCGCCCGTATTGGCCCAGGCGAGCTTTGAGGTCGCTATAGAAGGCCTGCGCGTCGGCCAATGAGGTCTGCGCGGTAAACACCACTTCGGCGGTCTGCGCGGCCAGTTCACGACCGGTTTCCGAGGAACCAGCCTGCACGATCACAGGCTGGCCCTGGGGCGAGCGCGCCACGTTCAGGGGGCCTTTGACTCGGAAGTGTTCGCCCACATGGTCCAGCACATGGCGTTTACTTGGCTCGTAATAGCGTCCGCTGGCCTTGTCGCGCACGAAGGCGTCGTCGTCCCAGCTGTCCCACAGCCCCGTCACCACCTGATGAAATTCCCGTGCGCGGCTGTAGCGTTCGGCATGCCCCAGGTGCTCGTCGCGACCGAAATTCAGCGCCTCGGCCGCGTTATCCGAGGTCACCAGGTTCCAGCCTGCGCGACCGCCGGAGAGGTGATCCAGCGAGGCGAATTTACGCGCCACGTGGTACGGCTCGTTATAGCTGGTGGTAGCGGTGGCGATCAGGCCGATATGTTCGGTCACGGCACTGAGGGCCGAGAGCAGAGTGAGCGGCTCGAAATGATCCGAACGCGCCATTTGGCTGGCGACCTCACCGGTGGCGGCGGCGATGCTGTCGGCCACGAACAGTGCGTCGAATTTCGCCGCTTCCGCCACCCGTGCCAAATGCTTGTAGTGGGCGAAATCCAGGCCAGCGTTCGCCGGTACGTCGGGGTGGCGCCAGGCGGCCACGTGGTGCCCGGTAGCCATCAGGAAGGCGCCGAGTTTGAGTTGACGGCCCATGCTAGAAATCCTTGCGCAGTTGCACGCCGAAGTAACGCTCATCGTCACGAGGCACGGCGCGGTAGATGTAGTTGCCGCCGCTGGCCAGCAGCGGTGAGTAGGATTTGTCAGCGAGGTTCTTCGCCAACAGCGCCACGCGCCAGCCATTGGTATAGTCGGCCAGGGCCACGCTGGCGTTCCAGAGGCCGTAGGCGCCTTGTTTGGTGTCGAGGTTCTGGCTGATGTCGTACTGCACTTCGCTCTGCCAGCTGTAGTCAGTGCCCAGTTCGATATCCAGGCCGTTCTCCAGGGGGATGCTGTAGTCGGCGCGCACGTAGCTTTTCCAGTCCGGGCTGAACGGCAGTGGTTTGCCATTGACGTTGCAGGTTGCCGCTGCGCCTGGCGGGCACGCGAACTGATCGATGCGCGCTCGGGTATAGGCCAGGGCGCCGGAGAGCTTGAGTTGCTGAGTGGCTTGCAGGGCGTAATCGAGCTCGACGCCTTCGGTGCTGACGCTGCCGGCGTTGATCAGGCGCGTCACGACTTGGCCGGCGACGGTGTCGAAAAAGTTGGCCTGGTAGTTGTCGTAGTCACTGTGGAACACCGCCAGGTTGGTGGTCAGGCGGTTGTTCCAGGCCGTGGCCTTGATTCCGGCTTCCCAAGTATTGGAGGTTTCTGGCTTGAGCGCGTCGGTGTCGCGCGGCTGCATGTTGAAAAACACGTTGTAGGCCGGGCCTTTGTAGCCACGTGAGTAGGTGAGGTAGCTGGTGATGTTGTCGCTGAGGTCGTACTGCACGCCCAGCCGACCGGACCAACCATCCTCGTCTACCGAACCGGAACTCGACGTCGCCGGTTGAATGCCGCTGACGGTAGTGGCAGAGGTGGACACGCGGCGATGGTCGTACTGCAAGTCGTCATGGGTGTAACGCAACCCGGCGATGCCGCGAAAGCGCGAGGTGAAGTTGAGCGTGGTCTCGCCGAACACCGCGTAGCTGTCGCTGGTGGTGCTGTAGTCGGCAATGCCTCTATCGACCCGCGTCGTGGTGGTGAGGGTGCGCTGATAGGTCTCCTCATCCTTGCCATGCATGTAGAACAGGCCGCCGACGTACTCCAGGAACTCGCCTTTGGGCGAGGCCAGGCGCAGCTCCTGGGAGTATTGGTCGAACGCCAGGTCGCCCTTGTCAGCGGTGCCGGGGAACGCGGCGGTGACCGTGCCCAGACGGTCGCCATCCTGATATTGAGTGTTGTCCCAGCCGCGCCAGGCGGTGATTGACGTGAGGGTGTAGTCACCCAGATTCCAATCCAACTGCGCCGACAAGCCCTTGTTGGTGTCTTCCACATGGCTGCGGGTATCGGTGTTGATATCGCGGTTGTCACTTGAGGCGCGCACCGGTCTCAAGGCATTGCTGAACGCCGGGCTGAGGGACTTGCTGACCACGCCATTGGGCGCGTCGTCGTGGGATTGCATGTAGTCGGCGATCAGGGTCAGTTTCACGGCGTCGTTGGGCGTGAATTCCAGCTTGCCGCGAATGCCCTTGTGGTTGTAACCGTTGACCTCCTGGCCGTTGTGGCGGTTGTCGACGTTACCGTCGTAGCTGCCGAACAAAGTACTGATCGAGCCCTTGAGCACCTCCGGCACCAGGCTGCCACCGATGCCAAAGCGCGTGCGGCTTTCATGGCCGCTGTAGAACGACTGGTCGATAAAACCGTGGGTCTGGGCAGTCGGCGCCTTACTGGTGATATTCAGCACACCGGCCGACGCGTTCTTGCCGAACAGCGTGCCTTGCGGGCCACGCAGCACTTCGATGCGCTCCAAATCCAACAGGTCGAGTGTGGCCTGGCCGGGGCGTGCATAGACCACGCCATCGATCACCGTAGCCACCGTTGGCTCAACGCCCGGCGAGGTTGAAATGGTGCCCACGCCGCGCACGAACAACGAGGTGTCCTTGTTCGAGGCGCCGGTGCGAAAGTTCAGCGACGGCACTTGCTGCGCGATGCTCGCCACCCCGTTGCGATTGTCACGCTCCAGTTGCTCGCCATCGAGCACCGAGACGGCCACCGGGACTTTTTGCAGCGATTCTTCGCGGCGGGTAGCGGTGACTGTCACGGATTGGAGCGTGGGTTCCTGTTCGTCAGCCGCTACAGCGCCGCAGACGGGCAAGGCGCAGAGGCCTGCCAGAAGCAACAAATGGGTGTGCCGTGGAAAGTTATGCATGCTGTGCCCGCTCGAAAAAATACCCTGGTCCGCTGCGGTTCTGCGACCTTCAGCGCCTGAAAATGTCTTGGGCATTCGCTCGAGCGAGTAGCAGACAGTGCGCTTTGTTAGCGCTAACATCGGCATTATTGAAGGCGTCGGTTTAGAGCGTCAAATACTAAAAAATTAGTTTTATATTCCTTTTTGAGGTTTTTGCCGTGAACGAACACAAACCGCGCAAGCGCCGGGGCGCCGGCCGCGTCACCCTCAATACCGTGGCGCGCCAGGCCGGGGTGTCGGCCATTACGGTGTCGCGTTACTTCAACCAACCTGAACAGGTGTCACCCGAGCGCCGTGAACGTATCGCCCAGGTAGTCGCGCAGTTGGGGTATGTGCCGAACCTGGTGGCCGGCGGGTTGGCCTCCGCGCGCGGCAAAATCGTTGCGATGGTGACTCCGAATATCTCGGGGCCGATTTTTGCCAATACGCTGCAGGGCTTCAGCGACACCCTCAGTCGTCACGGCTACCAGCTGTTGCTGGCCTCCAGCTATTTCAGCATCGAGCAGGAGGAAAGTGCGGTGCGCGCTTTTCTCGGTTGGTCGCCGGCAGCGCTGGTGCTGACCAGCCGCTTTCACAGCCCTGGCACCGAGAAGATGATCGCCGAGGCAGATATACCGATCGTCGAAACCTGGGACTACGTGCCGGAACGCGCGCCGTTGCAAGTGGGGTTTTCTCATTATGAAGTGGGCGTCACCGCCGCGCGCTACTTGCATGGCAAAGGCTATCGACGCATCGCCTTCGTACAAAACAGTGCAGTGGGCGACTTCAGCGCATTGGAGCGGCGCGATGGATTTACCGCGACCCTCTCCGAGTTGGGTGTGCACCCGTGGGTCTTTGTGCCGGACGCCGACCGTGCGCCCTTCGAAGCCGGCAAGCAAGCCATGGAAGCGCTGATGGGGCAGGCGATCACGCCCGACGCGATTTTCTTCGCCAATGACAACCTCGCCGCGGGCGGTTTGCTGGCCGGTCAACGCGCCGGGCTGAGCATCCCCCAGGACTGCGCCGTATTGGGTTTTGGCGATTACCCGTTTGCCCACATGTTGTTGCCCAGCCTCAGCACCCTCCAGCCACCCGCGTTGGAGATCGGTGTGCTCGCCGCCACACGCGTCCTGCAAAGTCTGGGTGTATTAGCCACCGATGAGGAAGTTGAGCGCTTGAATCTTTTGCACTGTCAGTTAATTGAACGAGAGAGCACCTGAACAACTTCATTATGGCTAAGTGCAACTAGTGGCTATTGGCTGCCAACGCTCTAAATCAGTGCATTTGGCAATGTTTTGTATTTAATTACCCCCTCGTCCGGAACTAGGGCTATAACTTCCAGTCGATACACCCGGCTAACGCCTGCCTGGGCTATGGCGAACTAATGGCATTGTTCGGTAGTTCTAAATAGCCATACTTTTCGCAACGTTAGATATTCCTCAATGATGTCGTCAGCGCCCATCGATGCTTGCAAAATGCAGATCCCGCATACCGACCAGGTGTGCGCGTGGCTGATGCAGCACGCCGGGCTCAAAATCGCTGATCTGGAACGCGCCCAGCGTTTATCCACTGAGCCTGGCGACCTGCTCGGTTTACTCACGCGCCTGGGCCTGGTGTCCGAGGTCGAACTGGCTCGCGCCTGGGCCGATTTGCTGAATGCGCCACTGCTGCTGGCCGACGCGGCGCCGCCGTTGCTCGACCCGCTTCCCGTGCTCACCGAGCGCTTTATGCGTCATTACCAGGTCGTGCCGATGGGTTGGCATCAGGGCGGGTTGCGCGTAATGGCCGCCAACCCGGCGCAGTGGTATCCGTTCCAGGCCCTGGCGTATGCCTGTGAGGTGCCGGTCTGGCTGGCCATCGGTTCGCGTAATGAAGTCGACACACTGATCGAGCGCTATTACGGCCAGGGCCGTTCCGCCATGGGCAGCCTGATCGAAAACCTCGATGAGCAGGGCGGCGTGCTGGAAGACATCGAACACCTCAAGGACATGGCCTCCGAAGCGCCAGTGATTCGCCTGGTCAATCTGATCCTGCAGCGCGCCGTGGAACAGCGCGCCTCGGATATCCATATCGAACCCTTCGAAAACCAACTCAAGGTGCGCTACCGCATCGACGGCGTGCTGCACGACGCCGAAGCACCGCCTGCCAGTTCGTCGGCGGCGGTGATCTCGCGGGTGAAGATAATGGCGCGCCTGGACATCGCCGAACGACGCCTGCCCCAGGACGGGCGCATCATGCTGCGCATCCAGGGCAAGGCGCTGGATCTGCGGGTGTCCACGGTGCCCACCAGCTTCGGCGAGTCGGTGGTGATGCGCCTGTTGGACCGGCAAACCGTGCAATTCGATTTCCCCAGCCTGGGCTTTGATGGCCCGCGCCTGGCGGCCTTCCAGGATCTATTGGCGCGGCCCCACGGCATCCTGTTGGTCACCGGGCCTACGGGCTCGGGCAAAACCACCACGCTCTATACCGCGTTGTCGCAGCTCAATACCGCTGAGCGCAAGATCATCACCGTGGAAGACCCGGTGGAATATCAGCTTGAAGGGATTAACCAGATCCAGGTCAAGCCGGCCATCGGCCTGGACTTTGCCGGAGCGCTGCGCGCCATCGTGCGCCAGGACCCGGACGTGATCATGATCGGCGAAATCCGCGACCTGGAAACCTGCCGCATTGCCGTCCAATCGTCACTCACTGGCCATCTGGTCCTCTCGACCCTGCACACCAACAGCGCTGCGGCGAGTATCACGCGCTTGCTGGACATGGGCGTGGAAAGCTACCTGATTGCCTCCACGGTCAGCGGTATTCTCGCCCAGCGCCTGGTGCGGCGCCTGGACCCGGCCACGCGAGTAGCCTTCCAGGCCCCAGCGGAATTGATCAAGGAGCATGGCCTGGATCGCCTGACCGAGCAGCGTCCGATCCTGCTTTACCGCGGTGACTATCACGGCCGCAGCGCCCTCACTGAATTGTTGGTGATGAACGATGAGTTGCGTGGCTTGCTGATGGGCCACGCCGACGCCGCCAGCCTCGAGCACGCCGCCCGCCGCGCCGGTTTGCGCACCTTGTATGAAGACGGTTTGCGCCAGGCCCTGGCCGGTGTCACCTCCCTGGAAGAAGTGCTGCGCGTCACCCGCGGAGATGACGCGTGAGCCTGTTCAAGTTCCGCGCCCTGGACAGCCAGGGCGTGGCCCAGAGCGGCACGTTGCAGGCCATTGACCAAGCGGCCGCTGTCGCCGTCTTGCATCAGCGCGGGTGGTTGTTGCTGCACATCGAAACGGCCAGCGGCCCCTTGTTGCGCCAGGCACGTGGGCAGTTGAAGGGCGTAGCGCTGGTGAGTTTCACCCAGCAATTGGCCACGCTACTGGGCGCCGGCCAGCCCCTCGAACGCGCTTTAAACCTGTTGCTCAAGCAAGCCCGCCATCCTCAGGTGCAGGCCTTGATCGAGCGCATTCGCGACCAGGTCAAGGCCGGCAAACCGCTGTCGGCGGCGCTGGAGGAGGAGGGCGGCACGTTTTCCCCGCTGTACCTGAGCATGGTGCGCGCCGGTGAGGCCGGCGGGGCGCTGGAGGGCACCTTGCGCCAGCTCAGCGACTACCTGGAGCGCAGCCAGTTACTGCGCGGCGAGGTGATCAATGCGCTGATCTACCCGGCGTTCCTGGTGGTGGGTGTACTGGGTTCCCTGGCGCTGTTGCTGGCCTATGTGGTGCCGCAATTCGTGCCGATTTTTCAGGACCTTGGCGTGCCGATTCCACTGATCACCCAGGTGATCCTGGCGCTCGGCGAGTTCCTCGGTGCCTATGGCCTGGTGGTGCTGGCCGGGTTGTCGATCAGTGGGTGGATCCTGGCGGCGCGCCTGCGCGACCCCCTGCGCCGTGAGCGTTACGACCGTCACGTGCTGGGCATCCGCGTGATCGGCCCGCTGTTGCAACGGGTGCAAGCCGCCCGCCTGACCCGCACCCTCGGCACGTTGCTCAGCAATGGCGTGGCGCTGCTGCCCGCGCTGGTGATCGCCCGGCAAGTCTGCAGCAACCGTGCGCTCCAGGCGCAAGTGGCGCTGGCAGCGCAACGGGTCAAGGGCGGCGGTACGCTGGCCGATGCGTTCGGTCGCCAGCCGCTGCTACCGGAGCTGGCGCTGCACATGATCGAAGTCGGTGAACAGGCCGGCGAACTGGACAGCATGCTGCTCAAGGTTGCCGACATCTTCGACGTCGAGGCCAAGCGCGCCATCGAACGCTTGCTCGCGGCAATGGTGCCGACCCTGACCGTGGTCATGGCGGTGCTGGTGGCAGTGATCATGCTGGCGATCATGCTGCCGCTGATGAGCCTCACCAGCCATATATGAACTTTCAAGGAGCAGAACCGATGAAAACCCGACACCGCCAAGGCGGCTTCACCCTTTTGGAAATGCTGGCGGTGATCGTGCTGCTGGGCATTGTCGCGACCATTGTGGTGCGCCAGGTCGGTGGCAATGTGGACAAGGGCAAGTACGGCGCGGGCAAGGCGCAACTGGCCAGTTTGAGCATGAAGATCGACAGCTACGCCCTGGACGTGGGCGCGCCGCCCAACAACCTGCAACAGCTGCTCGACAAGCCGGCCAGTGCTTCCAACTGGGCCGGCCCCTACGCCAAGCCTTCGGAGCTGAAAGACCCGTTCGGCCACGGGTTTGGCTATCGCTTCCCCGGTGAGCACGGCGCCTTCGACCTGATCTTCTACGGCCAGGACGGCCAACCCGGCGGCGAGGGCTACAGTGCCGACCTGGGCAACTGGGAATAACCCGCCCGTGGCCCAGCGAGGCTTTACCCTGCTGGAGATGCTGGTGGTCATCCTATTGATCGGCATTGCGGCGGGTTTGTTGGGGCTGGGTGTACGGCAAGGGCTGCAGGTGGCCAAGGAGCGGCGGGTGGTCGCGCAGATGGTCGAGGCGCTGCGCGCCACGCGCGCGAGCGCCATCGTCAGCGGCCAGGCGACGCACACTCGGTTTGACCTCCAGGGCCGCACATTCCAGGCTTCAGGGCGTGCGTCACAGCAGTGGCCAGCGCAGGTGCAAGTGACCTTGCACAGTGCCGAGCAGGCAGGGTCCGCCGTGGTGTTCTATCCCGACGGCAGTTCTACCGGCGGCAACCTGCTGCTGGCCAACGGCAGCCGGCGTTGGCGCATCGATATTGGCTGGCTCACCGGCAGTGTGCAATCCAAGGCGCTGCCATGAAGCACCAGGCCGGCTTCACCTTACTGGAAATGCTCGCCGCCCTGACGTTGATGGCGGTGTGCAGCAGCGTGTTGCTGGTTGCCTTCGGCCAGAGCGCGCGCGCCTTGTCCCAGGTGGCCCGCAGTGACCGCCTTACCCATGCCGCGCTCACGCTGCTGGACCAGGAAGCTGCCGGCCCGCTGATTGAAGGAACCCGCCAAGGCCAACTCGACGGCATCCATTGGCAACTGACCAGCACCCGCCAACAGCCGCACCTGTTTCGTCTTGACCTGAACGTGCGTGAAGGCGCGCATCAGGCGCACTTCAGCACTTTGAAGGCGCGCCTGTGAAGCGCCGTGAGCAGGGTTTCACCCTGCTGGAAGTGCTCGTGGTGCTCAGCTTGCTGTCGGTGTTGTTGCTGCTGGTGAGCGCAGCGTTGCTGGGGGCCAATCGGGCGGTGGCCAAGGCCCAGGCCTACACCGTCAGCCTGGATGAAATGCGCGCCGCCCAACAGTTTTTGCGCACCTCGATCAGCGAGGCGCTGCCGCTAAAGCTCACTGACGATGACAGCCAGGCCGAAGGTTTTTTTATCGGCACGCCTGAGCGTCTGCAATTTGTGGCGACCTTGCCCGGTGTATTGGGCGGGGGGATCCAGCGCTTTACCCTCCAACGGGTCGGGCAGGATTTGCAGGTGGCTTTTTCGCAGAGGGCATCGCAGGCCAACGCGCAGCGCGATGAGCCGCAGGTGCTTTTGCACAACGTCGAGGCGCTGCAGTTCAGCTATCGCGGTGTCTCGCCACTGGGCCAGCCCACCGACTGGTTGAGCCCGTGGCCCTGGCCCCGGCGCTTGCCCACAGCGGTGCGCATCGACGCCACCGTCGACGGGCCGGTGCCGTGGGTCACCCAGGTGGTTGCGCTGCGCCTGAACCTGTCCAGCGCGAGCAGCGAAGAATGAAGCGCCAACGCGGTGCGGCCCTGTTGCTGGTGTTGTGGGTGCTGGCCTTGCTCAGCGTATTGCTGGGTGGCCTGGCCGGGTGGGTGCAGCTGCAAAGTCGCCAGGCGCTGTGGCTGCGCCAGCACACCCAGACACTATTGGCCGCCCAGGCCGGTATCGCACAGGTCATGGCGCAAGGGCAGTGGGTGGCGGACGGGCGTTCTATGGCGCTGACCTTCGACGACGCCCGCTTGCAGGTCAGTCTGCGCAGTGAGCGCGGCAAGTTGTACCTGGTCAACGCTGCCCCCCAAGACCTCACGCGCCTGGCCCTGGCCTGCGGCGCCACACCGGTTCAGGCCCAGCAGTTGGCCAAGGCCCTTGAGACTCGCCGCCATCAGGGCCTGGCGCCGTTTCGGGTGCTGGAGGAGGTACGTCAACTTCCCGGCATGACCCCGGCGCTCTACAGCCAACTACTGCCGCACATCACCTTGTGGAGCGACCTCGACCGGCCCGCTCCGGCATTCGCCAGCCCCCTGATGCGCAAGGCGTTGAACCTGCCACGCCAGGACGCCGAGGGCGTCGACCCCGGCCAGGTCGTGGAAATCGACAGCCGCGCCGAGCGCCCCGGCGGCTATCAGGCACGCCTGCGACTGACCCTTTTATTAAGCCCTGCGGAGGACAGCGCACAGCCCTATCGGGTGGTGCGGTGGCAAGAATGATTCAACTCGAACCAATTGCCCGCTATTGGCGCGGCAGCCTGCTGCAACAAGGCTGGCGCCTGTGGCTCACAGAGTTACGCGGCTGTGTGCCGAAGTGGCTGGCGTTCCAGGACCCGCCCGAGCACGTTCATCACTGGCCGCTCACGGCACCGGTGGTGCCAGGCAATGCGCGCCAGGTGCTGATGCTTGCTCCTGATGCTGTGTTGCAGCAAAGCGTGCAACTGCCTCTGGCTGCCGCGCGCAACCTCGTGGAGGTGGTTGGCTATGAACTGGACCGCTATACCCCGTTCAACGCCGACCAGCTCTACTTTGTCGCCCGCCTGGAGCGGCGCACGCCCAGCCACCTGGAGGTGAGGGTGGTGGCGATCCTGCGCGAGCGCCTGGACCAGGTCCTCACTGACTGTGCCGCCCTCGGCCTGTACCCACACCGTGTGGACGCGGCGGGCCTGGGTATCGACCTGCTGCCCGCGCCGTTGCGCCCGCGTTCACGTTCTGCCGGCAAGCAATTGCAGCGCAGCCTGCCGTGGTTGTGCGGCGCGTTGCTGATTGCGGCGATGCTGTTGTGGCTCAACGATCGCCAGCGGGTACTCGACAGCATGCACGCCACTGTTCAACAGCAAAAAGCCGAGGTCGCGCAGGTGCACGCCCTGCGCCAGCAACTGCTCAACACCCGTGGTGCGGCGCAGTACCTGTCCCAGCGCAAACGGGCGCAACCCCCCCTGGCCGGCCTACTGAATGACTTGACCAGCTGCCTGCCCGCCGACACCTGGCTCGACCAATTGGACGTCAAGGACGGCGAGGTGAGCTTTTCCGGCCAGAGCGCCAAGGCCAGTGGCCTGATCAGCCGCATCAAAGGCTGCCAGCGCTTGGACAACGCGCAGTTCGAAGGGGTGATCCAACCCGACGCACGCACCGGCAAGGACCAGTTTGCCTTGCGTGCCCACTTACGCCAGGAGGCCGCCGATGCGCCGACCCCTCACACGCCGTGAACGCCGCGGCGCCGCCTTGTTGACCCTGGCGTTGGTGCTCGGCGCGGCCTATTGGCTGTTGATCGACAGCTGGTTCGCCGGGCCGCTGCGGGCCATGGGTGAACAGGCCGAACAGTTGCGTGAACAGCAGCAGCGCTATGCCAGCGTCATACGCCAGGGCGATGCCTTGCGCGAACAGCTGGCGCAGGCACAGCAAGACCCGGCCAGCAGCGCCAGCCTGTTGCCGGGGGACGACCCGGACGTGGTCGCCGCCGACCTGATGCAGCGTCTTGCCGACCTGATCAACAGCCACGCCAACCTCGGCGGCGGCTGCAACCTCACCCAGCGCAAGCCGATCACGCCTGAACAAAACGACAGCGAGCCCTATCGTCAGGTCAAGGTCAGCCTCACGCTCAATTGCGCGATCGAACCGCTGACCGCGATCCTGCATGGGCTGGAATATCAGCCGCCTTTTCTGTTCGTCGATGAGCTGCATATTCGTCGCGACAAACAGGCGCCAGCCAGTGGTGGGGCAGGCAAGCTGGCGGTGCAACTGCTGGTGCGCGGCTACCTGCAACCGGCGCGGGTGGCACCATGATCGGCCCATTGCGTCCTCTTGAATGGGGCTGGCTCGGCGTGGCCGGGCTCTTGGGATTGTTGATGGCGATGATCCTCAGCAGCATCGGCGATGCCCCCCGGTGGTTACCCGATGCGCCGGTGCACGCGCCACCCTCTTTCCAGGTGCAGGCCGCTCCCACGCCGGCGTTGCGAGACCTTGCCGGTACCTGGCAAGCGCCGCTGTTCAGCCCGGATCGCCGCCCGGACCGGGAGGTGGGTAAAACCCAGGTGGCGAGCCTGGCCAACCTGACCCTCAGCGGCATCATGATCACCGGCAACCTGCAAATGGCCATGCTCAAGCAAGCCGGTGGCCCAACGCTCACGGTGCGCTTGGGCCAGGCGTTGCCCAACGGCTGGCGCCTGGAACACCTGACCCCGCAATACGCTCGTTTTGCCCTGGACGGGCGCACCCAGACCCTGAGCCTCTACGGTAAGCGGTTACCCCTGATCTCACATCCCCGCGAGTCTCTCCCTTGATTGATATGCGCACTTCGCTGTTTTGCCTGGCTACCGCCGTCTCCCTGGGCGGCTGTGGCTCTTTGCCCGACACCCTCGACCCGGACGACGACCTGCTGCACGAGGCCCTGCAGGGCACCGGCACACAACGCCCGGCGCTTCAGGCGCCTGTGGCCGAAAGCCCTCCACCTGCCACCCAGGCTCCGCCGCAGCGCCAGCTGATTCGTGGCAATCAAGCGTTTGTGCGCCAGCCCGCAGCGCCGGCAAACGTGCCGCAGCAGGGGGGCGACATCGTGTTCAACTTCGCCGACCAGCCCATCGAGGCCGTGATCAACAGCGTGATGGGCGACCTGTTGCACGAGAACTACAGCATCGCCGAGGGCGTGAAGGGCACGGTCAGCTTCTCCACCTCCAAACCCGTGGACAAACAGCAGGCGCTATCGATTCTCGAAACCCTGCTGTCCTGGACCGACAACGCCATGATCAAGCAGGGCAACCGCTATGTGATCCTGCCGGCCAACCAGGCAGTGGCGGGCAAGCTGGTGCCGCAGATGCGCGTGGCGCAACCGGCCAGCGGCCTCTCGGCACGTCTGTTTTCACTGCGCTATATCTCGGCCACCGAGATGCAGAAACTGCTCAAACCCTTCGCCCGTGAAAACGCTTTTTTGTTGGTGGACCCGGCGCGCAATGTCCTGAGCCTGGCCGGCACGCCCGACGAACTGGCCAACTACCAGGACACCATCGACACCTTCGACGTGGACTGGCTCAAGGGCATGTCGGTGGCGGTGTTCGGCCTGCAACGCGCCTCGGTGGCCGAGCTGATGCCCGAGCTGCAAGCCATGTTCGGCGCGGACAGTGGCACACCCCTGGCCGGCATGCTGCGGTTCTTGCCGGTCGAGCGCACCAACTCGGTGGTGGCGATTTCTTCCCAGCCCCAGTACCTCAGCGAAGTGGGCGACTGGATCCGCACCATCGACGAGGGCGGCGGTAACGAGCCGCAGATGTATGTGTACGACGTGCGCAATATGAATGCCGCCGACCTCGCCAAGTACCTGCGGCAGATCTACGGCAATGGCGCGATCAAGGATGACGCCCCGGCGAAGGTAGCACCGGGCTTGCGTACCACCACCCTGTCCTCGTCCACCAGTGCCGGTTTGCAGGCGAGCGCCCCGGTGCCCGCAGCCGAAGAACCTGAATCCGAGCCTGCCGAAAACACCCAGGCATCGCCCACCAGCGACCTCGAAGCGGGCACGCGCATCACCGCGCAAAAGAGCAGCAACCAACTGCTGGTACGCACCCGCCCGGCGCAATGGAAAGAGATCGAAGCGGCGATCAAACGCCTCGACAACCCACCGCTGCAAGTGCAGATCGAGACGCGCATCCTGGAGGTCAAGCTCACCGGCGAACTGGACCTGGGGGTGCAGTGGTACCTGGGCCGCCTGGCCGGCAATTCCACCAGCACCACGGTGGCCAATGCTTCCGGCAGCCAAGGCGCCTTGGGCGGTGGCGGGGCAGGGCTGGGGGCGGCGGACTCGTTGTTCTACTCCTTCGTCAGTTCCAACCTGCAAGTGGCCCTGCACGCCCTGGAGACCAACGGCCGCACCCAGGTGCTATCGGCGCCATCGCTGGTGGTGATGAACAACCAGCCGGCGCAGATCCAGGTGGGGGACAACATTCCCATCAGCCAGACCACCGTCAATACCGGGGACGCCGACACCACCTTGAGCAGTGTGGAATATGTGCAGACGGGGGTGATTCTGGATGTGGTGCCGCGCATCAATCCGGGTGGGCTGGTGTACATGGATATCCAGCAACAGGTCAGTGATGCCCAGAACCCGACGGGGAACAGTGAGACGCCGGTGAACCCGCGTATCTCCACGCGCTCGGTGTCCACCCAGGTGGCGGTGCAGAGTGGCCAGACGGTATTGCTCGGCGGATTGATCAAGCAGGACAACGCTGAGAGCGTCAGTGCCGTGCCTTACCTGGCGAAGATTCCGGGGTTGCGCTGGTTGTTTGGCAATACCGGCAAGTCCAAGGACCGCACGGAGCTGATTGTGCTGATTACGCCGAGGGTGATTACCAGCAGCAGCCAGGCGCGGCAGGTGACGGATGATTATCGCCAGCAGATGCAGTTGTTGCGACCCGCCCAATAAGCCCTCTCCTACATTGATCGTTCCCACGCTCTGCGTGGGAATGCCGCCCTGGACGCTCCGCGTCCCATCTGCACAACGTGACGCGGAGCGTCACAGGATGTATTCCCACGCAGAGCGTGGGAACGATCATCACGGCAGGGCGTCACCCTATTGCTGCAACAGCAACGCCTGCTGCTTGAACCTGCGTTTCTGCGCAAACGGCAAGCTCTCATCATCCCCATACGGCGCGCTGTACCAGTTGCCGTAGCTGGGGTTGGGCAGCAGGAACCAACGCTGGCCTAGCCAATTCACATAGGGTTCGACGGCCTTGCGCTGTGCATCCAGGGTGTTGTGCTCGGCCTGCACGAAATCGCCCAGGGAGTCTCCGGCCATCAACAGCACGCGGGCATGCCTGGCGACCCACTGACGGCGGCACTGCTTGCCGTAGCCCGCGCTTTCGCAGTGGCCGGTGGGGGTGCTGGCCGCCAGGATCTGTGCGTCGCTCTCAATCGGAAATCCGCGCAAACGCAGGTTTTTGGCCGTGGCCGCGACCTGGCTGTGTTCTCGGTTGGTGAGGTAGTAAACCTGGATGCCTTTTTGCCGGGCCGCCTGCAGGAACGCCACCGAGCCTGGCAGTGCCTGGGCCTTGGCCTGGTCGACCCAGGTGTTCCAGCGATCATAGGAATAGACCTGATTATTGATGATGTCGCGGGCGTTGAGGGGCACGTTGTCCAACAGCGTTTCGTCGATGTCCACCACCACCGCCGGGGGCAGGCCGGCCAGGTTGCGTGGGGCAAAAGGCAGGGCGTCCCAGCTCGGGTCGGCGAGGGCAACATCCAGTTGGCGGGTGGCATTGGCGAAGAGCTGGCGGTAGATCAGTTCGTGCTCGATGGACGTCTGGGTCCAGAGCACGGCGTCGAGTTGGTCATTGGCCGGCGGGTGTTGCTGGCAGCCTGCGAGGGCGGTGGTGAGCAAGCAGAGGCTGGCAAAGAACAGGTTGCGCATGGGCTGGGTCTCGAAGAGCGTGGTGGCGTGGTCAGCACGCCAGTCTAATCACTTGCGATGCTCGCGGCTCGTTGCCGTTTCGCAATCGTCTTAAAGCCAGGCTTCACCCCAGGTGGGCATGTGGTGATTGCCCATTCGCCAATGGGGCTGCCGAGGCCTGAGGCACACACCGCCGACCCAACGCTCATGGCTGGCGTGGTCCATCCAGTTGGTGTCGCCGTTCAATACAGCCTGCCCCAGTGGCGTCAACGCCAAGGGGCGCTTAGGCCATGGTTGATCCCTCTCTGTTTCCACCAGCAACGGCTGCTCGCCATCGATCAACGGCCGCATCAGCGCATGAAACATCAGGTCGCCAAGGAACGGCAGGGGTTCGCGCCTGGCCATCAACTCTGCGAAGACCCGGGCAAACGCCACTGGCCCGCTTTCGGCGATATACCTCAGCGCCAAGCGCTCGGTCAGTGAGAGGCCATCCTCAATTCCTGGCAACTCCTGCAATTGGCGGCGTAGCGCCGGTGCAAGCAGCGGCAGGCTCGGGTGAGCGGTACGGGCCAGTTCTGCCAGCTTGGTCGGCGAGGAGTCGCAATAAGCCGACCAGGCTTGTTTGGCCAGGTGCACCGCCGTGTCGTCGATCAAGCGTCGCTGCGGCCATAGCCAGGCAAGCACGTCGGGCGCCAGTTGCCCGATCCCGATAAACCGTTCGACGCCCGGTATGCGGTCGACCTCGATCAGCTCAAGTTTTTTCGGCGTGCGTTCAAGACTTGAGAGTGCGCGAATCAGGAACAATTGGTCATAGGCATCCGCTTCACACCACAACACGCTATGTTCGGCGCCGGCCAGTGCGTCCAATTGGGTGTATTCCCCGTCAACGCGCAGGTTTACATCAGCAGGGGTCAAGGCAAAAGTCTGGCTGATAAAAGCGCTGCGCAGGCGGCGGAATTCGGCGCTGGGAAGATTGCGTACGGGGCCCATGCACAGTGGGTCGCTGAGCATCTGGAAGCGGCCCTTGAACCCAGCCACCTGCAAGCTGTGGGCAATGTCATTGCCACAGCGCCAATGGTGAGTACGTGCCTCGTCGCTGGCCTCGAAACCGGGGTGGCGCGCAGCAAAGTCCAGGGCATCGATATGCGCCTTGAGCTTGGGCCAACTGGCAAAACCCAATTGCCTGGCGACCTGCCATTGGGCCTGGGCCAAGGTGGCGCTGGGGTCTAGTTTTTTCAGGTGCGACAACAGTTCCTTGGCGCGCTTGCGCTGCTGCTCAAGGTTGAGGCGGCCATTGGTAGAGGAGGCCAAAGGGCGTTGCGACATACGAGCTCCTTGCACAAACCTTTTCCGCTTCAAGGTTGGGAGTCGTAGAAATGTGGTGGAGCTGGGATGTCTTGGGCGCAGCCCTTTCCGCGGAAGGTGGCGTAGAGAGCGCCAGGCGGGAAATATAGGCAGCATTGCCGTTCGGTGCAACCCTGAAAATGTGGGCTTGCCCCAATGCCACTCAGTCAAGCGCAGCTCCCACATAGGATTTTCGTTGCTTTGGGGATTGCGTTCGCTTAATTCATCGACATTGGGGCAGGTGCTGTTTTATTTGTCCTGGCGCGCATCCAGGGTTTTTTGATGCTCGGCCAGGAAGGGTTGCTCCGCTGGATCAAAACGATCAATCCCGGCGGTGAAGCGGTGCCAGTAGGGGTACAACGGCTGACGGCGAGTGACGGCTTCGATGCGCGCCGACTGCTCGTCGGTGAGTTTCAGTTCGGTGGCCGCCAGGTTATCGCGCAGGTGTGCTTCCGTACGGGCGCCGACAATCAGCGAGGTGATCCCCGGGCGATCCTTGAGCCAGGCCAGGCAGGTACGGGCGACCGAGACGCCGTGTTCATCACCGACGGCGGCGAGGGTCTCGATAATGTCCAGCGCACGTTCCTGGTCGTGGACGTAGGGTTCCGGCCAACCGCTGCCCTGGCGGGTATTGGCCGGTGGCTTGTGCCCGCGGCGGGTTGTGCCGGTCAGCAAGCCTTCGCCCATCGGGCCCCACACCAAAGTGCCGACCTGCTGGTCCAGGGCCAACGGCAGCAACTCGTACTCGGCCTCGCGGGATTCCGGAGTGTAGTAGATCTGCTGGGTAATCGGCTTGAGCATGCCGTGCAGTTCAGCCTTGCCCAGGGTTTTCATCATCTGCCAGGCGGTGAAGTTGCTGGTGCCGAAATAGCGGATCTTGCCCGAACCCACCAACAGGCGCAGGGCTTCCAGGGTCTCTTCGATTGGCGTCATGCCGTCCCAGTTGTGCAGTTGGTACAAGTCGATGTGGTCGGTACCCAGGCGCTTGAGGCTGGCTTCGCACGCGCGGATCAAGTGGTAGCGCGATGAGCCGGAGTTGTTGGGGTTGTCGTCCACCGGGCTGCGGCCCTTGGTGGCTAGCAGAATGTCGTGACGCTTGTCGCCCAGCGCCTTGCCCACCACTTCTTCGGCCAAGCCGTGGGAATAGAGATCAGCGGTGTCGACCATATTCACCCCGGCGTCGAACGCCATATCGAACATGCGCTTGGCCAGGGGCACATCCACCGCACCGCATTTTTCAAATTCTGCGCGACCGCCAAAAGGGACGGTGCCAAGGATGATTTCCGATACCAGCAGGCCGGAATGACCCATTTGTCGATACTGCATGTTGCCTCCTACTTAACGTTGCACGTGAAGGTGTGAACGATGGGGGCGGCGATAGTTTGAATTTTTTCGTGAAATCCTCGCGCCCGTCTTGGCATGACGTCAATGAAGATTGTTTCGCTGGATGAAATGCTGGATTGTGAATCCTGGTCATTCCGCCAGACAGGGCAGCGGTAGAACAT
The DNA here is from genome assembly GCF_001896155.1 of Pseudomonas sp. FSL W5-0203. Classification (NCBI taxonomy): domain Bacteria; kingdom Pseudomonadati; phylum Pseudomonadota; class Gammaproteobacteria; order Pseudomonadales; family Pseudomonadaceae; genus Pseudomonas; species Pseudomonas sp. FSL W5-0203. The sequence goes on from NZ_MPOR01000011.1 coordinate 105,990, forward strand.
CCCTGGCGTCGATACCCACTCATTTGGAGCCTGTAATGACCCAGCCTGCGATCAAACTCTATGGTTTTCCCCTGTCCGGCCACTCCCACCGGGTCGAGCTGATGTTGTCCCTGCTGGGGCTGGCGAGTGAATTTATCCTGGTGGACCTCAAGCAAGGCGCGCATAAAACGCCTGAGTTCCTCACCACCCTGAACAGCTTTGGCCAGGTGCCGGTGATTGATGACGGCGGGATGGTACTGGCCGACTCCAATGCGATCCTGATTTACCTGGCCAGCACCTATGGCAGCGGCCAATGGCTGCCGAGCGACCTTGTCGGGCAAGCCAAGGTGCAGCGTTGGCTCTCGGCCGCCGCCGGCCCACTCCATGCCGGGCCTGCCACGGCGCGCTTGGCCACGGTGTTTGGCGCCGAGGTGGACACTGTCGGCGCAATCAACCGTGCCCATGCCTTGCTTAGCGTGATGGAGCAGCAACTGAGCCAGAGCCGTTTCCTCGCCAGTGAACAGCCCAGCATTGCCGATATCGCCTTCTACACCTATGTGGCCCACGCGCCGGAAGGCAATGTGTCCCTGGCCGACTACCCTAAGGTGCGCGCCTGGCTCGCTAGCATCGAAGCACTGCCGGGTTTCGTTGGCATGCCGCGCACGGCGGTGGGGCTGCAATCGCAATAACAACCAAGGGGCACCGATGGACCGTTTTCATGAAATGCAGGTGTTCCTGGCCGTGGCCGAGGAGGAGGGCTTTGCGGCTGCCGCACGGCGCCTGAACACGTCGCCGCCCAGCGTGACCCGCGCCATTGCCGCCATGGAGCAACGCATCGGCACCCAGCTGCTGGCGCGCACCACCCGCAGTCTGCACTTGACCGAAGCCGGCCAGCGTTACCTGGAAGATTGCCGACGAATCCTTGCCGAGCTGAACGAAGCCGAGGAAGCGGCGGCGGGCAGTTACTCCATCCCGGGCGGCCAGTTGACGGTGACCGCACCGGTACTGTTTGGCGAGTTGTATGTGGCGCCGGTACTGGGGGATTATCTGGACCGTTTTCCCTTGGTGACTATCAACGCCTTGCTGGTCGATAGGGTGGTCAATATGACCGACGAAGGTGTTGACGTGGCGGTGCGTATCGGCCACCTGCAGCCATCCTTGCAGCAAGCGATCAAGGTCGGCGAAGTACGCCGGGTGGTGTGCGCATCGCCGGCTTATCTTGACCAACACGGGCGGCCCCAGCGCCCCGAGCAGTTGCGTGAGGCCAAGCTCGTCACCTCATCGTCCAGCCAACTGGTCAGTGAGTGGACATTCATCGACGCCGGCCAGCCGCTGAAGGTACCGATCGAGCCACGCCTGGTGGTCACCGCCAACAATGCCGCGATCAACCTGGCCCGCCTGGGCTGGGGCATGACGCGGGTACTGTCTTATCAAGTCGCGGCAGCGGTGGCGGCGGGTGAGTTGGAGCTGGTGCTGGAGGATTTCGAACCGGCGCCGCTGCCGATCCACGTGGTGTTCCAGCAAAACGGCCGCATACCGGCCAAGGTCAATACGTTTGTGGATTTCCTCAGCCATCGCCTCGGGCAGGACCCGGCCCTGAACGCGGCGACGAAGCAGCGCGCCTGATGGAGCGTTTTCGCGATATGCAGCTGTTTGCCGCGCTGGCCGGGCAACCCAGCCTGGCGTCGGCGGCGCGCCATGCGCAGGTCTCCGGCCCGACGCTGGTACGAGCGGTTGCGCGCCTTGAGGCACGCCTGCGCGTGGTGTTGCTGCAACGCAGCACCCGTGGGGTCAGCCTGACCGATGCAGGCCAGGCTTACCTTGCCGACTGTGTGCGTCTGCTGGCAGCGGTGGACGCGGCCGAGGCTTCGGCCAACGGTTTGCATGTGCAGGCCCAGGGCGACCTGCGGATATTCCTGCCGTTGCTGTTCAGCCGCTATGTCATGGCGCCGTTGTTGGCCGGCTATGCGGATCGCTACCCGGCGGTGCGTGTCATCGCGCACTATCACGATTATTTCCCTAACCTGCACGTAGAAGGGCTGGATGTGGCGGTACTGGTCGGCGAATTGCCCAGTTCGTCGCTGATTGCGCGGCAGGTCGGGCAGGTGGGCACTGTCCTTTGCGCCAGCCCCGCTTACTTGGCGAACCGGGGCGAACCCCGACATCCGGCCGACCTCAAGCAGCATCATCTGATTGCCAGCGCCGACCCGGTGCACTGGGATTTCCCGCATTACACCCTCAAGGCTCGCGCCCGGCTGCGTTGCGCCACTGTCCAAGGTGCGATCAATGCGGCGGTGCAGGGGGCTGGCGTGATTCGAGCCTTGAGTTACCCCCTGCACGAACACCTGGCGAGCGGCCAGTTGCAGCGCCTGTTGCCTTCCTTCGAGTCGCCGCCGCAGCCGGTGTATGTGGTTTACCGCGAAGGTCGTCATGCGTCGATGCGCGTGCGCAGCTTTGTCGACTACTGCGTCACCGCGTTGCGCGAGCATCCGGCGTTTCAGTTGGCGTAATAGTGGATTGCCCAGGGTGGGCATTCTCTCCATCGCGGTGTGGGTGCAGCATCTTCAGTATCTAACCGGAGGTGAGCGCCATGCACTCGATTGAACCAACCCCTTGGCATGTCGGCGAACGACACATGCAGGAAAGTGCCGGCGTCTCTGAACGCATGGCCATGATCGGGCCTAAGGTCATTCGTGATCATCTGCCTGAGCAGCACCGCGATTTTTATCCGCTGCTGCCGTACTTGATCGCGGGTGTGGTGGACGAACAAGGCATCCCCTGGGCAACGATGCTGGAAGGCGCTCCAGGGTTTGCGCATTCACCGGACCCACACACGCTGCAGATCGACAGCCTGCCCGCCAAAAGCGATCCCGCCTGGGCTGGGATAACGGATGGCGCGGCGATCGGCCTGCTGGGCATCGACCTCAACACCCGCCGCCGCAATCGCATGAATGGCCGGATCGGATCGCTTGAGGATGAGGGCTTTACTGTGGACGTAGTGCACACCTTCGGCAATTGCCCCAAGTACATCCAACTGCGGCCCGTCGCTGGCATTGCACGCAAACCCGGCAACCTGGCCGAGCGCAGCTGCCGCCTGGACGACGCCGCACAAGCACTGATCCGCCACGCCGACACTTTCTTCGTCGCCAGCTACGTCGAACTGCACGGCGAACGTTCGGTGGACGTCTCCCACCGAGGCGGCAATACGGGATTTGTGCGCGTGGAAGGTAACGTACTGACCATCCCGGATTTTTCCGGCAACCTGTTCTTCAACACCCTCGGCAACCTGCACGCCAACCCGGTGGCGGGGTTGTTGTTTGTTGATTTTGAGACGGGTGACGTGCTGCAAGTGGCCGGGCGTACTTCGTTGATCCTGAGCGGGCCGCAAGTAGCTGAGTTCGAAGGCGCGCAGCGCTTGTGGACGGTGACGGTGGAACATGTGGTCCGCCGCCCGGCAGCGTTGGCCTTGCGTTGGCAATTCGCTGAATTTTCACCGCACAGCCTGGCGATGGGCACCTGGTAGCCTGGCACGATAATGCCATGTAGGAGCGAGCTTGCTCGCGAAAAACGTCAACGATAACGCGTGCTTCCTGAGTAAGTGCGGCGCCTGTGGGTTTTTCGCGAGCAAGCTCGCTCCTACAGAAGGTGGTATGAAGTGTGGCGCAGGCAGGTGGATGAGCTCGCTCTAGGGAAGAAGGTCAGCCTGACGTCGAGTCATGCCGTAATCAGCATTGGGAAACAGCTGATTGGTCATCTCGATGATTTTGCTTTGCGCGTCGATGAACTTGCCCATTCGGGCGCCACCCGAAGTTGAGTCATACAACGCCTGTCCGACCCTTCGACCGTTCTCGAACACCTGAATATCGGCGAAGCTCATGTACAGCGCCATGTCCCAGCTCCATGTACCGATATAAGTGGTCGACAGCGCGCAACTGGCGGGCGGGGCGCCTGGCGGCAACTCGCGGGGTTGAAAGCCCTTACTGCGTAATTGAGCGGTGTAAGTCGTATTGAAGCCTTCACGCAAGCCTGCGGCGGGAATCATGCAGATTTCGGGCGAGTGAACAGTTGAGGAGGGAACGGGGGTGACGGTTTGCGTGATACTGCAGCCGGTGAGGGCGCCGCATACCAGTAAGCAAGCGAGGGTTGTTACCTGGTGCATAGCGACCTCCATGTCATAAGTAGTGGCTGGATGATAGCAGTGAAGTTCCAGCATGGATCACTATCTACTGAGACACAGCCGATCCAATGTGGGAGCTGTCGAGCTTTAGCGAGGCTGCGATGGCGGCGGCACTGTCAACATACTCATTGCCTGACCCACCGCTATCGCGGCCTCGCTAAAGCTCGACGGCTCCCACAGGGGAATGTCATTGCCTGGCGGGTTTGCGCGTTTTCATCAGGCCGCCGGGCACTCAAGGTTCAGCGCTTCACCCACGAACATGTTGCTGGATGTTGAACCATCATCCTTAGCGATTCCTTTGGGTTAGCCTTGTTTTCCTACTGACAACAAGGATTGGTCATGCAACGAAAGGTTATTAATCCCACGACGGTATTCAACTCCCTGCAGTACGGTTTCAGCCAGGCCATGGAAGTGCCAGAGGGCCGGCGAATCATGCTGTCGGGGCAGGTGGGGGTAGATGCTCAAGAGCACACGGTCGGCCCCGGCATCGCCGAACAGACCGCCGCAGCGTTGGACAATATCGAAAAGGTGCTGGCCGAGGTCGGTGGCGACCTGTCTCATGTGATCATGCTGCGGCTGTATACCGTCGAGTCTGCCCGTGAGCAGCAAGCGTCGATCGCCCATGCGCTACTTGAGCGCTTCCCGCACAACCCGCCACCGTCTTCGTGGATTATCGTCAGCGGGTTGTCGTTGCCGCAGTGGTTGATTGAGATTGAGGCGGAGGCGGTGATATGAGTGGCTTTCACCGAGCGCTGACAAATGCTGCTGATCATCTGTAGTCAAACCGCGATTCCCCCCGTACCATTCGCCCCCCTCGCAGTGACGCGAGGCGCAGCGCCAGGAAGGCTCATCCCATATTTTTCCTGACGCCTGCCGTTTATTTTTATGCCTGCGTTCAGGGTTCGATATGTCTCGCTTCTCTCGGCCTTTGGCCTTGTTCTTGATTACGGCAGCCCTGGCAGGTTGCGGTACTCAGTCTGCGTCGCTGGTTAGCCAGCCGTTGCAACCTGGCCCCCAGGACCCGGTCGCTTATGTAGTCGGATCAATCGGCCCGCAGAGCCTTAGCGCATCTCCTGCGCCTAATCAGCGTTTACTGTTTCGCAAGCGCGGTTCCGAGTTTGGCGCCGCAGCGATCTGGGTGGGCGTCGGTCGGCAAACACCTCAGGATGTGAAGGATGCGGCCGGTGCCGCCAGTGTATTCGTGTTGGCGCTCAAGCCTGGGGATTATGAGTTCTATGATTTTCAGTTTTTCTCCAGCAGTTATTCACCCCCTCTGGGGACGACCTACACCTCGGTGCAGGCGCGAGAGAAATTCAACCTGCCACTGCGCCTGAAGGCCGGCAACGCCTATTACCTCGGTGAATTTCGCTCGTTATGCCTTGGCGCTTCGCTGTGTGCCTTCCGCTGGCGCGACCAGCAAGCACGCGATGAGCCGCTAGCGCGGCACTCTGTTGCGGGCCTGCCGGCTCTGGAGTTGTTGCCGCTGGATTATCGCAGCGCCGCCCCTTATATCATCGCGCCGCTGCCATCCGGGGCGGGCCAGAACATCCTTCACGAGACACGCCCATGAACCGTTTTATTACGTTCAGCGCCCTGGCGCTGCTGACCGGGTGTGCAACCACCCATACGCTTCCTGAGCGTGCATTGCCGGATGGCAAGGAATATCTCAAGCCGATCCACGTCATGATCGATGACCCGCTTAATGCAGCACAAATTCGTAACCAATTGCGTGAGACTGGGGTGTTTCGCAGTGTCGAAAGCGGCCGGGGCAACGCGGACGATTACTCGGTGTGGGTGCGCTACAACGTTCAGCGTGATATGCCGCCTTTCCCGGTGGTACTGCTGAGCGCGGCAACTCTGTTTCTGCTGCCCCTGTCCGTGAGCATTGACACCACCACCGAGTTCTCCCTGCAGCACAATGGGAAGCAGCTCAAGCAGTACAGCTACCGCAACGTCACCCACAAATATTCCTGGCTGCTGGATGGCCCTGGCGGGATGGAGCTACAGAGCGGTCACCGTGTTGCACGGGCTTTTGCCGAAGATGTACAGCGCGACGGGCTGCTGCCCGAAGAGCACGCACAATGATCAGGACTGCGTTACTGGCCGCCGTGCTGTTGCTCGGTGGTTGCGGTACCGCCCTCAAACCGTTGGATTACAAGGCAGAGCGTGCCTACGTGCCGATGAGTGTCACGATGCCGTCGCCCGTGTCGAGGTTTGAACAGCAGACGCAACGCGAAGTTATCCAGTTGTTGCGTGACACAGGTGCCTTCAGTTTTATGGATGGCGGTTTCAGCAAGACGGGCTACAGCTTGTTGGTCGATCAACGCGGCGGTAAAGGGGCCGGTGCGCTCCCGGCGATACTTGGCGCGTTGACGCTGTTGACCGTGCCAGTGCCCTACACCTACGAGCGCCAGTTGCACGGCTCGCTGTTCAAGGACGGGCAACTGCTCAAAACCTATGCTTACAAGCGTGGTGGTTGGACAGCTACGACCTGGTACATCCCCATGACCGAGCCCCGCAGCGAAAGCGAGATGTTGAGCGAGTTGATGCGGGATCTGGAGCACGATCACTTGATTCCTTATCAGTGACAGTTGGTTATTTTAATTAGTGTTGATAGAGAGGTTCACGGATGAATTACGAATTGTTGTTTGGCTTGGATGTGCAACTGGGCTTTTTGGTGATGGCCTTTGTGTTGGTGATGGCGGTGATTGGCTTCATTCTGGACAAAGACACCACGCCGCAAGTTGTCGTGGCGACCGGCGTTGCGCTGATTTCGATTGCCGCGTGTGCCGTGGTCTCCATCGACGCATTCAATGGGCTGGCGCAGTCACTGCACGAAAAAGGCAAAATCAGCGGTGCTCTGTTTGACCAGGTGAAACACCGCTCCAACCTGTTCCTCTTTGTTTTCCCGTTTGTAACCGCCGCCATCGGCACGAACCTGATTTCCGACGTGTTGACCAAGAAATTGCATTATGAAAAATCCTTGGGCCCTGTGAATTTGTTGCAAGGGTGCTTGGAACTTATGAAAATTCTTTTCGGTTTGGTTATTTTTCCGTTTGTTGCAATTGGCTTGGCGCCCTTCGTGTTGGTCGATACGTGGAAGCGCCATGTCACCCGTTATATGGAAGGAGTTGGCGCAGTGAATCGTCATCTGCAACTCAAGATGCTGAAGGCCGACATCATTTCCAGGAACCTGTTTCGTGGCCCACCCGCCAAACCTGCGCCCTGATTCCGGTCGTCGGCACTCAGCCCTTAATACCGAACCATCACCGACTTAAGCTCGGTGTAGTCCTCAATGAACGCACTGCCAAACTCCCGCCCTAATCCCGAAGACCGGCTGCCACCAAACGGCACTGCCGGGTCGAGCAAGGTGTGCATGTTCACCCACAGGGTGCCGGCCTTGACGGCCGGGATCATGCGCAGGGCCTTGCCCAGGTCATTGGTCCACAGGCTGGCGCTCAACCCGTAGGCCCCGTGGTTCATCATGGTCAGTAGTTCGTCTTCATCGTCGTAGGGCAGGAAGGTGGCGATGGGGCCGAAGGTCTCTTCGTTGAGCAGGGTGTCGTGCAGGTGGTTGGCGAGGATCACGGTGGGTTCGACGTAGCAGCCGGGGCGGTCGATGAGGTGGCCACCGTGGATGATCGTGTTGTTTTCGGCGCGGGCCTGGTTGAAGTAGCCGAGCAGTTTTTGTTGGTGTTGCTGGTGGGTCACCGGGCCGAATTCGGTGTGTTCATCCAGGGGCGAGCCGATGGTCAGGCGGCTGAGACGCGCCTTGAGTTTTTCCAGCACGGCGTCGATTTGCGAGCGGTGCACGAAGAAACGTTCGGCCGCTGCGCAGATTTGCCCCGAGTGCAGGAAACCCGCTTCGATAATGCCATCCACCGCTTTGTCTACATCCATGTCGCGCAGGAAGCCGGCGGCGTTCTTGCCACCCAGTTCCAGGGTCGCGCGGGTCAGCCCGGCGCCCATGGCACTGCGGCCTACTGCAATACCGGTGGGCACTGAGCCGGTGAAGGACACCTTGTGCGTGCCGGGGTGTTCCACCAGCCCCTTGCCGACTTGGCCGCCGCCGGTCAGCACATTGAGCACCCCCGCCGGCAACCCGGCGTCGATGGCCAGTTCGGCGATGCGCAGCAGGGTCAGCGGTGTGAATTCGCTGGGCTTGATGATGATGCTGCAACCGGTCACCAGTGCCGAGGCGAGCTTCCAGATGGCGATCATGGTCGAGAAATTCCACGGCACAATGCCCACCACCACGCCCACCGGTTCGCGCAAGGTGAAGGCGGTGTAGCGCTCGCCATTGAACGAAGGCAGCGACGGCGTGAGGGTCTGGCCGCTGAGCTTGGTGGCCCAGCCTGCGTAGTAGCGCAGGAAGTGCGCGGCCTGGTCGACCTCAAAGGCGCGGGAAATCTGGATGATTTTTCCCGACTGGCAGGTTTCGATCTGCGCCAGTTCTTCGCGATGGTGTTCCAGCAGGTCGGCCAGTTTCAGCAGCACGTTGCCACGGATGGCGGGAGCGGTCTGGGACCACAGCTGGAAACCACGGTTGGCGCAAGCGACCGCGGCGTCGATATCCGCCAGGTCTGCGTCGGCCACGTCGGCGATCACCTGGCCGGTGGCGGGGTTGGTCACGCTCAGGCGTGCATCGGCGTGGCTGCGCACACTGGCGCCGTCGATAAACAGCCCATGACGGCGACGCAAAAAGGCTTCGACGTGAGGCAGCAGCGGGATATCGCTCATGGCAGGTTCCTGGCAGTTCACAAAAGAAACCCCGAGGTTAACCAACGCGCAGGTACGCGGCTTGACTGTGCCTGCCAGGTTTTATGCCTGTGCCTGCCGTGCCTGTGAAAAGTACAACCTTGCCTGCCGAACGTGCATGTTGTGCCGGCGCAAGCCGTTCGATACTGGCCCTGCATCCCGCGCCGTTCCACGATTCGGAGCGCCTGCCGGACTTCCAATAATAAGCAGGGCCGTCCATGAAAAAGCCAAACCCGCTCCTCGAAGACCTCAAGCCTCTTCTGCCTGCCATTGCCGCGAACGCCAGCCGTGCCGAACAGCTGCGCCAGGTGCCGGATGAGAATATCGCGCTGCTCAAAAGCATCGGCCTGCACCGCGCCTTCCAGCCCAAGGCATTCGGTGGCCTGGAACTGTCGCTGCCCGAATTCGCCGACTGCATCGCCTTGCTCGCCGGCAGTTGCGCCAGCACCGCCTGGGCCATGAGTTTGTTGTGTACCCACAGCCATCAACTGGCGCTGTTCTCGGCGCAGTTGCAGGAGGAGATCTGGGGCGCCAACCCGGATGCCACGGCCAGCAGCAGTATTGCGCCGTTCGGCCGGGTGACCGAGGGCGAGGGTGGCGTGTACTTCAGTGGCGAGATGGGCTGGAGCAGCGGCTGTGACCATGGCGAGTGGGCGATTGTCGGCTGCCGTCGCCAGAATGCCGAAGGTACCCAGGATTACTGCTTTGCCGTGCTGCCGCGCAGTGACTATCAGATCCGCGATGACTGGTTCGCGGCCGGCATGAAAGGCAGTGGCACCAAGACCCTGATCATCGACAACGCCTGGGTGCCTGAGCACCGGATCCAGAAGGCCAAGGACATGATGGAAGGCAAGTCCGCAGGCTTTGGTCTCTACCCAGACAGCCAGATTTTCTACGCGCCGTACCGGCCGTATTTCGCCAGTGGTTTTTCCACCGTCAGCCTCGGCGTGGCCGAGCGCATGCTGGAGGTGTTCCGCGAAAAAACCAAAAACCGTGTGCGCGCCTATACCGGTGCCGCCGTCGGCGCAGCGACCCCGGCGCTGATGCGCCTGGCCGAGTCCACCCACCAGGTGGCCGCTGCTCGGGCGTTTTTGGAGAAGACCTGGCAAGACCACGCCGAACACAGCGCCGCCCACCGCTACCCAGCGCGAGAAACCCTGGCGTTCTGGCGCACCAACCAGGCCTACGCCACCAAGATGTGCATCGAAGCGGTAGACCGCCTGTTCGCCGCCGCCGGTGGCAATGCCTGGTTCGAACACAACGAAATGCAGCGCCTGTTCCGCGATGCCCACATGACCGGCGCGCATGCCTACACCGACTATGACGTGTGCGCGCAAATCCTTGGCCGTGAGCTGATGGGCCTGGAACCCGACCCGAGCATGGTGTAGCTGCGTTTTCCCTACAACAATCAGGGCGGCCCATAGAGGCCACCCGGGAGTCTTGCATGTCTGACGTATTCGACCCACGGGCCTTTCGTCGCGCCTTGGGCAATTTTGCCACCGGCGTGACCGTGGTCACCGCCGCCACCGCCTCCGGGCGCAAGGTGGGCGTGACGGCCAACAGTTTCAACTCGGTGTCCCTCGACCCGCCGCTGGTGCTGTGGAGCATCGACAAACGCTCCAATAGCCATGCCGTGTTCGAGGAGGCCAGCCACTTTGCCGTGAATGTGTTGGCGGCGGACCAGGTGCATCTATCCAACAATTTCGCGCGCCCCCGTGAAGACCGCTTCGCCCTGATCGAATACGAGCCGGGGGAGGGAGGCTCGCCGGTATTCGCCGATTGCTCGGCGCGTTTTCACTGTGAGAAATACCAGCAGGTGGACGGCGGCGACCATTGGATCATGATCGGCAAGGTGGTGGCCTTTGATGATTTTGGCCGTGCGCCGCTGCTCTATCATCAGGGCGCCTATGCCGAGGTCCGGGCGCTGCCTCCGTGCGCGCCCGAGGCGGTTTAGAACGGCACGGCGACCACCAGTTGGCTGTAGACATTGGTGCCGTTGCCGCCGATCTGATTGCCGCCGTTTTCGGCTGATTTATTCGGTTTGTACAGGCCGAGCAGCGGCGTGATGATCAGGTGCTCGTTGACGGCCCATTCGGCATACAGGTCCAGTTCGCGGCCATCCAGGTTCAATTGGCCGCGGGTGCTGACGGTGTTGTAGTCGAAGAACAGCGCCCCAAGCGTGACGTTCTCCAGTGGCTTGACCTTGAGCGCCACGTGCTGCACGGCGGTGTTGCTGTTGAAGGGGCCGGAATAGTTGCCCGCTACTTCGCCCTGCACCCAGGTGCCGTAGCCACGGTTGAAGCCTGAGAACATGCCGTCCCAGTTCTTCGAATAACGGGCGTAGCGGTAGGTCAGGTCCGGTGACCACGGCAGGTTGGCGAAGGTGTAGCCGGCTTCGGCGTAACCGGCATTTTCCTGGCCATCGCGACGGCTTTGGCGCGCCAGTTCGAAGGCGAAGTGCGCGTTGTCGATACCGGCATTGCCGGTGCCGCGCAGGCTGTAGAGGTTCATGCCTTTGCGCTGGCGCTGCAGGTCGGTGGCGAAGCGCTCATCCACGTCGATGCCGTGAATATAGGTCAACCCCAGGGTGCCCGGCGCGGCACTGTATTCCAGGGTACCGGCGGCCATTTCGGTGAGGGCCTGGGCGCGGTTGTCGGATTTGATCCACATCAGGCTGCCATGCACGCCGTCCTTGCCACCCAGGCGAATCACCGCCGTCTTATCGAAGGCATGGCGTGCGGCGATGTAGTAGGCGCCGCCGCGATTGAACTCGCCGTCGCCCACACCGTTGCCCAGGTTGGGGCCGTCGTCGTTAAGGATAAAACCGTCGCCCAACATGATGATCTGGCGGCCAAACGACAGGTCCACACCGTCCTTGCCCAAAACCGGGAACAGCTCCCCGGACCGCCAGCCGGCGAAGGCTTCGTCAAACTTGGTGGTGCGCTCGGTGCCGTTGGTCAACCCGGATGCGTCGCCATCGCCCCAGGTACCGGAACTCACCAGGTTGGCCGTGCCATACACACCGCCCAGGTTGCCCAGGCGCTGTTCGACGCTCAGGCCGTACTTGATGAACGCCTCACGCCAAGTGGAGCCGTCGCGGCGCCCATCGTAGTTCTTCGGGCTATTGAACATACCGTACACGGCGAGGAAGTTGCCGGTGACCTGAGTGTCGGCGTCGGCATACAACTCGATGGCCTGCGCCTGGCCCACCAGCAGTGCCACGCCCAGGCCGACCGTCTGGCGCAGGCGGCGGTTTTTCAGTGTGTGCTCCATTGTTATTGACCCCATCTTGGTTAAGAGTGAGGGCGCATTAGGGCGAGCGGTATGAGGCCAAGTCTTTTCCCTGCGTGCCAGGCAATTGACTCTGGCCGCCAGGCCACACGCCGTGGCAGGCAGCAACAAAACCGGCGGCAGACAGGGGCAAGACGATCAACGGGAGTGGGGCGCAGAGTGCCGACACATTAAAAAAAACCGCTTCGAGGACCCCTCCATGTCGATCAACGACCGACTCACCGCACACCTCAACCGGGGCACGGTAGGTTTTCCCACTGCGTTGGCCAGCACCATCGGCCTGATCATGGCCAGCCCGGTGATCCTCACCGCCACCATGGGTTTCGGCATCGGCGGCAGCGCCTTTGCCCTGGCGATGCTGCTCGCCGTGGTGATGATGCTGGCCCAGGCCACCACCTTCGCCGAGGCCGCGTCGATACTGCCTACCACCGGTTCGGTGTACGACTACATCAACTGTGGCATGGGTAGGTTCTTTGCGATCACCGGGACCTTGTCGGCCTACCTGATCGTGCATGTGTTCGCCGGCACCGCCGAAACTATCCTCGCCGGGGTCATGGCCCTGGTGAACTTCGAACACCTCAATACCCTGGCAGAGTCGGCCGGCGGCTCGTGGTTGCTGGGCGTCGGTTTCGTACTGGTGTTCGGCGTGCTGAATGCTTTTGGCGTCAGCGCATTTGGCCGCGCCGAGATCATCCTGACCTTCGGCATGTGGACCACCCTGATGGTGTTCGGCGTACTGGGCCTGATCGCCGCGCCGGCGGTGCAGTTGGAGGGCTGGTTCGGCGAGTCGTTGGTGGGCACCGACCTGGTTACCGTGCTGTCGCTGGTGGGCATGGCGATGTTCATGTTCGTGGGCTGCGAGTTCGTCACCCCGCTGGCGCCGGACCTGCGCCAATCGGCCAAGGTGATGCCACGGGCGATGATGCTCGGGCTGATGGGCGTGGCCACCTGCATGTTCATCTATGGCGCGGCGATGAAACGCCAGGTGGAGAACGTGGTGCTCGACGCAGCTTCGGGGGTGCACCTGTTGGACACACCCATGGCCATCCCCCGGTTTGCCGAACAGGTAATGGGGCAGATAGGCCCGTTGTGGCTGGGCATCGGTTTTCTGTTCGCTGGCGCTGCGACCATCAATACCCTGATGGCCGGCGTGCCGCGCATTCTCTACGGCATGGCAGTGGATGGCGCCCTGCCCAAGGTGTTCACCTACCTGCATCCGCGCTTCAAGACGCCGCTGTTGTGCATCCTGGTGGCCATGTTGATCCCGTGCCTGCACGCGCTGTACCTGGGCGGCAACACCGACAACATCATGCACCTGGTGCTGGCGGCGGTGTGTGCCTGGAGTTTCGCTTACCTGTTGGTGACGCTGTCGGTGGTGATCCTGCGCATTCGGCGTCCGGACTTGCCCCGCGCCTATCGCTCGCCGTGGTTCCCGCTGCCGCAGATCGTCTCCAGCATCGGCATTCTGTTGGGCATGTGGTTTATCACCCCGCCCGGCATGAACCCGGCGGACATCTACGTGCCGTTTGGCGTGATGCTCGGCGTGACGGCCACCTACGCGCTGTTCTGGACCCTGGTGGTGCAGAAGGTCAACCCCTTCAAGCCCGCCTGCGTAGAGGAGGTGTTGGCCAAGGAATTCAATCACGAACCGGGGCACGCCCATGCAAGTTATAGCGACCTTGCGGCAAAAACTGTTTGAGCTGTTTCGTGCTGACCGCGCACCCAGTGGGTATCGGCCGGGGGTGACCCTGGCCCACCTGCGGCGTGATCTGGGCCTGGCAACCCTTGAAGTGGACGGTGTGGCCTTCGAAATTGTCGAGCGCACCGAGTCGCAGTTGTTGATGCACCTGGTGCTGACCGAATATGTCCTGCGCGCTCCTGCGGCAGCGGGTGGCGCTGGCAGCTTCGAAGTGCACCATGGCGGCGCGATCCGTCGCAGCGGCATTCATGTGCGGCGCCGCTCTGGCAATCAGGCACTGGGCCGTGAGTTGCAGGCGCGTCTGCTGGCTGACAGCACGTTGTTCCAAGCGTTAATGCCGCTGGATTTCAAGCGCCTGCGCATCGAGCTGCACGACCAGCAATGGTGCGTTCGCCTGGAGCATATGGGCGGCAGCGAGGTGGTCAACCGCATGCCGGCGTTTCGGCGCTACATTGCGCTAAGCCGTGCACAACGCGAGCATCTGCTCGCCACATTGGTCGGCCTGCACAGGGTACTGTCGAATCTCTGATTGGCACCATTAGTGCTTCTGCAAAGGGCAAACAGGTTGTTGTTGCGTGCATATAGATAACATGTTAACTATTGCGCAGAACAACAAGAATAACGCCACTGCGGAGACACCCCATGAGCATCCCACAGCATGCACCCGACGGGCTCGACAGCTGGAACCGCGAACTGCGCGCCGCGTGCGGCCACTTCGATACTCAGCTGGCTTTCAACCGGTCGCTGTTTATTGGCGAGATCCACAACCTGTCGCGTGGCTTGGCCATCCTGCGCACCAACGCCGGGCTGATCAAACGCCCGACGCACCAAGCCGACCATGACAACGACCAGGAATGTTTCCTGGTCAGCCAGCGCAGCGGCTACTCCCAGATCACCCAAAACGACCAGACCGTACAACTGGCCCCCGGAGAAATGCTGTTGATGGACTCGGTGGGCTCCATCGAAATCACCCCCTTCGGCCTGATCGAACACGCCTCGTTGTCCCTGTCGCGCAGTGCGGTGTGCAAGCACCTGGGTGGCCAGGCACGGGCCTTCGGCAAGATCTCCTCGACCAAAGCCTGCGGGCGCATGCTGCATGTGCTGATGGACCAACTGTGCAAGGACGATACCGACGAAGACGCCACGCAAGTGGAAGCGCTGCAAGCGGCCTTCGTCTCGCTGTTGGGGTCGGCGTTGGAGCAGGGCGATGAGTGTCGCGAGGGCGTTGCTGCGTTGCACGGCAATAACCTGCGCAGCTATGTACAAAAGGTCATCGATGAGTCCCTGAGCCAGCCAGGCCTGAGCCCGATCGGCCTGGCCAACCGCCTGAATATTTCGGTGCGGCATCTGTACCGTCTGTTTGAAGAACAGGACGACAGCGTCTGCCGCTATATCCAGCGCGCACGGCTCAAGCGCAGTGCGGATGACTTGACCAACCCGTTCCTGCGCAGTGAGTCGATCACCTCGATTGCGTACAAATGGGGCTTTACCGACTCGGCGCATTTCAGTCGGTCGTTCAAGAAGCAGTTCGAGGTGTCGCCCAAGGAGTTTCGTTCCAGCCGGTTGCAGGCGGTGGGGGCATAAACAGCTCCTCGTGATCGTTCCCACGCTCTGCGTGGGAACGCCGCCCCGGACGCTCCGCGTCCCGCTCCAGAAGTCGTGACGCGAAGCGTCACAGGATGCATTCCCACGCAGAGCGTGGGAACGATCGGGTTTCAGATTTCGGGCAGCGTCGCGCCACCGTCCACCACCAGCGTCTGCCCGGTGATATAGCCCGCCAGGTCAGAGGCCAGAAACACCATCGCCCCGGCAATATCCGCCGCCGCGCCCAGGCGCCCCAGCGGCACACGGCGGGCGATGCTGTCATTCACGGCCGCATCGCCCAGGTTATCCATCGCCGGAGTGGCGATCATGCCGGGCTCCACGCCGTTGACCCGCACATTCAACGGCGCCAGCTCCAGCGCGGCATTGCGGATAAACCCATTCACCCCGGCCTTGGACGCCGCATAGTGGCTCAGCCCCGGGTAACCCACCCGGTTGCCGGTGACTGAAGACGTCACCAGCACGCAGCCCCGGCCTTGCTCGCGAAACCTCGGCAACGCCGCCTGGGTCAGCCAGAACAGCGCCGACAGGTTCACCGCCAGGGTGCGCTCCAGGATCGTTGGGGTGATGTCGGCAAAGGCGGTCAGCGGAAAGTACCCGGCGTTGTGCACCAGTACATCCAGTTGCGCCAAGCCTTGGACGCAAGCAAACACCGCTTTGGCATCCGCCAGGTCAACGCCAACGGCTTCAACTTGATGCCCCCGTGCGCACAACCGGGCAGCCACGGCTTCAGCCTGTTCAAGCAGACGGTCAGCAATCACCACCCGCGCACCGCGTTGGGCAAAGGCCTGGACGATGCCCAGGCCAATGCCCTGGGCGCCGCCGGTGACCAGCACGACCTGGCCGCTGAAATCCAGGTCATTCGTCATGGGCAGGCTCCAGGCGCGTAAACGCCAGCGTCGGCACGTCGACGATGCTGGCCCCACCGTCCGCCACCAACGTGGCGCCGGTAATGATCGAGGCGTCGTCGCTGGCCAGGAAGCGGCACACCTTGGCGATCTCGTCGGCACGGGCGGCGCGCCGCAGCGGGACATCGGCACACACCCGTGCATAGGCCTGCTGCAAGCTCTCGCCGTACGCCTCCATCAAAGGCCGCATCTCCGCGTCGGCCATCGGCGTGTGCACCCAGCCTGGGCACACCGCGTTCACCCGCACGCCATGGGGGCCATAATCACGGGCCAGCGAGCGGTTGAGCCCGAGCAGCGCATGCTTGGCGGTGGTGTAGCCACACACCTCGGGGCCTGCCGCCAATGAAGCGATGGAACCGATCAGCACCATGTTCCCGGCGCTTTCCTGCAACAGCGGCAGGCA
Organism: Pseudomonas sp. FSL W5-0203; assembly: GCF_001896155.1. NCBI lineage: Bacteria > Pseudomonadati > Pseudomonadota > Gammaproteobacteria > Pseudomonadales > Pseudomonadaceae > Pseudomonas > Pseudomonas sp. FSL W5-0203. Next base: position 122,807 of record NZ_MPOR01000011.1, read on the forward strand.
GGCGCGGGCGCTGTAGAACGCACTGTCGAGGTTGCTGCGCAGCGCGCCTTCCCAGGTGGCCGGGCTGGTCTGGGTCGCGCTGCCTAGCCCGTGGCCACCGGCACAGGCCAGCAGCACATCGAGGCGCCCGAAGTGGCTGCGGATTTGCTGGATAAAGCCGTCCCAGGTGTCCGGGCAGGCGGCATCGCCCACCAGGATCAGCCCGCCGGTGTCCTGCGCCACCTGTTCCAGGGGCTCACGACGCCGACCGATCAGCACCAGCCGTGCGCCTTCCTGTGCGTACAAGCGTGCGCAGGCAGCGCCGATGCCGGTGCCGGCCCCGGTGATCACCACCGTGCGCGGCTCAGTCACGGGGATACTCCGTGCGGTTGAGCACCTGGCAATAGGAACTGATCGGGAAGTTCGACAGCGCGTCGAAGGACGCCCCGGCATAGCCGAAGATCTTGCCGTCGCTGCGGTGCTGTTGCAGGTCGATCAGCACCAGGCCGAGGGTCGGTACGATCTTCTCCTGCCACACGAACAGGTACAGCTGTTCGGCGATCTTGTAGTAATGGCAGCGGTCGGTGTCGCACAAGCCTTTCTCCACGCCCTCAAGGCATTGCCAGGCGTAGAACCGAGGGTTGAGGTAGATGTGCTCGTAGACCTCGCTGGGGCTGTAGCGATAGTGGTTGCGCAGGCCGACCAACTCGTCGGTGGGGGCGTGCAGGCAGTGGCCATCCTGCCACGGCCGGTCGAGGCTGCCGTGGAGGAAGTCGACCTGTACCGAGGTCAGCGGTTTGCCGGCCAGGGCGCGGTGGTAGAGGCCTTCGTGGGTCTTTGCTGGTTCCGGCATACGGCCAATCACCGCGGTAAAGGAGGCATTTGGTGTGTCCAGCACCAGGCTGATCGACCAGCTTTGCCCGGCCTCGTGCTTGATAAAGTCCACCAGGTACAGGCCCGGGCGAATCGAGCTGGCGCGGTAGGCGGCGCTGCCGCTGGAGTGGCCATCGGCGGCGTGCCAGGCCAGGCGCTCCTGTTCGAAGCGGTGTTCGATCTGCCAGCCATTGGCAAAGTGCAGGGTGAAGGTCTGGCCGGCCAGGTCGGCCAGGTTCGGCAGGATGAACGCCTCGGGTGCAAACCCCTCAGCCAGGACGCCCACGGTGATCCAGTCAGATGAATTCGACATGGCAACGCCTCCCTTACACGACGGCGAAGTAGTGTTTGACGAAACTCTCGCTGACCACTTCCCACAGCACCGGCGTGCCCTTGGTCACGAACCAGCTGTCACCGGCCTTGTAGCGGGTGGATTGGCCGGTGGACTCGTCGGTCAGCACCACTTCGCCGGTCACTACTGTGGCTTGCTCGGCGAAGGGGTAGACCATGCGGAACTTGCCCTGGGTCGTGCCGAAGTACGCACTGCTGACCGCATCGGTGGGCGCGCCAAAGGTCATCTTGCCGAAGGCGCGGACGTCGCCTTCAAGGATTTGCGAGCCGAGGTCGGCCACGGTGCCCCAGGCGTCGAGTTCCGACAGCTGGACGTTGTGTTTCAGGGCGGTAAGAGGCATGGCAGTGGTTCCTGTGAGTGAGAAAAGAGGGTTAGCGGCGCCCATTCCAGTAGCCGGAAAGTTGGTGCCAGGATTTGCCCGCCGTCAGCAGCAGGGGGCGAATCGCGTCCTTGCCGATGATGGTGGGGCGGTGAATCGAGCTGACCAGGTCATAACGCGCCGAGCCTTCGCTCATGCCTTCGGCCAGTACCTTGCAGATGATGTGGCTGGGCGTGACGCCAAAGCCGGAATAGCCCTGCACGAAAAACGCATTGCTGCGCCCCGGCAAGGTGCCCACTTGCGGGAACAGGTTCGGGCTGCACGCCATCGGGCCGCCCCAGGCCAAGTCGATTTTCACGTCCTTGAGGTAGGGGAAAATCTTCAGCATCAGGTGACGGTTCCAGGCTTTCAGGTCGCCGGGAATGTGCTCCACCAAAGGCGTTGCGGCGCCGAACAGCAGGCGGTTCTCGTTGGTGACGCGGTAGTAGTCGATCACTGGGCGGATGTCGCTGTAGGCCCCACGGATTGGGCTGATGCGCTGGATCAACTCCTCGGACAACGGCTCGGTCATCATCTGGAACGCGTAGGTGTTGATGGTCGAGCGGTGCAGTTCTGGCTCCAGCTTGTTGAGAAAGCTGTCACAGGCCCACAGCAACTTGCTGGCGCGTACCGAACCGCGACCGGTGCGCACGGTGATGCGCTCGCCGTAGCTGACTTCCAGCGCCGGGCTGTTTTCGAAGATCTTCACGCCATGGCTGGCCAGTGCGGTAGCTTCGCCCAGCAACAGGTTCAGCGAATGCACATGCCCGCCACCCATGTGCAACAGGGCGCTGGTGTAGGCGGTGGAGCCGATGATCTGCTGCACATCGGAGCCGGCGAGAAAGCGGATTTCGTGCTGGCTGTTGATCGACTTGAAGTCTTTCTCCCAGGCGCGCAGGGTTTTTTCCTGGCGGGCGTTGAAGCCCATATAGCCGTAGCCGTGGCAAAAGTCCGCGTCGATGTTGTACTTGGCGATGCGGTTCTTGATGATGTCGGCGCCCAGGTCGCTGATCTCGAACACTTGGCGCAGCCCGTCTTCGCCCACGTCCTTCTTGATCTTCTCCAGGTCATGGCCGATGCCCGCCATGATCTGCCCACCGTTGCGGCCCGTGCCGCCAAAGCCCAGGTAGCGCGCTTCGAGCACCACAATGTTAGTGATGCCTTTTTCCGCCAGCTCAAGGGCCGTGTTGATCCCGGAAAAGCCGCCACCGATGACCACGACGTCTGCGTCGATATCCTGTTCCAGGGTGGGGAAGCTGAGGTTGTATTTCTTGGTGGCGGTGTAGTACGTGGGGGTTTCGATGTTGATCATGGCGCAGCCTGAGAAAGTGAAGGAAGGCGCTAAAGCGGATGCCTCCATTAGGGCCCCTGGCGGGCTGGAAGTCTTGATCCTGCGTGCCCGGTTTTTTGATTCAGCGCGCCACGGGCGAGGGCACCTACAAGTTATAGCGCGCTCGCCGGCCGGGAATGTTAGAGTTTCGTTAAACTATTAACTAAATACTTCGTGACCCTGAGCCCTATGTCCACACCTCGACAATCCCTGACCCTGGCCTTGCTGCAAGCGCGTGAGGCCGCGATGAGTTTTTTCCGTCCTTCCCTGAATGAACACGGCCTGACCGAACAGCAATGGCGCATCATCCGCATCCTTGAACAGCATGGTGAGTTGGAGATCTACCAACTGGCGGAACTGGCCTGCATCCTCAAGCCGAGCATGACCGGCGTGCTGGTGCGCATGGAAGCGGCCGGCATGGTGCACCGGCGCAAGGCCGAACAGGACCAGCGCCGGGTGCTGATTACCCTGGCGGACAAGGGCAAAGCGAGTTTTGAGTCCATGAGCCAGTGCATGGAGGCCAACTACCAGCGCTTGCAGGATCAGTTTGGCGAAGAGAAATTCCAGACCTTGTTGGGGTTGCTGGATGACTTGAAGAACATCAAGCGCTGACCTAGTGACTGAACCACCACCGGTCAACGGTGGGAGCAGGCAAGCCAGCTCCCACATGGATTTCAGTAGACACCACCGGTATTGGCAGCCACCGGTACGTCTTTGAACTTCCCGGCCAGGCTTTGCAGCCCCCGCATCAACACCGTGGTATCCACCCCCACCGCCACGAACGTCGCCCCCAACTCGATATAGCGTCGTGCGAGATTTTCATCTGCACTGAGAATCCCTGCGGCCTTACCCGCCTTGACGATACGCACGATGGCGTCCTCAATCGCCGCCTGTACCTGCGGATGCCCCGGGTTACCCCGATGGCCCATGGACGCGCTCAAATCTGCCGGGCCGATAAACACACCGTCCACGCCTTCGACGGCGGCAATGGCGTCCAGATTGGCCAGGCCCTCGGCATTCTCAATCTGCACCAGCAGGCACATCTGCGCGTCGGCCTGGTCGAGGTAATCGGCGATGCTGTTCCAGCGCGAGGCGCGGGCCAGGGCGCTGCCGACCCCGCGAATACCCTGGGGCGGGTAGCGCAGGGCGCGCACCCGTTCTTGGGCCTGGGCAGCGTTTTCGACCATGGGCACCAGCAGCGTCTGGGCGCCGATATCCAGCAGTTGTTTGATCAGCGCCGTGTCGCCGATCACCGGGCGAATCAACGCCTGGCTGGGGTAGGGCGCGATGGCCTGTAATTGCGCGAGCATCCCCGGCAGGTGGTTGGGCGCATGTTCGCCGTCGATCAGCAGCCAGTCGAAACCGGCGTTGGCCGCCAGTTCCGCGCAGTAGGCGTTGGCAAGGCCGAGCCACAGGCCGATCTGTACTTCGCGGTTGTGCAGGCGTTGCTTGAAGCGGTTGACAGGCATGTCCATGACAGCACTCCTGGGTTCAGACGAAGCGGCAGGCAATCGAGCCGAGCAGGTCGTAGTCGACGTGGAAGGTATCGCCAGGGCGGGCCGCCACCGGGCGGGTAAACGAACCGCCGAGAATCACTTGGCCGGGCAGCAGGGTGACGTCATAGGGCGCCAGCTTGTTGGCCAGCCACGCCACGCCCTTGGCCGGGTGGTTGAGCACTGCCGCCGAGACGCCGGACTCTTCGATCACGCCATTGCGATACAGCACCGCCGGCACTTTGCGCAGGTCGATCTCGGTGGGGCGCACGGCGCGGCCGCCGAGCACCACACCGGCGTTGGCGGCGTTGTCGGAGATGGTGTCGAATACCTTGCGCGTGGCGTTGGTGTGCGGGTCGACCTGCTGGATGCGGGCGTCGATGATTTCCAGCGCGGGGATTACCCATTCGGTGGCGTCGAGCACATCGAACACCGTGCAGTTGGGCCCCTTGAGCGGTTTTCCGAGAATGAAGGCCAGTTCCACCTCCACCCGTGGCACGATGAAACGCTCGAAGGGAATGTCGCTGCCTTCGTCGAAAAACATGTCGTCGAGCAGGGCGCCGTAATCGGGTTCGGTGATATTCGACGACACCTGCATGGCCCGTGACGTGAGGCCGATCTTGTGGCCCTTGAGCGTGCGCCCGTCCTTGATCTTCTGCGCGACCCATTCACGCTGGATGGCGTAGGCGTCCTCGATCGTCATATCGGGGTAGTCGAGGGAAAACTGGCGCACCTGTTCGCGGCTGCGTTCGGCGCGGTCCAGGTGGGCGGCGGCCGCGAGGATTTGCTGGGAGTCGAGCATGGCAACGGTCTCTAGTGTGGGTTGACGATGGCGGCCTGGGTGCGCAGCACCAGCAAGCCACCGAGGGCGATAAACAGCGCGAGTACGTACAGGGCCAGGCTGGCGCTCTGGGTGGCGTCGCGCATCCAGCCGATCAGGTAGGGCGCGAGGAACGCCGCGATGCTGCCGAACGAACTGATCATGGCGATGCCCGCGGCCTGGGTGGTGTGGGAGAGAAACGCCGGCGGCAGTTGCCAGAACATCGGCAGGGCGGCACTGGCGCCCATGCCGGCGACCACCAGCCCGCTCATCACCAGCAGCGCATTGGCGGGCGCCAGGCCCGCCACGGCGATACCGAACGCCGCCATCAGCAATGGCACGCACAGGTGCCAGCGGCGCTCGCGGTGGCGGTCGGACGAGCGCCCACAGCCGAGCATAAAGAAGCAACCGGCCAGGTACGGCACGGCGCTGAGCAAGCCGACCTGGCTGTCGCGGCCGATGCCGGCGCCGTGGATCAGGGTGGGCATCCAGAACGCCAGGGTGTTGACCGCCAGCATCACCGCAAAGTACACAGCCACCAGCAGCCACACCTGCGGGTCTCGCAGGATGCCGCCAAACGAGGTGATGGTCTTGCGCTGTTCCTCGTTGCTCAATTGGGTGCGCAGTTGCTGTTTTTGCTCGGCAGTCAGCCAGTGCACCGACTCGAAACTGTCCGGCAACCACTTGAGCACCACCAGTCCCAGCAGCACCACGGGCGCGCCTTCGATCAGGAACATCCACTGCCAGCCGCGCAGGCTGCCGACGTCGTGGAAGTTCTCCAGGATCGCCCCGGAAATCGGCCCGCCCAACACCCCGGCCATAGGCACGGCAATGGCAAACAAGGCGGTGACCTGGGCGCGACGGCGCGCCGGGTACCAGCGGTTCAGGAATACCAGGATCCCCGGAAAAAACCCGGCCTCGGCCACCCCCAGTAGAAAGCGCAGCACGTAGAACCCGCGCGCGCTCTCCACCCACAACATGCCGGTGGAGAGCAGGCCCCACACCACCATCAGGCAGGCGATCCAGCGCCGTGGCCCGACGCGGTCCAGGGCAATGTTGCTGGGCACGCCGAACAGTGCATAGGCGATGAAGAACAGACCGGCGCCAAAGCCATACACGGTGTCGCTGAAGTGCAGGTCGCTGCTCATCTGCATCTTGGCAAAGCCGATGTTGATGCGGTCCAGATGGGCGAACAGGTAACACACCAGCAACAAGGGCATCAGGCGCCAGGTCACCAAACGATGGGTGCGGTCGTGCTCGGCAAGCCGCAGGCTTGCAGTGGAATGGGCTGTGCTCATGATGGTGTTCTTCTTGTAGTTGTAGGAGCCGGGGTCGTTTCAGCTCGCCGCGTTGTTCAGGAACGCGTGCACATTGTTCTGCTTGAAGTTGAGCTGCGGGTGCAGCTCGATCATCTCGAACGACAACGCGAGCAAGCGCTGTGCCTGCAGCTCGGCGAAGTGCGCGATGATCACCGCGAACACCGCTTGGGCGACGGCCTCGCGCGTGGTCAGGTCGCGGCCATGGCCGACCTTGAGGGTCATGTGCACAAAGGCATAGTCATGCTTGCCGTCGGCCATGCGCCAGGTGTCCAGGCGTACGCCGCGACTGCGAATGCCGCCCAGCGGAAACACACCGCTGTCGCCCAGCACGCGGTGGACTTTTTCAAACAGGCCGGGCAAGTCGGCCTGCTGTTCGAGGTTGTCGGTGTACTCGGCGATAAAGTGCGGCATGGGGCTCTCCCAGGGTTAAAGCGGGAAAATCGCGTTGATCTGGCCGGTGCCCGAACTGCCGAACGGCGGCGTGATGATCTCGGCCGGCTTGGCATAGTCCGGCCCACCCAGCAGGCCCAGGAGCATGGCGGTGTCGTGCATCTTGCCTTCGCCAAAACAGTGTTCGGCGTAGTCGGGCAACATGGCGCAGAACTCCTTGAAGCGGCCTTGCTTCCACATTTGCACGACATGCAGGTCCACCTGCTTGTCGAATTCGCGGGTCCAGTTGTGGATATTCGCCTCAGCCTCGCGGTCGTCCGAGAACCGATGGGACAGCGAGCCGGACGCCAGCACCAGTACCTTGCGATCGCTCTTTTCAATCGCCCGGCGCACGGCGGCGCCGAAGGCAAAACTGTCTTCCAGGCGATGCCAGGCGCACCAGGCAGCGATGGAAATGACTTTGAATTTTTCTGCGTCGGACACGCCCATATGCATGTAGCGCATGGGCACCAGGGTGCCGTATTCCAGCTCCAGGCTCGGGATGTTGTGGGCCATGCTGCGCACGCCAGCCAGGTTGGCTTCGGCGGAGATCAGCTCGCCCAGCTCGGGGCAACCGGGGTAGGCGTAGTCCATGTTCTTGATGAAGTGCGGCAGTTCGTTGCTGGTGTAGGTGCCCTGGAACTGCTCGCCGCAGTTGACGTGGTAGCCGCTGTTGACCAGCCAGTGCACGTCGAACACCACCGCGGTGTCGGCCCCCAGTTCGCGGGCGCGCCGGCCGATTTCCTTGTGCCCGGCAATCGCCGCTTCGCGACAGCCGTGATGTTTGCCGGGCAGTTCCGACAGGTACATCGACGGTACGTGGCAGATCTTCGCTGCCAGAACCACTTCGCCCATGATGACTCTCCTGAATAATTATTCTTGTATGGCCTGTGAGGTCCCTGTGGGGGCTGGCTTGCCTGCGATGGCATCGGCTCGGTACGGCTGAAGGACCGCGGTGCCTGCATCGCGGGCAAGCCCGGCTCCCGCAGGAGGCTTGTTTGAGCCTGGGCTATACGCCCCAGCGCGGAATGTGATGACTACCCATGGAAATACACACGTTCTTGATCTCGGCAAACACTTCGAAGCTGTACTGGCCGCCTTCACGCCCGGTGCCCGAGCCTTTGACCCCGCCGAACGGCTGGCGCAAATCCCGTACGTTCTGGCTGTTGATAAATACCATGCCCGCTTCGATACCGCGCGCCAGGCGGTGGGCCTTGCCGATGTCCTGGGTCCAGATGTAGGAGGCCAGCCCGTATTCGGTGTCGTTGGCCAATTGCAGTGCCTCGGCTTCATCCTTGAACGGAATCAGGCACACCACCGGGCCGAAGATTTCTTCCTGGGCGATGCGCATCCGGTTGTTCACGTCGGCAAACACCGTCGGCTGGATAAACTGGCCGCGGCTCAGGTGCGCCGGCAGGTTGGCCGGGCGTTCCAGGCCGCCAGCCAGCAGCGTGGCGCCTTCCTCCAGGCCGATCTTGATGTAGCCGGTGACCTTGTCGTAATGGGCCTGGGTGATCATCGAGCCGACCTGGGTCTTGGGGTCCTGGGGGTCGCCCACGATCAGGCGCTTGGCCCGCGCCGCGAATTCGGCGACAAATTGCGGGTAGACGCTTTCCTGGATAAAGATCCGGCTGCCAGCGGTGCAACGCTCGCCGTTGAGGGAGAAGATCGTGAAGAGTGCGGCGTCGAGGGCGCGTTCCAGGTCGGCGTCTTCGAAAATCAGCACCGGCGACTTGCCCCCCAGTTCCATGGAGTACTTTTTCAGGCCGGCGCTCTGCATGATTTTCTTGCCGGTGGCGGTGCCGCCGGTAAAGGAAATCGCCCGCACGTCCGGGTGGCGCACCAGTGCATCGCCAGCGGTGGCGCCGTAGCCCTGGATCACATTGAGCACGCCATTGGGAATCCCGGCTTCCACCGCCAGGCGCCCCAGTTCATTGGCGGTCAGCGGCGACAGTTCCGACATCTTCAACACCGCCGTATTGCCCAGCGCCAGGCACGGCGCGGTCTTCCAGGTGGCGGTCATGAACGGCACGTTCCAGGGCGACACCAGTCCGCACACGCCCACTGGCTGGTACAGGGTGTAATTGAGCATCTGGTCGTCCACCGGGTAGGTGTGGCCGTCCATGCGGGTGCAGACTTCAGCGAAGAAATCGAAGTTGTGCGAGGCACGCGGGATCAACACGTTCTTGGTCTGGTGGATCGGCAGGCCGGTGTCCAGGGTTTCCAGCTCGGCCAGGTGTGGCACGTTCTGTTCGATCAGCTCGCCCAGCTTGCGCATCAAGCGCGCGCGCTCTTTGGCCGGCGTATTGGCCCACTTGGGGAACGCGGCCTTGGCCGCCGCCACGGCCTGCGCGACTTCTTCGGCACCCCCGCTGGCCACTTCACCGATGGCCTCGCCGGTGGCCGGGTTGTAGTTGATAAAGGTGTCTTTGCTTTCGACCTCACGGCCATTGATCCAGTGTTTGATCATGGTGCTCAAGCCTCTTTGCGCGCGGAGAAAAACTCCGTTTCACTGACAATACGGTTGACCAGGCGGCCCACGCCTTCGACTTCCACCACCACTTCATCCCCCGGTACCACATCGGCCAGGCCCTCGGGCGTGCCGGTGGCGATCATGTCGCCCGGTTGCAGGGTCATGAAGCTGGACAGGTATTCGATGAGGTAGGGGATATCGAAAATCATGTCTTTTGTGCTGCCTTCCTGGCGCAGTTCGCCGTTGATCCAGGTGCGCAATTTCAGGTTGCCTGGGTCGGGCACATCGGCCACGTCGACGATCCATGGGCCGACCGGGGTGGTGGCGTCGCGGTTTTTCACGCGAAGGTTGGGGCGGTAGTAATTCTCGAGGTAGTCGCGGATCGCATAGTCGTTGCACACCGTGTAACCGGCCAGGTAGTCCAGGGCGTCGGCGCGTTTGACGTTGCGCGCGGTCTTGCCAATCACCGCCACCAGCTCGCACTCGTAGTGCATGTAGGCGACGTTGTCCGGGCGCCAGGTGACTTGGCGGTGGCCGGTGTAGGTGCCCACCGATTTGATGAATGCCAGCGGTTCGGTCGGCGGCGTAAAGGCCAGTTCGGCGGCGTGGTCGGCGTAGTTCAAACCCAGGGCGAACATGTTGCCGGTGGCGGGTGGTAGCCATTGCACCTGGTCTTCGGCCAGCAACCGCCCATCCTCCAGGCGCACGCTGCAGTCGGCTTGCACCAATACGTTGTGGGTTGCACCTTCAAAGCGGATACGTGCGCGTTTCATGCCGATGCCTCTGCTGCAATGGTGTTGCTCAGTCGGCCTATGCCGGTGATGTCGACCTCAACCTGGTCGCCTGGCTGCACATCCACGCGGCCTTGCGGAGTGCCGGTGATTAGCACATCGCCGGGGTACAGGGTCATGAACTCGCTGATCTCGGCGATCAATTGCGGGATGTCGCGTACCCAATGGACGGTAGAGCTTTCCTGGCGCAGCTCGCCATTGACGAACAGCTTGAGGCTCAGTTGATTGGGGTTGGCCACTTGATCCCGCGCAACCAGCCGTGGGCCCAGGGCGCAAAACCCATCGCGGCATTTAGCTTTGACGGCAGGGCGGTAGTAGCTGTCTTCCGGCAGGCTGAATTCATTCACCACCACATACCCGGCCACATGGGCCATGGCGTTCTCCGGGCTGACACGGCTGGCGCGCTGGCCGATCACCACGCCCAGCGCCGGGCCCGGTTGCAGGCGCTCGCCGTGCGGGTGTAACACCACGCCGTCGTGCCCATTGCGCGTGTTGGGGGTTTTGATAAACAGCACCGGCTTGGTCGGTGGCTGCTGGTAGGGCGCCTGCTGGAAGGCGGCGAGATGCTGGTCCAGCAGGCCTTGGTAGTTCAGCGCAACGCCGAACAGGGTGCCGCTGGCAACATCATGCAGGGTACGACTCATGCGTTTCTCCTGGCGGTGACGACGGCTGCACAGGCCGTTCGTTAAGTTGTTAACGTTATAATTAATATGTTAACTACCGTCAAGCGTGGCACACTGCGCTGGCCTCACAACAACAAGAAGAGAGCCCCGTGAAGCCGATTCCCAACATCAACATCGGGCAGGTCTACGACCAGCGCTACAGCGACGCCGAGGTGCATTACGACAAGCTCGGCAACCTGGCAGGTTTTTTCGGGCGCAATATGGCCGTGCATCGCCATGACCGGTTTTTCCAGGTGCATTACGTCAAGAGTGGCGCGGTGCGGGTATATCTGGATGACCACCAATACGTTGAATCGGGGCCGATGTTTTTTCTCACGCCGCCCACGGTGGCCCACGCTTTTGTCACCGAGGCCGATGCCGACGGGCATGTGTTGACGGTGCGCCAGCAACTGGTGTGGAGCTTGATCGACGCCGACCCCAGCCTTGCTTGCGGTGCCGCATGTGTGGCCTTGACTGGCGACGCCGAGGGTCTGGAGCCACTCTTCGAGGCGCTGTGCAGTGAGATCAACGCCGAACGGGCAGGGCGCGCCGCCGCCCTCGACAGCCTGACGCGGCTGATCATGATCCGCCTGCTGCGCCTGTGCGCCCACGCCCAGCCCGCACGTCCGACAGCCCATGAAGACCTGCGTATCTTCCATCGCTTCAACGAACTGATCGAAGCCCACTATCTGGAACATTGGCCGTTGGCGCGTTATGCCCAAGGTATTGGCGTGACCCAGGCGCGGCTCAATGAAGTGTGCCGGCGCATCGCCGGCCTGCCCTCCAAGCGCCTGATCCTTGAACGGCTGATGCAGGAGGCCAAGCGCCTACTGTTGTTTACCGGCAGTTCCGCAAATGAAATCTGCTACCAACTGGGGTTCAAGGACCCAGCGTATTTCAGTCGGTTTTTCTTGCGGTACGCGCAGATGACGCCGGGGGAATATCGGGTGCGTCAGTCGGCGATACGCTGAGGATTGTTCGGAGAAAAAGCGCAACGCTGAGGAATTTTCTGATAGCGGTTCGTTGAACGAGAAGGATGTTGTTACCTGTCTGGCAGGAACTTTTCCGACCGCCTGGCCACGCATGAGTACTTGTTCAGTGCAGGCTTTCGGCAGCGGCGGTGAGCAAGTAGCGCCTGATAGTTTTCGCTTGTCCTCCTTCAATTAAATGAGACTTCCTACAATGCTCACGCACACTCAGCCTGCTTACTCACCTGCGCACTCAACGTTTACACAGCCTGATAAAACCCTTGATCAACCCGTTACAGATCGACCCAATCCCTTGGGTCAATCACCGGCACATTATCCGATTGGCCCAAGCGTTAACTCAAACCGTGACGCAGAGCTGGGGGAGCTGTTGAGGTTGTTGGGGACATTAGTCGTGGCACTTAAAACATGGATGAGCAGGGAGAATGAGGCGCCGAAACCCCAGCCACCCGTTGTGGCTTACCCAACCCCTGTTGTGGGTTCGCCGCACAGACCACTGATGAATACGCAGACTGCACCTGACACCGTGCCAACCGTTAAAAGTGTATGGAAAGAACAATTGGCGCCCTTCATGAACCGGCCGAACCTGGCCAAGACCCGAAGCGCGTTTGATACCGAACTCGCTGAGATGTTTTCAGATAAAAACTATGAGCCAATCACTACGTTTATGTCTGAAAAACCCAAAGGGCAAAAGCCTGACGACCTGCGCAATGGGTTGCGTGCCACGTATGAGAACTTTCCTTACCTGGGCATCTTGGGCCGAGAGGAGCACGTGGCCGCGATCAAGGTTGTCATGGCTACATTCGGGCAAAGCCCTATCGGGATTTTCAAGCACGTCGTCAAACATGGCGACCACTATGACGTGACGATGCGAGACGGCTTCAAGCTGATAATCACCGTTGAAGAACTTGAACTGGCGGCCAGGGCGGCAAAGTTCAGTGGCGGCGATGAAGGCATGGTCAAGGATGCGCAATTTCTGTTTGGCGTGATGAGCAAGCGCCAGCACATTGAGCTGGCGCGCGAGAGGGCCGCGGACCGTTTCTTCAGCCACTATGAAAAAGACAGCGCGTACCATGCCGAGGCTAGTTATCCGGGTGTACTGGTGGGGGCCGGAGGCGGCATCGACGGTGACACGGCGCTGTCCTATCTGGGGCTGAAAGAACATATGCAGGTCATCGAGGCCAGTGCTTTGGGGGCGCAGGTCGGGGTGCCGTTGGACAAGGGCGGGAGAAACAAGAACGGCGTGATTATTGAGGGCGTGATGGAGGGCCAGTTATACAACACGCCGGTTTCACCGTCATTGAAGGTAGTCACCCTTCGCGGGTAATTTGAAGTGTTCGGTAAGTGTCAGGAGGTTATCCAACATGTTAGTGTCTTGCGTTAATGCTGTTGCTCTTGGTCATGCCAGGGCGAGCGATGCTGTAACTTCTCCAGTTGTTTTATCTTCTTCCAATCCGCCTGCGCCAGCCAGCGAAGCCAAACAACTGAGTAGCCTGGTAGGCGAGTTGGAACGTCTGTTGGCCACGTTATCCGCTCGGTTGAAACCCGACGTTGATTCAGTACCTTTGCCTGCGAGTGTCACCGATAACCGCACCGTCAATCGTGACGAATTCTTGAAAGGTACGCCTGCGAATACGGGCATCAAGCCCACTGATATTTTCAAAAGCTTTTACCAATTGACCGAAGGTAATTGCGTGACGATATCCGCCATTAAGGCCGTGATGATGAGATTCGGCCATAACCCTTACGGTATTTACAAATCCATCGTGGTCACCGACACCGGCTATCGTATTGTCACGCGCGATGGGTTCAAGCTGCACATCACCCATGACGAACTGAAGCAGGCCACGGCCGGCGCCAACTTCGGCTCCGACCGGCCCAACGATGTTCTGGTCAATGCACACTTTCTATATGCCGTCAGTGCCAAACGCGCCTACCTCGAAAATAATGACGGGGAGGCTAATAAGAGTTTTGCCGCCGCCATACGCAGCCTCAATGATGGCGAGTATCCGGGACAGGCCTTGCGTCGCCTGGGCTTGAAAGACTTCGTGGCGCCCGCAACCCTCCAGGACTTCCTGAACGGCGCTATCGGCACGGTCACCAGCGGCTTTCATTCGATGGCCGTGGTGGGCGGCTTCCTGGACAAATACGGGCACAAACAACCACTGGAAAGCGGCGATGCAAACCGGCGTGCCGCGGTTGGGCTCAAGTTACTCTAACGTCGTGTGTTTATCAGGCGCCCACCATCCATTTGGCCAGGCCATGCCGGCCGCTCACGCCCAGCTTGGCGGCTGCGCGCTTGAGGTAGGTCTCGATCGAGCTGTTTTTGACACTGAGTTTCTCCGCGATTTGCGGCACGGTACCGCCGGTCAGCAGGCCGAGGCACACCTCCTGTTCCCGCGCCGAAAGGGTGATGTCGCTCAAAGACAAGCGTTTGTAGAACTCACGCTGCAACTGCGATTGTTCCAGCAGGGTATGGGCCGGCTCAGTTTCGGCGCGTGGAGCCTGGCGCAGGCTCTGGGCGTGCCGCTCCATCAACGGCAACAGTGTGTCCGACAGGCGCTTGAGAAACGACAACTCAGCCAGGGAAAACCCCTGCTGGGTCGGCGGACGGTAGAGCGAAATCACACAGCGTCGATTGCCCTGGCGCGATACCAGGTTGCATTGGTGGGAAGTGCCGCGCGGATGCGCGCTGTTGGCCTTGGCGTTCATTTGGATCAGCAGCGGGTCTTGCATGTGCAGCATCTGCCGCAACAGCGGGTGGTCGTTCAGCGCATGCAAGGTCTGGGGCACCGACAAATCCTTTTTCACCCCGGCGCTGCCTAGTAACTTGATGCCCAGCACGCGGTCGCGCAGTTCATCCAGGGTCCATTCGCTGAGGTCTACCAGGTGAATCGGTACCCACTTGCCCACCAACTGCAACATCGTGGCGGCGAAATGTTCGTCGCCGCTGTTTGAAATCAACTCGCCCATTTCGGCATAGAAAAAATGCGGGCCGCAGGTGCCGCCAATACTGGGGGTCAGACTCATAGCCATCTCATCCTTGATGTCGAAAACCGTCAACGGTTGCCCAGGGCCTGTGCAGGGCGCTCCGTACTGCTTGAACGTAACTCGGCGTTCGAAATTTCATTTAGCCATGGGGCTTTGTCCTACGTATGTAGCGGGAACGAGGGACACAAGCTGCCATAAAAACTGCGCCATTAAACCGACGTTTCTCATGAGTTGAGCCGGCTACGTACAGGCATAAGTTATTTTTAGTTTTGCTTAACTTACTGAAAATCATTAGGAAAATAGAAAAAACAGGAGGTATCAAAAACGCCACTATCGATCAGATGTAGCCAATCTCCTACAGCGCTTTAATCATTTCAGCCATGCACCGTCGGCCAAGGCCTATCCCTCCGTTTGAATGTCCGGGTTTCGGGTGACAGCCCCCCCGGCGGCCATGCTCCCATCCGGCAACTTCGGCGTAATGAGCCACCTCTGCGCGGCGAGTGCCTGACCCCCCATGAGAAGGATCTTATGCAGCATTCCTCTAGCCTGCCGGCCCGCTTCTCCCTCACTGGCGCCCAACAAGACATTTGGCTCGACCAACTGCGCGTGGGCGAGTCACAATCCTGGCCCGGCGTGGTCTCGACACCCTGGCGGGGCTGTTGGCGATCCTCAAGTCCGAGGCCTGCTACGTGCCGCTGGACCCGGCCCATCCCGCCGAACGCCTGGAGTATCTGCTGCACGATAGCGCACCGGTTGCCATCCTGACCCAGCAGAACCAGGGACACGGCTGGCTGGCCCTTTACAAACCATGACAAAAGGCCAGCAAGTACAGTGCCTCAGCGTATCCCCGGAACAAACGCCACACTCCCTCCCTCACGCGCCCTGAACAACCGCTCCCCATTATCCGGCTGGGTCGTCACCACCTGATGATCCACCCCCAGAAACGCCAACGGCGTCGGCTCGTCCTTGGAATACTGCGTGACGATAATCGTGCGTTGCGGATCAAATCCCTGGCCGCTGGTTTTTTCCAACCAGGCCATGAACGCGACGCTGTTGCCCTGGCGCCGGAAGTCCTGGCTTTCGCTGACGTAGTAGAAAGGTTTACCGTGGTTTTGCAGGTACATGGGCAGCTTGTTGTCGACCTCTACCAGCACCAGTTGCCATTGGTTCCAGGGCGCGCTTTTCTCCGCCTGGGCTTGCAGGTCGGCGGCGAAGCGGGTAACGCCGCCGTTGCCATTTGTCCAAGGGTAGATCACGCCCAGCACCAGCAAGAGCAGGCCTGCGCTGAGGCCAAAGCCTGTTTGCCAGCGCGGCCAGCTCATCGGTTTTTTGCGCAGGCGTTCACTCAGCCACCAGGCGGCGAGCAGTTGGGCAAAGGGTACCAGCGGCAACACGTAGTAGCTGCGGCGGCTGCCGCTGGCGGTGAAGAATACAAACAACAGGCCCAGGCCCCACACCAGCCAGCGTACGTTGGGCGGCGCTCTGCGCCAGTTGCGCACGGCCAGCCACAGGCCAAGTATCCAGCAGGGTGCCCAGGGCAGGGTGTAGACCGGCAAGTAGATCAGGTAGGTGTAGATCGGCCCCATATGGTCGAAGGGGTCGAAGAAACGCACCACGTTTTCGCGGAACACCAGCTCCAGGCCGCTCTCGCCGTAAGTGGGGGCGCCGTAGCGGTGGGACAGTACAAAGGGAATCGCATACACCACGCCGGCGATGAGCAGGGCCAGCACCAGGCGCAGGTTGAGGTGGCGTTTGTAGCGGTGTTCGCTGAGCAAGTGTGGCAACAGCATCAGCGCCGGCAGCACCACACCGATCAAACCCTTGAACAGCGAGGTGGCGGCCAGCAACAGGAAAAACACCGTGTAGCGCCCCAGCCGCGTGTCATCCGGCCCACGCCAATACCACCACACCGCTGCCAGTACGCCACACACGGTGAGGACATCGGCGGTGGCCACGCGGGCCCAGAACAGGAAGTAGAAGGTGGTGGCGAGCATCCACCCGGCAATCAGCCCGGTGCCTTTGCGAAACAGGCGTTCACCGATCAGGTACACCAGCCAGGTGCTCAACCACGCGGCAATCACCGATGACAGGCGCAGCGACCACGGGCCGAGGCCGCCGAGCAGATGGGCAAACCCGGTGATCAGCCAGTAGGAGGGCAGGGGTTTGTCGTAATACGGCGTGCCTTTGAGGTATGGGTCGAAATAGTCACCGCTTTGCAGCATCTGCAAGGCGATATTCGCCCAGCGCGTTTCCGGCCCCCACAGGTCGCGGCTGCCCAGGCCCAGCAAGAGCAGCAAGGCCGAGGTACCCAGCAGTAACACCAGAGCGCCGCGTTCGGTTTTCCAGAAACTCATGGGATGTTCCCCGTGGCAGGCGCTGCATTCAAGGTTGTTGGGAGTAAATCGTCAGTACCAGGTTGCCCTTGCGATAGCGTTTGCCGCCGGGGGGCAATTGCCCTTCTTCGCGGTGTTCGCTGGTGCTCTTGACCTGCATCAGCACGCCGACCGACCCGTGTTGGCGTGCCTCGACCAGCCAGGCCTGGACGCTGTCCGGCGTGACCTTGCGCTGTGCCGCGTCTTCGTAGTTCAAGCCGTAGCGCAGCTCGCCCTGGGTGTTATAAAACGCCACATCGGGCCGGCGCAGGCGCCAGGTCAAGGCCGATGCCAGGCCCAGGTCATTGCTTAGCAAAGCACGGGTAGGTTGCAGTTCGTCCAGATGTTCCAGCACGAATTGGTCGGGCATCTCGTTATCTTCGATCAGGGCCGGCATGCCCGCCGGTAGCAGGGCCACCAGCAAGCCAATGCCCAGGGCGGGCATCGCCCACAACGTCAACGGGCGCACCGCTTGCAGCAGGTTGGCGAGGATCCAGCCCAGCAGCACGATAAACGTCAGGGACAGGTTGAACATCTGCGCATGGCTATTGCCGTACAGCGGGCGGGTGATTTGCAGGTAAATCAGCGCCACCATGGCCGTCATGCCGAGCACGAAATTGAGCGCGCCGTTGATGGCCAGTGGGCGCGCCTTGCCTTGCTTGATCAGGTCGATCAAACCGTGGCCCATCAACAAGGCCAGGGGCAACAGGCACGGCATGATGTAGGTCGGCAATTTGCCTTTGCTCAGGCTGAAAAAGCCCAGGGGCAGCAACAGCCACAGGGCGAGAAAGGCAATCACCGGCTGGCGCTTTTCCTGCCAGGTTTTTAGCAGGGTGCCGGGTAACAAGGCAGCCCACGGCAGGCACGCCACCACCATGATCGGCAGGAAGAACCACAGCGGCCGTGCATGCTGTGCATCGTCGGCGGCAAAGCGGCGGATGTGCTCATGCCAGAAAAAGAAATGCCAGTAATCCGGTTCGCGCAAGTGGATGGCCAGGGCCCAGGGCAGGCATACGAGCACGGCGACCAGCACCGCCAACGGCCCGTAGCGCATCAACTCGCCGACGCGCCGCTGCCAGACGAGGTAGGGTACGGCGATCAAGACCGGCAACAGCCAGGCCAGGAAGCCCTTGGTCATGAACCCCATGGCGCAGGCCACCCCCAACACCGCCCAGGCACAGAGGCGTTCGCGTGGCGTGCGGCAGTCCAGGGCAAACCACAACGCCACCAGGCTCAGGTTCACCCACAGGGTGAATTGCGGGTCGAGGTTGGCATACCCGGCTTGCCCGGCTACCAGGCCAAAACTCAGGTAGAGCAGCGCGCAGGCAAAGCTCTTGCGCGGGTCATTCCACACGCGCCGGGCGAGCAGGTAGGCCAGCACCACGCTCAGGACTGTGCTCAGGACCGAGGCGATGCGCACACCGAACAGGTTTTCACCGAACACCGTCTGGCCGAGGGCGATGAGCCAATAGCCGGCGGCGGGCTTCTCGAAATAACGCACGCCCATGAAGTGCGGCGCCACCCAGTTGCCGCTCATCAGCATTTCCTGGCTGACCTGGGCGTAGCGGGTTTCGTCTGGCGTCCATAAACCGTGAAAGCCCAGGGGCAACAAGATGAACACGGCAACGCCCAGCAATAGCCAGGCCAGAGGGTTTACGCGGGGCATGCGCACATCGCTCCATAACGTTCAAATACGGGCAATGGCGGTATTAACTTAATAGGGTGAAGCATCGTAAGGGTCACTAAGTAGTTGTAGGAAAACATAACTAATAGACGCGACTAAACATGCCAGAACAGGGCTGTCGTTTTGCTGAACACGTTGTGGCTTAATATGTAAACAAGTGTAATTAAAGTTGTTTGAGTGCGGCGGTCCACTCTTCGCTGTTCATGGTGCCCATGGCCTTGAAGGTGCCGTTGGGCAGCACCTTGACGAACAGTGCGCTGCCGTACTCTGCAGCGGCTGCGTGAGGGAAGCCCAGGCTGGTCTGGAAGTCGCTCATGCAGGCGCTGTGGGTGATCAGCATCAGGTTGCGTCTCGGCTGTTTGTGGCCGAGGATTTCATCGCCCATGGCGTCGCCGCAGATGGCCAGCGGGCCGGGGGACAGTTCGGTCTTGCCGAACATGAACAGTGACGTCTGCGCGGTTCGCGTGGTGGGGCTGCTGAGTACGTCGGTCAGGGCCATGCCCAATGAATCAAAGGCTTTGCCCAGTTCGACGGCGCGTTCAGTACCGTTGATGGTCAGGCCATCGGCGGGGCCGAAGCAGGGGTTGGCCGAGCGGTCGCAGCGCTCCTCATGGCGCACCAGCACCACCAGCTCACCCTCACGCCAACTGGCGAGCACCCCGGAGGTCAGCAGGCGATTGCCCACGCCCAGGTCCAGGGGCGAGCTGGGCCAGAATAAAAAGCCCGTCAACAACAAGGCGGTAACGCTGATGCCAAGCAGGTGCAGGCGGTATTTTCTCAGGCGTTTTAACCTTGACCTTTTGGGTTGGGGGTTGGCCAGGATCATGTCTGCCACGCGGTTCATCCTCGGCACTGTTTATTGTGTTTATAAAAAGGCTGCACGATTGGGCAGTTGCCCTTGGTGAGGCAGGAGACTGTCACAGCGCCGCTGTCTTTTTGCTGAACACTTGCATGTTAGGAGTGTCACTTGGATTAACTAATAAGTTGTGAGTCACCACGAGTTGGCGGGCACTTTAAAGTTCGGTGGATGGGCAGACGGTGAAATCCATGTGAAAAATTTGCGTGGGCAGGAGCGTCAGCCGTTATTCTCGTTGCTGGTCCTTCAGATGAGCGTTCTTATGTTGCAGGTGCAAGGTGTTGTTAAAAACTACGCGACCCCGCAAGGCCCGCTGACCGTCCTGGCCGGCGTCGACCTGCACCTGGGTGAACGCAGCAGCCTGGCGCTGATGGGCGAATCGGGCAGCGGAAAAAGCACCTTGCTGCACCTGGTGGCCGGGCTGGACCGAGTGGACGCCGGCAGCATCCGCATCGGCGAGCAGCGCCTCGACCAACTCAACGAAGGGCAACTGGCCCATTGGCGCCGCACGCAAATCGGTCTGGTCTTCCAGCAGTTCAACCTCATCGGCAGCTTGCGCGTGGAAGACAACCTGGCGTTCCAGGCGCGGCTGGCGGGGCGTTTCGACCCGTACTGGCAAGCGCAATTGGTGGAGCGCCTGGGACTGGGCGACTTGCTCCGGCGTTACCCCGAGCAACTCTCCGGTGGCCAGCAGCAACGGGTTGCCGTCGGGCGGGCGCTGGCCTCGCGACCGGGTTTGTTGCTGGCCGATGAGCCCACCGGCAACCTCGACGAAGCCACCAGCGATGAAGTGCTGCAACTGCTGTTGGACCTGCTGCGGGACAGCCCCACCAGCCTGCTGATGGTCACCCACAGCCCGCGCCTGGCCGCACGGCTTGACCGGCAAGTGGTGCTGCACCGTGGCCGTGTCGTGCCAATGGACGCGCGCTGAAATGGCGCTGTTTTACTGGACGCTACGCGCATTGCTGAGCCACTGGCGGCGCCATCCGGTGCAATTTTTCAGCGTGCTCACCGGCTTGTGGCTGGCCACCGCGCTACTGACCGGCGTGCAGGCCCTCAACAGCCAGGCGCGGGACAGCTACGCACGCGCCAGCCAATTGATCGGTGGCGAACCCCAAGCCAGCCTGGTTGCGCCGGACGCCGCCAGTTTCCCCCAGGCACTGTTTGCCGAGCTGCGCCGCGCCGGCTGGCCGGTATCCCCGGTGGTGCAGGGGCGAGTGGTGCTCCAGGGGCGTGACCAACAGCGTCTGCAACTGATGGGCATCGACCCTGTGTCGTTGCCCGGCAGCGGCAGCGTGGCGGGGCAACGCTTGAGCCAGGCGCAAATGCTGGCGTTCTTCGAGCCGCCGGGGCGTACCTGGGTCGCTGCGCAAACTTTGCAGGCGCTGGGGTTGCATGAGGGCGAGCAGCCGCTGACTTCTACTGGGCAACGCCTGCCACCGTTCCAGGTGCAAGCGGATATGGCGCCCGGCCTGCTGCTGACGGATATCGGTTTTGCCCAACCCTTGCTCAACATGCCCGGGCGCCTGTCGCGCTTACTGTTGGACAACACCTTCGCCGCCCGCCACCCCGCGCCACCCGCCGCGTTGCAACTCAAGCAGGGCGAGGACAACAACCTGTCACGCCTCACCGAGAGCTTTCACCTGAACCTGGATGCGGTGGGTTTTTTATCCTTTGTGGTGGGGTTGTTTATCGTGCATGCGGCCATCGGCCTGGCCCTGGAACAGCGCCGTGGCCTGCTGCGAACCTTGCGCGCTTGTGGAGTCAGCGCACGCATGCTGATCCTGAGCCTGGGCGTCGAATTGGGCGCTTTGGCGGTGTTGAGCGGTGTGCTCGGTATCGCCAGCGGCTACCTGCTGGCCAGCCTGTTGCTGCCGGATGTCGCCGCCAGTTTGCGCGGCCTGTACGGCGCCGAAGTCGCCGGCCAATTGAACTTGAGCCCCTGGTGGTGGCTGGCCGGCCTGGGCGTGAGCCTGCTCGGCGCGTTGCTCGCCGGAGCCAGTAGCCTGTGGCGCGCAGCGCGTTTGCCGTTACTGGCGCTGGCCAACGCCCAAGCCTGGCATCAAGCCCATGGGCGCTGGCTGCGGCGCCAGGGGTGGGTGGCGTCCGCGGCCCTGGCGATCGCTTTGTTGGCGCTGTGGCTGGGCGATAGCCTGGCCGCCGGGTTTGTGCTGATGGCGGCCTTGCTGTTGGGCGCGGCATTGGCACTACCGGTGCTGCTCAATGGGTTATTGAAAGCCGTGCTGGGGCGTAGTCGCTCGGTACTGGGCCAGTGGTTCCTGGCCGATTGCCGCCAACAACTGCCGGCCTTGAGCCTGGCGCTGATGGCGTTGCTGTTGGCCCTGGCGGCGAATATCGGCGCCGGCTCCATGACCTCGGGCTTTCGCCAGACCTTCACCCATTGGCTGGAGCAACGCCTCACCGCCGAGCTGTACCTCAACCCGCAAAATCCGCAGCAGGCCGAGCAACTGAAAACGTGGTTGACCCGTCAGCCCCTGGTGCAGGCCGTATTGCCCGCCTGGCAGGTGGCGGTGCAACTGCAAGGCTGGCCCGCGGAGGTGTTCGGCGTGGTCGACAACCCCACTTATCGTCAACACTGGCCGCTGCTGGAGGCGGTGGACGCGCCCTGGGACCGCTTGCTGCAAGACGACAGCCTGATGCTCAGCGAACAACTGGCGCGACGCCTGAAGGTGCAACTGGGCGACACGGTGTCCATCCCCACTCCGCAGGGCACCTGGGCGCCGAAGATCGTCGGCATCTATGCCGACTACGGCAACCCCAAGGGCCATCTGCTGGTCAATGTCCAGCACCTGTTGGCGCATTGGCCGACGCTCTCACCGGCGCGCTTCAACCTGCGGGTGGCGCCCGCCGACGTGCCGCCGCTGATCCGTGAAGTGCAGCGTGAGTTCGCCCTGGAAGACAGCCGCATCGTCGATCAACAGCAACTCAAGGGGTGGTCCAGCCAGGTCTTCGAACGCACCTTCGCCGCCACCGCGGCGTTGAACAGCCTGACCCTTGGCGTCGCCGGCGTGGCATTGTTCATCAGCTTGCTGACCCAGAGCCAAAGCCGCCTCGGCCAACTCGCGCCGTTGTGGGCGCTGGGCGTGACGCGCCGACAATTGATGCTGCTCAACCTCGGCCAGACCTGGCTGCTGGCGGTACTCACATTGATCCTGGCGTTGCCGCTGGGGCTGTTGCTGGCGTGGTGCCTGGATGCGGTGATCAACGTGCAGGCCTTCGGCTGGCGCCTGCCGTTGCAAGTATTCCCCGGGCAGCTTGCGCAATTGCTGGGGCTGGCGATGCTTGCCACCTTGCTCGCGTCGGCCTGGCCCCTCTGGCAGCTGTACCGCAGCCGCCCGGCGGATTTGTTGAGGACGTTCGCCCATGAAGATTAAGGCATTGGCGTGCATCGCCTGGTTACTGCTGAGCGGCTGCGACCAGGCGCCCGCACCCGAGGACAGTTTCGCCGGGCTGGGCAGCGATGCGGCGGACTTTGCCCAGGTGGTGCCCGGCAAAGTCTTCAGCTTTCCCGAGGACCACGGGCCCCATGACGGCTTTCGTATCGAATGGTGGTACGTCACGGCCAACCTCAAGGATGACGAAGGCAATGTCTTCGGCGTGCAATGGACGCTGTTTCGCAACGCATTGAAGGCCGGTCCCGTCCAACCGGGCTGGCGCGATTCAACCGTGTGGCTCGGCCACGCCGCCGTCACCTCCGCCACCCGCCACTACGCCGCCGAACGCCTGGCCCGGGGTGGCGTGGGGCAAGCCGGGGCCCAGGCAGAGCCGTTCAACGCCTGGATCGACGACTGGAACTTCGCCAGCCGCCCCGGCGCCGCCAGCCCCCTGGCCGACATGCAACTCAAGGCCAGTGGCGCGCAATTTGCGTACGACCTGCACCTGACTTCCAGCCGCCCGCTGGTGCTGCAAGGCGACCATGGCTACAGCCGCAAATCCGACCAGGGCCAGGCGTCGTACTACTACAGCCAGCCGTTTTTCACTGCCAACGGCAGCGTCAGCCTCGACGGCCATACCTACCAGGTCAGCGGCCCAGCCTGGCTCGACCGCGAGTGGAGCAGCCAACCCCTGGCCGCCAGCCAGACCGGCTGGGACTGGTTCTCCCTGCACCTGGACCGCGGCGCGCAGCTGATGCTGTTTCGCGTGCGGCAGAAAGACAGCGACGGTTACCTCACCGGCACCTGGATCGACGCCCAGGGCCACACCCAGACCTTGCACAACAGCGACATCCAACTCACACCGCTGACCACCACGGCCATCGACGGGCGCAACATTCCCACACGCTGGTCGCTGAAAATTCCCGGCAAACAGCTGGACATCACCACCGAAGCCGTCAACCCGAAGGCGTGGATGGACCTGGGTATTCCGTATTGGGAAGGGCCGGTGCGGTTTGAGGGTGGGGTGGGGTATTTGGAGATGACGGGGTATTAGGGGCGCTTTCTGTAGGCGTTCATTTTTTGCTGTGTAGGCAACTTCCCAAACGTACTTTTTGACCCCCGCCTGCTTGTGTTCGGGCTGTAGGCGCTTGCTTATATTTCGATGCCATCTCTCTCGGTATCGGAATCCAGGACATGGCGTACGGCTACATCAATAAACAGGCTACACCCTACTCATTTTTGAAATCACGGCTATGGCACGCAGTTTTGTTGCAGGGCCCAGATCATTTTGATGTGCTGAATAAACACCTGCGCCAAGGAACGGTGAGGCCGGGTGAGTTGGTGATCGTTCCAGAAACGTCCAGTGCCCATTGCTCAATCGAAGAAGCCTGGTTGATGCGCCACGCTGAAGAGATTAGTCGCCAACTGGACCAGAATGTGCCGCTTGATAGAGCAGGAAACACAAATTACGACTTGGCGCAGAGCATTCTGGGGTATGGCTCGATAGGCATCGGCAGCGCGACGTCGGCTTGGAGCCGGCACCTGCAGTCGGTTGCACAGACTTTGAAGGAAATCGAGCAACTGCATCGCCAATTGAAGGACGGTGGTTTGGACAGAGAGTCGTTCATACGACAGCGTCAAAGGATGTTTGGCGTTTTGGATATGCAACTGCAAGGGGCTGCACGATTTGGCTCGGGGTTGCGTGGCAATCAACCGCTGAAGGGAGCGCTCGGGATCTCGACTAAAAGCTATCTGCATCAAGGCGAGATTGCGGGGTATGCGCAGCGGGTTCGGACGATTACGCAGATGTCGAAATGGTTAAAGCAAGGGACATATCTTGGGTTGGCGTTGGATGTAGGCGTGGCGGGTTTGGAAATGAAGGAGGCGTGTGTGGTGGGAAGGGAGGCGCAATGCAACAGAGCGAAGTATGTGGAGACTGGGAGGTTGGTGGGGGGTGTGGCAGGGGCGGCTGGCGCAGGGGTAATAGGGGCTGAATTAACACGCCGGGCATGCCACATTTTCCTAGGTGTCGCCACGAGAGGATCCGGTGCTCTGACCTGCGGAATAATTGGAGGGGCGACGGCAGGGTATATAGGCGGTAAGAAGGGCGGGGATGGCGGGGCGTTTCTCGGCGGAAAAATTGTAGAGCGCAACGGTGATTTGATATTCCAGTCAGAGGGGGCTTAAGCGTGGATTTTTTTGTCGCCTATACCGCTGTGATGATCATCGGGACGTTTGTGGTTTTAGGACTGATACTTTTTGTCGAACGAACAAAACTCGAGGAGTTGGAAGGTTACTTCATTGAAAACGTGCAGGTGCGTAAATATCAGCAACGTTGGGGACGAAACCAGCGGTTCGTCAGGTTTCATCGCATGTGTCTCATGATTGATATCCTCCGCGCACCAGAACGCTCCGTCAAAGAAGGTTACATGACCGAGGCAGAGTTAGCCGTCATTCCGCCAGCGCTCAAGCGTTGGGCTGTATGGCCCTATCGGCTCGCGATGATTTGGGCGATCAGTTGGGGCTATTGGTGTACCTGGCTTTAGAGGTGCTCTCGCTTCCTGAACCTTAATTTCAGGGCTCACATTTTTAAAAAAAATACTGTACATGCATACAGTCTTGTCCTACAGTCCATCCCAGGTGACCGGATGTCACCGGTTACCTGAGCTTCAATTTTTTAACTATGGATGGATAAAAAATGAAATCGAAAAAAGCCTTCATTCTGGGCGCGGCCATGGCGGCCTCTTGCTTCGTTTCGGCCTTTGCCCTGGCCGAGCAAAACCCGGCAAAACTCAGCGCGCAGGCGGTCAAGCAGGCCGTGGACAAAGCATTGAAACCTGGCGGCACGCTGGAAAAGGCCAGCGTCTCGGGCGAGCTCAAGCAAAAGCTCAATGCTGCCAAGGCCGGGCAGTCCAACGTCGTCAAAAAAAGCAAGGCAGCCGTCGGTAATGTGGCGATCGACTCCCCGGTTGGCCTGCTGGAAAAACCTGACTCGGCGCACATGAAACAGGCCGCGGTTGCAGCCTTCACGCCGTTGTTTCCCACCTTGGATATCAACACGCTTTACACTCTCACCGGTGTGGAGACCGGCGCGCAAATCGCTTACCACTTCAACCTGCCGAAAAACGCGCGAATCCAGGTGCAGCTGCTGAACCAGAGTGCCGGCACGGATATGTCGTTGACGCTGTTCCATGACGACGGCCAAGGCAACCTGACGCCGTTGGGCACCTCGGATAACCCCGGCAGTGCCGATGAATACCTCAACGGCGTGTTGCCGGCTGGTGACTACTACTGGTTCATGGTGGCCAATGCCGCGAGCAACTCGCAGTTCAGTTTCGGTGTGGCAGTGGACAGCAATATTGATGCCTACGAGCCCAACGACACTGAGCAAACCGCGTTCGCGCTGCCGGATGCCTTGAACCAGGTGACCGGTAACCTCGACAGCGTCAATGACGTGGATTACTTCTCCTTCGTCTCGTTGCGTGGCCAAGGTGTGGGCATGTTCCTGGGCGATGACGGTGCGGGCACGCGTAA
Organism: Pseudomonas sp. FSL W5-0203; assembly: GCF_001896155.1. NCBI lineage: Bacteria > Pseudomonadati > Pseudomonadota > Gammaproteobacteria > Pseudomonadales > Pseudomonadaceae > Pseudomonas > Pseudomonas sp. FSL W5-0203. The sequence goes on from NZ_MPOR01000011.1 coordinate 149,504, forward strand.
CCAGTGGATCTTCGAACGGTTCGATGGCACCCAGTGGGTGGAAGTCCCGCAGGGCTCTACTTCTACCTATCCCAACCTGACGCCGGGCTACACGGTCAAGGTGCGCGTGCGGGCCAACCCGGCGGTGGCATTGAACCCTCAGGCTCAATACAAGCTGACCCTCGGCTCGGCGCCACGCCTGAACCAGCACAATGTGAACGGCGATAACGTGGTGCGGATTCCCAGCTCGATCTTCCAACTGGCCACCCAGGCGGCTCGCAATCTGAGCTGGAGCACCCAGTGGTCAGACAGCACTGGCGAGCCCCTGCGTGGCGTCACTCCTGTACTGCGGGTCGACAAGCATTTTGGCGCCACTTACAACTGGGTCGACTATGAGGCCAAGACTGGCATCACCGGCGCGGCCTCGGGGAATGTCGCGCTGGGCACCTGCTCTGGGGACTACAAAGTGCGCTACCCGGACAGCGCCTCAGGCCAGACCTACAACTGGGAAACCTGGTTCAACGAGGGCGGCTGGCGCATCGAGCTCAGGGAGTTCCCTGGTGTGGGCGTGGGTGGCAATACCGTCCAATACGTCAGCCTCGGCCACATCTGCAGCCAGACTATCGTGCGCTGATTGATCTATGTGTGTGAAGCGGGGGGCAGTCCAGTTGGACTGCCCCTTTTTTTTACCGCGGGTTCCCAATGCAAAGTGCCAAATAGATAGTCCATCAACGGCAGCACGATGTTGAAGTTACGTCCCTGCATCAGCTCACGACGGTGATGCAAGGCGTGCAGGCGATGCATCTGGCGAATCCACGGTAGGCGTGCCACCGGGTGTTCAGCAGGCAGGTGTTCGCAGGCATGGAACACTTCGTAGAGCAGGTAGCCAAGGATCATGCAGCCTGCAAACAACCCGGCAACGTTGGGGCTCAGTTGGCTGAGCAGCCACCAGGCGGGGAGGGTGATGGCCAGGCTGTGCAGCACGATCAGCCAGGCTGGAAACAGGATGACGCGCCAGTCCCGGGGGCTGTCGTAAGTCATGTGATCAGGGGTGAAGAAGCTGTGGTGGTCGCCAGTGTGGCGTGCGTAGAACAGCCGGGCGAAGGCATGTTTGTGATGGCCCAGGTGGCGGTGCACGAGATAGATACACAGGTTGAAAAACAGCAGGCTCAAGGGCACGGTCAGCCACTGGAGGGCGGTGATATCGGCGGTGGAGGACCAGGCCAGCGTGATGCAGGCGATGCCGTAGCCAAGCACGAATGCGGCGTGCAGCCAGGGGTTGTAACGCGGGTTGACGCTTGCGCGGTAACGGTCGCGGAAAGTCTCGGTCGGGTGGGGCATGGCCGGCTGCTCGCTGTGTTTTTATTTGAGGCTGAGCTTAGTTGGCGTAAGCGGATGTGCGAGTTTTTACTGACCACCTCATCGCCCTGTGGGAGCTGGCTTGCCTGCGATGGCGGTGTATCAGGGCCAGATCAGTAGACTGACACTGCGCTATCGCAGGCAAGCCAGCTCACATATTTTTGCCCGAGGCCGACCAGTGGAGACTTGCACAGGTCTGAATTAATTGTTAGCTTCTGGCAAAATGTTAACGATAACATTTGCTCTAAAAATAAAAACAAAACAGAGACCCACGCCATGAAAATGCTCCCAAAAACCCTGTGTTTACTGGCTGCCAGCATCACCCTGGGCAGCGCGACCCCCGCGTTTGCCGACGCCGCCAAGCCCATCCGCATCGGCGCCTCGTTCCAGGAAATCAACAACCCCTATTTCGTCACCATGAAAAACGCCCTGGAAGAAGCCGGCGCGACCATCGGTGCCAAGTTGATCATCACTGACGCCCGCCACGACGTGTCCAAGCAGGTCAGTGATGTCGAAGACATGCTGCAAAAGGGCATCGACATCCTGTTGATCAACCCCACTGACTCCGTCGGCGTGCAATCGGCCGTCAAGTCGGCCCATGCTGCCGGCGTCGTAGTGGTGGCGGTGGATGCCCAGGCAGATGGCCCGTTGGATTCGTTCGTGGGCTCGAAGAACTTCGACGCTGGTTTCCAGGCCTGTGAGTACCTGGCTAAAACCATCGGTGACAAAGGCAATATCGCTATCCTTGACGGCATCGCCGTGGTGCCGATCCTCGAACGTGTGCGCGGCTGCAAAGAGGCGGTGGCCAAGCACCCGGACATCAAGATTGTCAGCATCCAGAACGGCAAACAGGAACGCGATCAGGCCCTGACCGTCACCGAAAACATGTTGCAGGCCCAGCCTACCCTCAAGGGCATTTTCAGCGTGAATGACAATGGCTCCCTCGGCGCGCTGTCGGCCATCGAAGCCAGCGGTATGGACGTGAAGCTGGTCAGCGTCGACGGTGCGCCGGAAGCGATCAAGGCGATCCAGAAACCCGGCAGCCATTTCATCGCCACCTCGGCCCAATACCCCCGCGACCAGATCCGCCTCGCCCTGGGCATCGCCCTGGCCAAGAAGTGGGGCGCCCAAGTACCGGCCAGCGTGCCGGTGGACATCACCCTGATCGACCAGGCCAAGGCCAAGGACTTCAGCTGGTAAACCCCCCAGGCCCCGCGTAGTTCGTGGGGCCCAGGTCTTCCTTCTGAGTGCGAGGTCGGCGGTATGAGCAGTCTTCTGAAGCTGGAAAACATCTGTAAGCGTTACCCTGGGGTGCAGGCCCTCAAGGCCATCAACCTGCAAGTGGAGCGCGGCGAAATCCACGCCTTGCTCGGGGAAAATGGCGCGGGCAAATCCACCCTGATGAAGATTCTGGGCGGGGTCGAGCACCAGGACGAAGGGCAGATCCTTATCGACGGGCAGGCCCGACAATTTGCGACCTATCGGGATGCGATTGCCGCCGGGATTGGCATTGTGTTCCAGGAGTTCAGCCTGATTCCCTACCTCACGGCGGTAGAAAATATCTTCCTTGGCCATGAGCTGAGCAACCGCTTCGGCCTGTTGCGCAAACGCGAAATGGCCGAGGCCGCGCAGGCGTTGTTCCAGCGCCTCGGGGTCAGCATTGACCTGCACTGCGCGGTCAAGCACCTGAGCGTGGCCGAGCAGCAGTTTGTCGAAATCGCCAAGGCCCTGGCCCTGGATGCACGCCTGCTGGTGCTCGATGAGCCGACCGCGACACTGACTCCCAGTGAGGCCGAGTTGCTGTTCGACATCATGCGCGAACTCAAGCGCCAAGGCGTGGCGGTGATTTTTATCTCGCACCATCTGGAAGAGATTTTCCAGGTCTGCGACCGCATCAGCGTCCTGCGCGACGGCAGCAATGCAGGCGTTACCGAAGTGGCCGACAGCGATATCGATCACTTGGTCGAGATGATGGTCGGCCGCCGACTGGAATGCAGTTTCCCGCCCAAACCCAGCAGCGAACGCGGCCCCTTGCTGCTGGAGGTCAAGGATATCCAGCTGGTGCGCAACGGCCCCCACAACCGTTTCAATTTGCACAAAGGCGAGATCCTGGGCTTCGCCGGCCTGGTGGGCTCGGGCCGCACCGAGCTGGCCCTGGGCATGATGGGCGCGCTGCCCACGATGAGCAAAGACGTGTGGCTGCGCGGGGAAAAAGTCAGCCTCGATGACCCGGCTCAAGCCCTGGCCCACGGCATCGGCCTGCTCCCCGAAAGCCGCAAGAGCGAAGGGCTGATCACCGCCTTCAGCATTCGCGAAAATATCTCCCTGAACAATTTGCCCAAGTATCAGCACGCCTCGGGCCTGATCGACAAGGCCCGCGAGTGCGCCAGCGTCGAAGCGCTGATGCGCCAGCTGTCGATCAAGGCGCCCAGTGGCGAAAGCCTTGTGGTGAACCTCAGCGGCGGCAACCAGCAAAAAGTCGTGATCGCCCGCTGGATCAACCACCACTGCGACGTGCTGGTGTTCGACGAACCGACACGCGGCATCGATGTGGGGGCCAAGGCGCAGATCTACGCGTTGATGCGCAGCCTCACCGAACAGGGCTACGCGATCATCATGATTTCCTCCGAGCTGCCCGAAGTCATCGGCATGTGCGACCGCGTCGCCGTGTTCCACAAGGGCGCCATCGTCAAAGTACTGGAAGCGTCCGCCGTCAATCCTCAAGAGGTCATGCGCCATGCAACAGGGGGCTCAAGTGAATACGTCCATTAACACCGCCGGCACCGGCCGGTTGCGCCTGAACCTGGCGCGGCTGCTGCGTTCGCCGGCGTTTTATCCCTTTGTCGGGCTGGTGGTGGTGACTCTGGTGATGATCCTCGCCAGCGACACCTTCCTCACCGCCAGCAACCTCTCCAACATCGCCCGCCAGGTGTCGATCAACGCCATCATCGCGGTGGGCATGACCTGCGTGATTCTCACCGGCGGTATCGACTTGTCGGTGGGGCCGGTGATGGCGTTGTCCGGCACCTTGACCGCCGGGCTGATGGTCGCCGGGTTGCCGCCGGGCCTGGCGATTGGCGTCGGGCTACTAGTGGGCGTGGCCTTCGGCATCGGCAACGGGCTGTTCGTGGCGTACCTGCATATGCCGCCGATCATCGTCACCCTGGCGACCATGGGCATCGCCCGTGGGTTCGGGCTGATGTACACCGACGGCTATCCGATTTCCGGCTTGCCAGAGTGGTTCGCATTCTTCGGTCGCGCCAGTGTGTTTGGCCTGCAGGTGCCGATCCTGATCATGCTGATCACCTACCTGGCGGCCTATGTGCTGCTGCAACACACCCGCATCGGCCGCTACATCTACGCCATCGGCGGCAATGAAGAAGCGGTGCGCTTGTCCGGGGTGCGAGCGGCGCGTTTCAAGCTGCTGGTGTATGGCATCAGCGGCTTCACCGCCGCGATTGCCGGGCTGGTGCTCACCTCGCGCTTGATGAGCGGCCAGCCGAATGCCGGCGTGTCGTTCGAGCTGGATGCGATTGCCGCCGTGGTACTGGGTGGTGCGTCGATTGCCGGCGGCCGCGGAGTGATCATCGGCACCTTGCTCGGCGCCATGCTGCTGGGCGTGTTGAACAACGGTTTGAACATGCTTGGCGTGTCGCCCTACGTCCAGAGCGTGATCAAGGGCGGGATCATCTTGCTGGCGATTTTCATCAGCCGTCAGCGCCATCGTTAATACTTCACTACACAGGACCGAACACATGGACAAGCACACTCACATGCAAGCCGTCGTCTGCCACGGCCCGAAAGACTACCGCCTGGAGCGCATCGGCAAACCCCAGGCGCGTACCAATGAGCTGGTGATCCGTATCGCCGCCTGCGGCATCTGCGCCAGTGACTGCAAGTGCCACTCGGGCGCGGCGATGTTCTGGGGCGGCGACAACCCCTGGGTCAAGGCGCCGGTAGTACCGGGCCACGAATTTTTCGGCTACGTGGTCGAAGCCGGCGAGGGCGCCGAGGAGCACTTTGAGGTCAAGGTCGGTGACAAGGTCATCGCCGAACAGATCGTGCCGTGTGGCAAATGCCGCTTCTGCAAATCAGGCAAATACTGGATGTGCGAAGTGCACAATATCTTCGGCTTCCAGCGCGAAGTGGCCGAAGGCGGCATGGCCCAGTACATGCGCATTCCCAAGACCGCCATCGTGCACAAGATCCCCGAATCGGTGTCCCTTGAAGACTCGGCGCTGGTGGAGCCGATGGCCTGCTCGATCCATACCGTCAACCGTGGCGATATCCAGCTCGACGACGTGGTGGTGATTGCCGGCGCGGGTACCCTTGGCCTGTGCATGGTCCAGGTCGCCGCGCTGAAGACCCCGAAAAAACTGGTGGTGATCGACATGGTCGACGAGCGCCTGGAACTGGCGAAAAAGTTCGGCGCCGATGTGGTGATCAACCCCGCCCGTGACAACGCTCGCGAGATCATCAACGGGCTGACGGACAACTACGGCTGTGACGTCTATATCGAAACCACCGGCGTACCGGCCGGCGTCACCCAGGGCCTGGACCTGATCCGCAAGCTCGGGCGCTTTGTCGAGTTCAGCGTGTTTGGCGCCGAGACCAGTGTGGACTGGTCGATCATCGGCGACCGCAAGGAGCTCGACGTGCGCGGCGCGCACCTGGGCCCGTATTGCTACCCGATCGCCATCGACCTGTTCGAGCGTGGCCTGGTCACCTCCCAAGGCATCGTCACCCATGATTTCCCGCTGGACGACTGGGCCGAGGCGTTTGAACTGGCCAATTCGACCAAGTCGATCAAGGTGCTGTTGAAGCCGGTGCTCTGAGATGGACTACGTCATCGGTGTAGACATTGGCACCCAGAGCACCAAGGCGCTGCTGGTGGATGCCCAGGGCACGATCATCGCCCAGCATAGCCACGGCTACCGGGTGGACACCCCGAAAGTGCGCTGGGCCGAGCAGTGGCCGCAGGTGTGGCTGGATGCCGTCGAGACTTGCGTGGCCCAGTGCATGGCCAAGGCCGGGGTGCCGGCGCCGCAGGTCAAGGCGCTGTGCATCAGCAGTTTGTACGGCGGTTCTGGCATTGCCGTGGATGCGCAGATGACGCCGCTGCACCCGTGCCTGATCTGGATGGACCGCCGCGCCGGCGAGCAGGTGGCCTGGGTGCGTGAGCATGTGGACCTGGAGCGCTTGTTCGCCATCACCGGCAACTCGGTGGACAGCTACTACGGCTTCACCAAGATGCTCTGGCTCAAGCAGCACCAGCCTCAGGTGTGGGCGGATACCCGTTACCTGTTGCCGCCCAACAGCTACATCAATTGGTGCCTGACCGGCGAGTTGGCGGTGGACCACAGCAGCGCCGGGAATATCGGTGGTGTCTACGACGTGGCGGCGCGCAACTGGTCAGGCGAGATGCTGGAGGCGTTGGGTATCGCGCAGTCGATGATGCCCCAGCGGTTGCTGTATTCCGGCGAGGTGGTGGGTGGTTTGCTTGCAGACTGGGCCGCACGCCTTGGCTTGCAGGCGGGCACGCCGATCCTCGCCGGGGGCGTGGACGCGGCCATGGCGACCCTGGCGGCGGGTGTCACTCAGCCAGGCAATCATGTGGCGATGATCGGCACCAGCATGTGCTGGGGCTATCTGAACCAGCAGGTGGATGCACGTCACGGTTTGGTGAGCATGCCCCACGTCTACAACGGCCACCGCGACCTGTACATCTTCGGCGGTGCGATCACCGCCGGGGCCTCGGTCAGCTGGTTTCGCGAGCAGTTCTGCCAGGCCGAAGAACAGCAGGCCCAGGCCACGGGGCAAGACAGCCTGGCGCTGCTGGAGCAGAGCGCGATGAAGATTCCGGCAGGCAGCGAAGGCGTGGTGTTTTTGCCTTACTTGATGGGCGAGCGCAGCCCGGTGTGGGATGACCGCGCCAGCGGCAGTTTTGTCGGGCTCAACCTCTACCACAGTCGCTTTCACCTGTACCGCGCGGTGCTGGAGGGCGTGAGTTTTGCCCTGCGCCACAATATCGAAGCGGGCAGCCAGGGCGCGCATTCCCTGGACCCGCGCTTGATTGTGGTGGGCGGGGCGAGCCATTCGGACCTGTGGATGCAGATCATCGCCGATGTCACACGCTACCCCGTCTACACCATCGTGCAAGAGGTAGAAGCGGCCCTGGGCGCGGCGTTGTTGGCGGCGCATACGGTGGGGCTGGTGAGTGATGGGCAGATGGACACGGGTTGGGTGCAGTTGCAACTGCGGGCGCAGCCCAAGCGGGAGAATGTCATGACCTATGACCGGGCGTTTGCCGAGTACCTGAAGCTGTATCCGGCCCTGAAACCGGTCATGCACAACCTGCAAGCCACCTGATTCAACACAGTCCAAAAATGTGGGAGCTGGCTTGCCTGCGATAGCGGAGTGTCAGTCTCCTTATCGGGAGCTGATACACCGCTATCGCAGGCAAGCCAGCTCCCACAGTGGGTCTTCATTGGTTTTGAGATCTTTATTTATGACTACCACCTTCGACTTCTTGCACCAGCGCATCCTCGTCACTGGTGCCAGCAGCGGCATCGGTCGCGAAATTGCCCAGCAACTGATCGCCAGCGGCGCTGAAGTCTTCGCTCTCGGTCGCGATGCCCAGGCGTTGGCTGCATTGGGGTGCCACACCCTGTGCGTAGATATCGCTGACAGCGTCGCCCTCGACAAAACCCTGCAAGATTTGCCGCCTCTGCACGGTCTGGTCAACTGCGCCGGTATCTCACGCCTGGAGCCTGCCGCGGCCATCAGCGCCAGCGCCTTCGACCAGGTGATGAGCGTCAACGCCCGCGCCGCTGCGCAAGTGGCCAGCCGGGTCGCGGCAAAGATGATCGAAGCGAACATGGCGGGCAGCATCGTCAACGTCTCCAGTCAGGCGTCGTTGGTGGCGCTGGACGATCACCTGAGCTACTGCGCCTCCAAGGCTGCACTGGATGCGATCACCCGCGTGCAATGCGCCGAGTGGGGCCGTTTTCGCATACGCGTCAACAGCGTCAACCCCACCGTGACCTTGACGCCGATGGCGGCCATGGCCTGGTCCGACCCGGCCAAGCGCGACCCGGCGCTGGCAGCGATTCCTTTGGGGCGTTTTGCGCAACCGGCGGAAGTGGCGCTACCGGTGCTGTTTTTGCTTAGCGACGCGGCGAGCATGATCAGTGGCGTCAGCCTGCCGGTGGACGGCGGCTACACCAGCCGCTAGCCGTTTTCCAACTGCCCGGCGATGACCACTTTGTCCCGTGGCTTGTGCGGGTCTTGCAGGCGGTCAAGTAGCAGGCGCACGGCACTGCTGCCGGCCAGGGATGCATCATGGGCTACGCAAGCGATGGGCACGCCGAAGATATCGGCGAAGGGCAGGCGGTCGATGCCACAGATGGTCAGGCTGTCATGGGCGATGTTGTGCATGCGCAAGGCGCGCAGGGCGCCCAGGGTGATCAACTGGTTGAAGCCCATGATCGCATCCGGCGCCGAGTGTGCGGCCAGGTAGTCGAGAGTATGTAAATAAGCCGGCATCAGCGTGTAGTCGCCCGCCTGCACCTCGACCTGGATGTCGGGATGTTCGGCCAGCACTTCCCGCAGGCCTTTGAGGCGCTCCACGCTGATGCGCGAGTGCTCGGGGCCGGTCAGCACCAGCAGGCGCTTGAGGTTCGGGGTTTGGCGTAACAGGTAGTGCGCGGCTTGCAGGCCGCTGTGGTAGTTGTCGAGCACAACACGGCTGAACGGGCTGTCGTGGATCGTGCGATCGAGCAGTACCACCGGGGTCTTGCCGTTGCCCAGGCGCTCCAGGTAGTCGGGCTGGTAGCTTGGCTCGTCGGAAACCGGCGACAGGATGATCCCCGCCACGCGGTAGCCCAGGAGGGTATCGACTGCCTTGCTTTCGAGTTCTTCAAGTTCATCGGTGTCCACCAGCATGATGGTGTAGCCGTGCTTTTTCGCCTCGCGGGAAATGGCCTTGATCATCTCGCTGTAGAACGGGTTGTCTACCGATGCGGTGATGACCCCGAGGATCAGGCTTTCACTGCGCTTGAGCCCACGGGCGAAGGCGTTGGGCACGTAGTCGAGCTCGCGAGCCACTTCAAGAATGCGCGCCAGGGTGGCGGGTTTGACCAGGTCGGGTTTGCTCAGGGCCCGGGACACCGTAATGGTGGTCATGCCGACCCGTTTGGCAATGTCGCTGATGGTGACGGACTTTTTCTTGTTCATCGGTAAGGCTGCGAGAGGAAACACCAGCAGGCTAGCATGTGCGCAGATGTAGAGTGATTCAAATCAGCGGGTCCCAGCGTTGCGACCAGTCGCCTTCGGCCTTCACCACCGCGCGTAGCAGTTCCAGGGCTTGCTGCAACACCGCCGAATCCCGCGCCCGCGAGTACACCAGGTAGGTCGGAAAGCTGAATTCCGGCGCCTTGGGCACGCGCTGCATCACGCCGCTGTCCAGGTAGCTTTGCACCACCCGTGTGCGGAAGTAGCCGGCACCGCCGTTTTCCAGAATGTACTGCAACGCCAGCGGCCCCAGGTTGAAACTCAGCGCGGCACGCGCACGGTCGGGCAGGGCGGCGTCGTGTTGCTGGCGAAAACCCTGGCCCCAGTCGATATACACGTAAGGCGAGGGTTTGCTCGCCAATTGCACCAGGATCAGTTTTTCTTCCAGCACCTGCTCCACCTGCAAGCCCGGCCAGTATTGCGGCTGGAACACCAAGGCGGCGTCGAGCACACCCAACTCCAGTTGGCGCAGCAGGTACTCGCCTTCACGCACCTCGGTGCGCAGCGCGTGCCCCGGAATGTGCTCGCGCAGCGCCTTGGCCCAGCCGAGCATCAATGGGTTGCACAGGCTGACCTCTCCGCCGATATGCAGCACATTGCGATAGCCATCGGGCAACGGCAGGTCGCGTCGCGCCGCTTCCCAGGTCTGCAGCAACTGGTTGGCGTACACCACGAAGGCCTCGCCGTCGGCGGTCAGCCGCGCACCGGCACGGTTGCGCACAAACAGCGTGCAGCCGAGCTGGTTCTCAAGGTTTTTGACACGAGCGGTGATAGCGGTCTGGGTGACGTGCAGTTTCTCGGCCGCTGCGGCCAGGCTGCCGCAGCGGGTGATTTCGAGGAAGGTGCGTGCCAGTTCGATGTCCATGAAGCCCCCGGGGATGAATAGGGGCATTGTAGAGCGATGCAGGATTGGAATGCGATCCATGTGGGAGCTGGCTTGCCTGCGAAGACGGCCTGACAGTCAACTGGGATGTTGGATCAGAGCGCGTACATATCCGTTATTTAGGTAACGGCCACTTAGGGTTCCGCCCTGACGGCGGCTCACTTTGCAAAAGCGGCAAAGTAAGCAAAACGCTCTTGCCCCACCACTC